>NZ_CP135275.1:6965000-7328859 GCF_032302195.1 Paenibacillus sp. MMS20-IR301
AGGCATAAGGGAGCTTGACTGCGAGACCTACAAGTCGAGCAGGGACGAAAGTCGGACTTAGTGATCCGGTGGTACCGCATGGAAGGGCCATCGCTCAACGGATAAAAGCTACCCTGGGGATAACAGGCTTATCTCCCCCAAGAGTCCACATCGACGGGGAGGTTTGGCACCTCGATGTCGGCTCATCGCATCCTGGGGCTGAAGTAGGTCCCAAGGGTTGGGCTGTTCGCCCATTAAAGCGGTACGCGAGCTGGGTTCAGAACGTCGTGAGACAGTTCGGTCCCTATCTGTCGTGGGCGCAGGAAATTTGAGAGGAGCTGTCCTTAGTACGAGAGGACCGGGATGGACGTACCGCTGGTGCATCAGTTGTTCCGCCAGGAGCATGGCTGAGTAGCTACGTACGGACGGGATAAGCGCTGAAAGCATCTAAGCGTGAAGCCCCCCTCAAGATGAGATTTCCCAGTATGTAAGACCCCTTGAAGACGACGAGGTAGATAGGTTGGAGGTGGAAGTGCAGTAATGCATGGAGCTGACCAATACTAATCGGTCGAGGGCTTATCCAAGAATACCCCAAAAAGTGAAGAAGAGGCTGACGAAGCCGATTCCGAATACTTTCCGGGGGCCCCGTAAGAAGGGCAAACGCAAATTTCGTTTCGGATTCAGTTTTCAGGCGATTAAGACCTGAACGATTTTAAGCTGCATGTCCTTTCTGAGGATTGATATTTTGCGGGAGTGATTTCGCAGGAGTCAACGCAGCGCAAAAATCATGTTTGGTGGCGATAGCGGAGGGGTTCCACGCGTACCCATCCCGAACACGACCGTTAAGCCCTCCAGCGCCGATGGTACTTGGACCGAAGGGTCCTGGGAGAGTAGGACGCCGCCAAGCACACGAAGCCATTGTTGAGCAATCGACAATGGCTTTTTTGTTGCGGAAAATTATACAATTTGAAAAATGCGGGTAACTCTTGCTAACAAGTTGAATTGGACTGAGAAGCCTCTATTCTCCCAAGAAACCTGAAATATAGGCTGAAGCGGACTGAGATTCCGTTATCTTGTCCGTTTGAGCCCAAAAGAAGGCGAGAACGGGCAATTAAGAGAATCTCAGTCCGCCGGAGCTGTAATTTCAGTGATTTTGACTGAATAGCGGAATCTCAGTCCTCTCCCTGCTCGAAGAGGGAATTACATCAGGTTACCCGGCATTGCCTGAAAATATATGTTTTGGGCCTCCGCAATGTACCTGAGTCAGCCCCGAAGTCAAAGCTCCACTTTGTAGGGTTATTTTGTATTGCAGAAACTATCCCAACTATGAAAGAATGAAAAGAACATTTCTGATTACGAGGTGAAACGATGCGAATTCATTGTCTGCAGCATGTTCCTTTTGAAGCACCGGAGGAAATATCCGTCTGGGCCGGAAATAAAGGCCATACCGTTACAACAACCCTGCTGTATGAAAGCCAGAGTCTGCCGGCATTAGAGGATTTCGACATGCTCGTTATAATGGGCGGACCAATGGGGGTATACGATGAAGCTTCCATCCCTTGGCTGAAGAGAGAGAAGATTTTCATCCACGATGCCATCACCACAGGCAAGCTGACGCTGGGCATTTGCCTGGGAGCACAGCTGATTGCTGAACAAATCGGCGGGGAAGTCTACAGGAA
Organism: Paenibacillus sp. MMS20-IR301; assembly: GCF_032302195.1. NCBI lineage: Bacteria > Bacillati > Bacillota > Bacilli > Caryophanales > Paenibacillaceae > Paenibacillus > Paenibacillus sp. MMS20-IR301. The sequence goes on from NZ_CP135275.1 coordinate 6,966,659, forward strand.
CAAGTGGAAGGAGATCGGCTGGTTCCCGGTTAAGCTGACAGAGGAGGCGAAAGGCTCAGCCTTGTTCAAAGGATTCCCTGAGCAGTTTGTCCCGTTCCATTGGCACGGGGATACCTTCAGCCTGCCTGCCGGAGCGAAACGGATCGCATTCAGCTTAGGCTGCGCGAATCAGTGCTTCGAATTCAGGGATACGGTCGCCGGCCTGCAGTTTCACTTGGAGGTTAATGAACAGAGCATTCAGCGGATTATGGAACACTGCGGAGAAGAAATAGAGCCCGGTGAATACATCCAATCCGCAGCAGAGATGGCGGGCCAGCCAGAGAAGGTCAGAGCCTCGAACGGGATACTGTTCACGCTTCTTGAGGCTATGGAAGACAAGCACCTGTCGAGAACGCAGTAGTCTAAGGGAGGATCATGCTATGAAAATATTAAATGTTGCAATCCCTACTCCTTTCCGGGAGGATGAAAGTCTGAATGTTGCGGGCTTTGAGCCGATAGTAGCTTATCATATGCAGCACGGGATCGAATCGCTGCTGGTGTCGGGAAGCACCGGCGAGCAGCACTCCATGAGTGTCGGGGAAAGGCTGCAGATCATCGAATATTTCAATCAGCATCCGTTCGCAGGGGTGGAGCTGATCTTCGGAGTTGCCGCCATAAGAACAAGGGATGCAGTACGGCTGGTCAAGTCGCTCGAAAGCTCCGTATTTGCGGCAATAATGATTGGCTTCCCGCCGTACATCCGGCCTACGCAGCAGCAGGCAGTTGCCTATGTAGAGGAGCTGCTCGGCCATACCTCGAAGCAGGTGATTCTATACAATAACCCTGGCCGGACCGGGTTTGATCTCCTGCCGGAGTCGTTGCATACACTAATTAGCCGGCACCAGAACATTGTGGGCTACAAGGAAGCCGGAGACTTGCAGCGCCACCTGCCGCTGGAGGATCCCGGGGACTTTATCCGTTTTGCGGCCGGTGATGTGAATCTTGCCGGCAATTTCACGCTGAACGGATGCAATGGCCTATCGAGCGTGGCAGGGAACATCTATCCGCAAGCGGTCAGAGAAGCCACCCTCCGGCTGTCGCAGGGAGAGCAGCCCGAAGCCGGTATCGAAGCCCTGGTTGAACGGGTAATCAGCGGCCATGCGCTGATTAATATTAAGCGGCACTATAATAATTTGGGGTTCGCTACGGGAGTCTGCCGCGCTCCAATTGCATAATACGGCCGCTAAAGGCAGTTGCCGCCCGCCTTATTGCTCACAGCATTATAGGAGCAATTATAGAGCCAGCCCCGGCAGATGGAGTCCTTAGGATTCGATCCGCCGGGGCTGGCTTTTATTTGGCTGCACAGACATGCCATGGATGTAAGCGCATAAACTCTATAGCAAGCGAAGAAAGCTATGATAGAATGAGAGGGAATATGTCGTGACTGAGAGGAAGTTGACATGAATATATCACGAGACCCGGCTAATCCGCAGAGACGTCCCTCTTATTTAAGAAAGTTTTCGATCAAAAATAGGCTGCTCGGCGCTTTCTTCATCACCTCACTGCTGCCGGTTATTTTTGTAACGCTGTATTCCAACGTCAGGTATGAAGAGTCTATATCGGATAAGCTGAGCGCCTTTTCCCTCCAGGTGCTGTCGGAATCGGCCGTCAATGTATCACGGGAGCTGGCCCAGTATGAAACGCTCAGTGAATCTATTATTGTGAATCAGGAGATTCAGAACGGCCTGCTGCAGGCGGACGGCATGAGCGATTATGAACGCAATGAGTTCCAGACCCGGATCAATAATGATCTTGGCGAGCAGGTATTCCGGCTCAGTAATCTGTCGAATGTAGTCGTTCTCACAGAAGGCATGGAGCCGTTCTACGATATGGGGTACGAGTGGTATCCGGGAAGCCAGATTGAGGATTCTGTCAAGCAGATTAACCAGTTCTCGGGCAATATGACCTGGAACTATTTACGGTCTAACCGCGGTACGGATAAAATCGCGCTGAGCCGGGTGATTTTCTCGGCAGACAATCTGAACAAGAAGCTGGGCTATCTCATCATCGTAATTGACGGAAGGGTCTTCACCCGGAATACATATGAGCATGTGGATCTTGGCACGGGCGGCAAATTATACATCGTGGACGGATTCGGCACGGTCGTCTCATCAGCTGACCCGGATATCCCGCAGGGAGCCGGCTACAAGCAGCGGGAGGTGTTCGATAATATAGTCAAGGGCCAGACCAACCAGTCCTTCTATACGTCGATCGGCGGCAAAAAAACGCTGGTGACCAATACCTATATCCGCTCTGCCGACTGGTATATGGTGGGACTGATTCCGCATTCATTCATTGTGTCCGAGCTGCTTGCGATCCGCGGGAATCTCCTGTACATCAGTGTGTTCATTCTGCTGCTCTCGACCCTGATGGCGATGTGGGTCTACAGAAGCATCATCACCCCGATGCGTGAACTGCTGCAATATGCCAAGCATATCAAGCTCGGACAGCTGGATTTCCGGCTCGCCTCTGCGAACGCTCCCGATGAGATGGGCAAGCTCACAGAGACGATAGACCAGATGGTGGCCCGGCTGAAGCAGCTGATCTATCAGGTCGGAATGGAGCAAAAGGCGAAGCGGGAGGCCGAGCTGAAGATGCTGCAGGCGCAGATTAACCCGCACTTCCTGTTCAATACGCTGAACTCGCTGAAATGGAGTGCTATGATGAGCGGCAACACCATCGTGGAGGAGGGTATCGCCTCCTTGTCGGAATTGCTGCACAATACAATTCTGGATCAGGAGGAAATGATTCCCCTCCGCAAGGAGATTGATAATCTGCTCCATTATGCAGTGATCCAGAGAATCCGGTACGGCCAGTCCTTTGAGCTGAACTGTACGGTTGCGCAGGAGGAGCTGTACGATTGCCTGGTGCCGAGATTTATCCTGCAGCCGATTGTCGAGAATTCGATTATTCATACCGGCGGCGATGAAGGGCGGATGGTCAGAATCAGCCTCAGGGTAGCGGGCAGTGAGGGAGTGCTGCAGCTTACGGTGTCAGATAACGGCAAGGGCTTCGATATGCAGGAGGTGCAGCGGCGCAAGACTTCCGCGAACAAGCTCTCGGGCATAGGCATTGTTAATGTTGAAGAGCGCATCCGCATGCATGTGGGTGAACCGTATGGAATGCTGACAACAAGTGAACCTAGCAAGGGGACGGTTACGGTAATCCGGCTGCCTCTGCAGATGAAAGAGGGGTAGACAACTTATGTATAAAGTGCTGATTGTGGATGATGAACTGATTGTAAGACATGCCGTAAAATCATTGATCCGGTGGGAGGACAGCCGGTTTGAATACGCAGGCTCGGCAGCTAACGGAGCGCAGGCGCTGGAGCTGATCACGAAGACAGGTGCGGATATCGTCATCACGGATATCAAGATGAGTGAGATGGATGGTCTGGAGCTGATCAAGCAGCTGTTCAAGACGTCCTTCACCGGTGAGATTCTTGTACTAAGCAACTACAACGATTATGACCTGGTCCGGGAGGCGCTGAAATGCGGTGCCCATGATTATATGCTGAAGCTCACACTGAAGACCGAGGATTTCATGGCTTCACTTGCAGAAATAGCGCTGAAGCTGGATCAGAAGAACAGCCGCCGCACCCGCCAGATTCCGCTTGCAGCAGGTACGGCAGAGGTGAAGGAGCAGATCGCGGAATGGCTGAAGGAGACGGATGCCGGTCTTGCCGCCGGGGGGGATTACGCGGGCAGGAATGCAGTTGCGGAATTGCTGGCCGGACCGCCTGCGCTGCAGGCGTATACGTTCGGCATACATGTACTTAAGGAGGGGAGGTCCGGCCAGGCGGCGGTGAAGTATCAGGAGATGCTGTATAAAATCGCCGAGAGCCTGCTCCCCGGCAACCGCGGACTGTATGTGGCTGCTGCCGGGCCGGAGCGGTTCCTGCTGCTGCTGGTGTCCCCGGTTCCTCCGGCCGGCGGTCCGGCTCCCGCGCCGCAGGAGCTGGCCCAGCGGATCAAAGGGCTGTCCAAAATTTATTACAATGTGGAGGTTACAGCGGTCTACGGAGATCCGTCAAGAACCTGGGAGGGGGTAGCCGGGCAGATCGGGCGGGTTAAGGAGGCGGCCGTGCTTTCTTTTTATACCGATCATCAGGAGAACTGCATATACAGCGGCCGCGCGGCCGGTTCCAGGGAAGAAGAGCAGCAATTCCGGGTACTGGAGAATCAGTTCAAAGACAGTCTGCGGCATATGAACGGGACGGAAATTGATTTGTGGCTGGAGAGCGCCACCATGCTCGTACGGGCAGCCGCTGAATTATGTATCCCTCCAAGCTCACTCAAACGGGCTATGATCGGCGGGATCTGGGGGCTCTTCAACTCAAAGCCGGTCAGCGGCGAGGTACCCTGGAATGAAAGCGAATGGGTGGAAAAGGTGGAATCCGCCTGCACCGACTCCCATGTGCTGCTTATCATCCAGGATATGTACGATGAAATTATGAATAGAATCGGCAAAACAGCGGGTTATAAGTTCATGCGGGAAGAGATCCGGCTGGCCAACGCGTATCTGGAGCAGCATTTCGCTGAGCGGGTATTTATCTCGGAGGTAGCGGCACATGTAGGGTTCTCCGAACCGTATTTATGCCAGGTCTTCAAGGCGGAGACAGGCTCAAGCATCCTGACCCGGCTCAATGAGATCCGGATGACCAAGGCTTATGAAATGCTGTCCTCCGGCAATTACCTGATCAAACAGGTGGCGATGGAGATCGGTATCCCCGATCCGTTTTATTTCAACCGGCTGTTCAAAAAGAGATTTGGAGTGGCGCCCAAAACGGTCAAGAAGATCCGCTGAAATGGACGATTTTAAGAATGTGTAAAAAATGTATAGGTTTGCGCTTCCGAAGGCCCATTCTTTCATTTGAGGTCAGCTTTATGCATAAAATCGTCCATGAACCTCCGTTCTTTTGTTAATATGGTGAACCCCCTCACAAACCTATAATTAAGACATCCAAATCCAGAAAGGGGTCAAACAAAGATGTCAAAGAAAAAGTGGACCGCCCTTGTCTCAGCCGCTGTACTCATGACGCTGCCGCTGGCTGCCTGCGGTTCCAATAATACCAGTAATAACGCCGGTACGAATGCTGCTCCGTCAGCGGCTGCTACTGAAGCTGCTGCGGAGGCGCCGGCCAGCGCAGCACCGGAGGCGGCAGAGACCTTCGGCAACCCGGAGCTGAACATCGCCGTGTTCCAGGGCGGATACGGGCGCGAGTATTGGGATAGTGTAGCCGCTGAATTCATGAAGGATTATCCGGGCACCAAAATCAACATTACGGCTAGCCCCAAAATTGCTGAGCTGGTCCGGCCGAAGATCGTTGCCGGGAATCCGCCGGATTTCATGTATATTTCGGGAAGCGATAACACCCCTATTCTGGATGGGCTGGTCAAGGATAAGGCTTTGCTGGATTTGACCGATGTATTTGATTCAAATACCGAAGCGGGAACTCCGCTGAAGATGCAGATTCTGCCCGGCGTGCTTACTTCCAGCCTGATTTCTCCTTACGGGGACGGCAAAATTTATCTCGCTCCTTATAATTTCGGCGTCATGGGGCTCTGGTACAATAAAAATCTGTTCGACAGCAAGCAGATTGCTGCGCCGAAGACCTGGGATGAGCTGTTCGCAGCGAACACCGTGGCGAAGGAAAATAACCGCGCCCTGTTTACTTATCAGGGACTATATCCTGGCTATCTGGAAGAGATGATTGTTCCGGCTATCGCCAGCGCAGGGGGCCAGGAAGCCCTGAACCAGTTCTTCAACTATGATCCGGAATTCTGGAAGAGTGAAACCTATACCAAGGTGTGGGGTCTGCTTGAGAAAATTGCTACAGAAGATAACGGCCTCATGAAAGGGACAGTCGCCCTCAACCACACCCAGTCGCAAACCGCCTTCCTGCAAGGAAAGTCGATGTTCATCCCGAACGGCACCTGGTTTGAGGATGAGATGAAGGATGCGCCGCGAGAGGACGGCTTCCAGTTCGGATTCCTTGGTGTCCCTTCCCTGGGATCAGACGGCAAGGTTATGGCACTTACCCAGGTAGAGCAGATGGTCATTCCCGCCAAGGCGAAGAATCCGGAGCTGGCCAAAGCCTTCCTGAAGTACCTTTACAGCGAGAAGAGCATTAAGCTGAATGCGGAAAAATCCAAAGGCGTTATGGCAGTAAACGGCGCGCCTGATCTGGTGAAAGAATACATTTCTGAGACGACCTACAATATCTATAAAGCGGTAGACAGTGGAATGGTTGCCGTCAGCGGCTCCTTCAAGCCGGTGGCCAAGGGCAGCAAATATAACGCCAGCGATGAAGTCTACAAGCCGATCTCCTCTATTATGAGCAAGCAGCTGACCCTGGATGAATATTCAGCGAAGCTGTACAAGGTCTACACACAAATTCAAAAAGAGCTGCAAGAACAAGGCCAGTAATTCAAGTACCGCCAGTTCGTCCTGCCTTGCAAGTACTCAAAACCTGCCTTTCATGTATGGGCGGGTTTTTTGTATAAATACGAATGTGAGCGCCTTCAACAGCTGTCTCACAGGGAAGGAGGTAAGGGGTTACCGAAGGGATTATTAATCATAAGGAGGATATCCAAGGTGAAAAAGGTTGTAACACTGGTATTGTCTCTTATACTCCTCTCGTCCGTTCTGATCACCGCAGGGCCGGCCCAAATTGCCAATGCAGCAGGAACTACTTATTATGTTGATTCAGCAGGCGGAAATGACTCGAACAGCGGTACTTCTACGGCTGCAGCCTGGAAATCCCTGACCAAGGTCAATGCGACCACCTTCCAGCCGGGGGACCAGATTCTTTTCAAATCCGGCGGGGTGTGGAACGGCCAGCTCTGGCCGAAGGGATCAGGGAGTGCGGGATTGCCGATCAAAATTGACCTGTATGGCGGAACCGTGCGGCCTATCATTAACGGCGGCGGCACGCAGCGCGACTATCAGGCGACAGGCGCCGTTATGCTGCGGAATCAGCAGTACTGGGAGATCAGCAATCTGGAAGTCACCAATGATGATAACTTCAACACGGATCTGACTGCAGTAACGTACGCGAACAGCAAGCCCTCCAATATCCGCGACGGCATTCTGGTCGTGCTGGATACGAGCCAGATTGCCGCCGGCGCGGACACCATTATGGATCATATCTATATCCATGATAATTATGTACATGATGTAGACAGCCCCAACGTCTGGCCGAATCAATACGGCAATGCCTCATTTAACGGCGGAATCATCTTCTATGTCATCGGCTCCCTGCAGGCGAATATGACCTTCAATGATGTGCGGATCGAGAATAACACGATTGAAAAGGTAGATCTGCTCGCCATAGCCAACTTCAACTACACAACCCCTTCGGCTTTCCAGGATGAGATTGATCCGTATAATCTCTGGCAGACCAATATCTATATCGGGCATAACTACATGCGCAATATCGGACAGGGTGCAATCGATATCTGCGATGCGAAGAATGTGGTTGTGGAATATAACGTGGTGGACGGCTGGTCCCGCCGCTACAATGCCGAGAGTGCCGGGATCTATCCCTGGAAATCCTACAATGTCACCTTCCAGAATAATGAGGTGTACGGCGGACCGACCACGACAGGGGCGAACAACGGGGATGGAACAGCCTTCGACTTCGATTCCCCGAATATAAATATCGTCTATCAGTTTAATTACACGCACAATAATCCGATGGGCTGGATGTCGTACCTGGGCAGAAGCAGCAATAATATTGCCCGCTATAATATCAGCGACGATAACGCCGCCTACCTGATTAAATTCGGCTGGTTTGATGTCGATACCTCACCTACTTACTTCCTGAATAATGTGTTTATCTATGACGGGGCGGTCACCAAGTTCACCAGCTCCAATGCCAATCTGGCTTCAACCTACTTCAAGAGTGTCCCGTATTACTTCTATAACAATGTCTTCTACGATAAAAATAAGCCGTCTTCCAGCTTCTGGCCAAGCAGCCCAAGCAGCTACGGTACGGCTGTATTCAGAAATAATGCCTTCTATGTGGCCAATGGCAGCCATGCTGCCGGGGAACCAAGTGATGCCGCCAAGGTGATTCTTCCGCCGCAGATGGTCAACCCCGGAGCGGCGCCGGCGGCGGGTGCCAACGGCTATACCAGCGGGGCTACGGTATGGAACGGCTACAAGCTGCAGGATACTTCGCCGCTGATTAATGCGGGCTTGTACGTCTCGCAATTAGGGACCAAGGATTTCTACGGCAATACGCTGTACAATGGAGCGGCGCCGGATATCGGGGTATTCGAATCCACGGTTGCCGGGGGATCGACAGATCCGGTATCCCTGACAGCGGGAGGAACGGTTACAGCGAGCTCAACCAGCAGCCCGTCCGGGGAAGAGAAAGAGAAGGCGTTCGATGCCAATCCTTCAACGAAATGGCTGATTACAGTGAGCACAGGCTGGATTCAATACAAGTTCGCGGCAGGGGTGACATGGGCAGCAACCTCCTATTCCATAACCTCAGCCAATGATGTTCCCGGGCGCGATCCCAAGAGCTGGACGCTGCAGGGCTCTAATAATGGCACCAGCTGGACCAACCTGGACACCCGGACCAATGAGACCTTCGCCACCCGGTTCCTGAAAAAGACGTATACGTTCAGCAATACAACAGCTTACGCGTACTACCGGTTAAATATATCTGCTAACAACGGGGAAACAAACCTTCAGCTGGCTGAAATCGGCCTGTACAACTAATTTGCACCGCCAGGCTGTCCCGGACGGAAGAGGAGCGGTTCCGCCCGGACAGCTTTTTTAAAATAAAAGAATAATGTTTCGGGGGAATTTCAACAGCACAAACCTGTACGATTTTAAGATGGCCTGCAAGCTGACAAGGGGGGTTAAGGGTTGCCTGTATTCGCTTAAAATCCTCCATGAACATCCTTCCTTTTGTTAATATGGTCTGCCTGCCAACCAACCTATAATTAGAGCATCAAGAGGAAAGGGGCTGGATACGAACATGACAATGAAGACCCGAAAAAGCATATTTATCGCTACATGCCTGCTTCCGGGATTATTCTTATTTCTCTTATTCAAGGTGTATCCTACACTGCAAATCTTTCAGAAATCCCTGTATCTGTGGACCGGGCTCAGCGATAAGCCGAAGTTCATCGGCCTGCAGAATTATACGGATATGTTCCAGGATGATACGTTTCTGCTGTCCCTGAGGAACACCGGTCTCCTGATGCTGGTTGTTCCTGTGGCCACGCTGCTGATTGCCCTGGTCAATGCTTCGATTCTGACCAAATCGAAGCTGAAGGAGCGGAATATCTACCGCACTGTGTTCTTCTTCCCAAGCATTCTGTCCTTTGTGGTTATCGCCATTCTCTGGTCCTTCATCTATCATCCGACGATGGGCTTCCTGAATGCGGGCTTAGAGGCGATTGGACTGGACCAGTGGGCGCTGCCCTGGCTCGGAGACCAGCGGGTCGTGCTGTGGGCTCTGGCCGTTACACTGATCTGGCAGGCCGCAGGTTATTACATGGTCATCTACATGGCCGGTATCGACGGGATCTCACCCGAGCTGTATGAAGCCGCCGAGCTGGACGGGGCAACCCGGATCAAGCAGTTCATTCATATCACGATCCCGATGCTGTGGGAGATTATCCGGGTTACGATTATTTTCAGCATCAACGGGGTGCTCAGTATAAGCTTTGTTATTGTCTCGGTCATGACGGCCGGCGGCCCGGATCACCACTCCGAGGTTGTAATGACGTATCTGTATTCGCAGGCCTTCACGAATTCCAACTTTGGCTATGCGATGGCGATCGGCGTATTTATCTTCGTGATATCCATGGTCCTGGCGCTGATCAGCAACAGGCTGACTGAAAGGGGGACTGACTGACTATGGCTGCCGAGAATACTGTGAACCGTCCTGCGAAAAAGGCCGGCAGCGCGGTAGGCAAGACGCTGCTCCGTCTGTTGCTGCTTGTCCAGACCGCCGCTGTGGTCTACCCGCTGCTGTGGAATGTCATGGCCTCGTTCAAAACCAATGCGGAGATTATGGATAATCCCTGGAAATTCCCTAAAGGGATGGAATGGATCAACTACGTCCATGCCTTCACAACTGCCCGGATCGGAGAATACATGCTGAATTCCGTGCTGGTCGTGATTCTCTCCATGGCTATTCTGCTGGTAGCGGCTGTGCCGTCCGCTTATGTGCTGGGAAGAATGCGGTTCCGCGGGCGTTCCTTTTTCACCAATTTCTATATGGCCGGGCTGTTTGTCGGCGGAGTATATGTCATTGTGCCGCTGTTCATCCTGATGAACAGTCTGCATATGCTGGACAACCGCTTTTGGCTAAGCGCAGTGTACGCTACAGGCAGTCTGCCGTTCTCCATCTTCCTGCTGACCAGCTTCATGAAGTCCATCCCGCATGATTATGAGGAAGCGGCGATGATCGACGGCTGCGGTTACTTCAGCACGATGTTCCGGATTATTGTCCCGATGGCCCGTCCCGGAATTATTACCCTGATTGTATTCAGCTTCTTCGATTTCTGGAATGAGTATGTGATGGCTATGACGTTCATCAGCAGTGATGCCAAGAAGACGATTCCGGTCGGATTATCCAACCTGATGCAGATTCAGCAATATGCTACGGACTGGGGCTCCCTGTTCGCCGGTCTCGTCATCGTGCTGGCACCGACGATTCTGGTCTATGTGCTGCTGCAGAAGAAGCTGACGGAAGGCATGATGCTCGGCGGAGTGAAGGGTTAGACTGTAAGGCTGAATATGACAAGCAGCGGGAGGAAGCGGATATGGGCCGTAAGGTTAAATCGGATACTTCCAGATATTACGTTGGAGGCGCAAGCCTTGTCCTTCTTGCAGTATTGATGATTATATCTGTCATATATTTGCGGGCTGCCGCCCGGACGCATGCGGTTGCCGAACCGGCTAAGCCCGGGTTAAGCGATGTGATCCTGTATGTGAATGAAGCGCCTGTGACGAGGCAGGAGTTCCAGTTATATATGGATAAGGAGAAAGGGGCAGTCACCAATTACTTCAGTGTTACTTACCAGGCTGAGGATCAGCCTGACTACTGGAGCAGTGAGTTCGGAGGCGAGCGGCCCATTGATCTGCTCAAAAGCCGTGCGGCGGAGGAAGCGGCCAAAGGCAAATTACTGCAGTCCATCGCCCTCCGCAAGGGGCTGGTGCAGGATATCTCCTATGAACAGTTTCTGCAGGACTGGGTTGACGGCAACAAGGAGCGCGAGCAGGAGATCAGCCGGAATGAGGCCGTCTTCGGGCTGGGGCAATATGAGCAGAGCCAGTTCTATTTCTATACCCTCAGCAATCTGAGGCTTGAGTTAGAGGAGCTTCTGGGTAAGGAAGAGCTGCAGGTGTCCGAAGAGGAGGTTCAGGCTGTCTACCAGGCGCATGCGCAGGATTATCAGAATCAGACCCGCATTGTACTGGAAGAGCTGTCTGTACCCTATGCCGGGGAAAAGGAGAAAGGCCAGGCGCTGCTTCTCATTCAGACGGCCCTTGAGCAGCTGAACAGCGGGAAAGCGGCCGCGGACATAAAGGACAGGAACGAGCGCATCCGGCTTACCCGCCGTACGGCCACAGGCCTCGGACAGATCAGCCCGTTATCCCCGGAGGGGATGCTGGTGCAGAGTGCAGTGAAGCTTCAGGCGGGGAGCTGGTCCCCTGTAATGGATGCCGGAGACCGTTATTCCCTCGTGCAGCTTGTCGATAGAACGGAGCAATATGATGTACCTATCGAGGAATTAGCAGGTCAATTGAAGGCTGAAGCACTGCAGCAGAAATTCGGAAATTACCTGCAGGAGCAGTTCCGGTTAAGTGAGGTACGGCTGAATGCAGGCCATTATGAGGATATAACTACACCTTGAGGATAGAAGGAGAGAACAGATATGACCAAGCAAGCAGGAAGAGTAACCCTCCCGAGTGAAGAAGGATTCGTAAAAGAAACGATTGAGATCATGGAGCGCTGGGGTGCCGACGCTATCCGTGACAGTGACGGAACCCTGCTGGATGCCGAAATTAAGGCACTTGATGCCAAAATATATACGGCGTACTTCCCGACAAGAGGCCATAATGAATTTATCAGCCGGCATATGGAGGAATGTCCGCAGATCTATCTCCTGTCTGATTACACGCTGGCCCGGGAAACTGAGCTGACGGTGGATTTGCTGCAGTCGTACTACAAGGAGCAGCTGGATGTGGATTATCTTCATGATCCCAAGGCTTACTGGCAGGTAACCGACAGGACGACCGGACAGCTGGTCCCGGAGCAGCATTGGCATGTGCTGGAGCAGGAGCATAAGGTAGTTATCCGGCAGGCTCTGCCATGGCATGAATATACCGTCTCGTTCCTGGCTTATATCAAATGGGACCCGGTGCAGATGTACAATCACATCACGAATGACTGGGGCGATAAGCCGCATGAGATCCCGTTTGATGTGAAGCAGCCGCATACGAACGCTTTTATATATGAGACTATGAAGCAATGGCTGCAGGACAATCCGGAAGTGGATGTAGTCCGGTTCACCACGTTCTTCTATCAGTTCAGCCTGGTGTTCAACCAGTACGGCAAAGAGAAATTCGTCGACTGGTTCGGCTACGGGGCAAGCGTCTCGGTGGCGATGATGGAGGATTTCCGCAAGGAAAAGGGCTACGCCCTGACCGCAGAGGATTTTGTCGACCAGGGATATTACAATTCTACCTTCAGAGTGCCCAGCAAAACTTATCTGGAGTATGTCGACTTCGTCTCCCGGTTTGTCTCAGTAGAGACCCGGAAGCTGGTTGATCTCGTACATGAGAGCAAGAAGGAAGCGATTATGTTCCTCGGGGACCAGTGGATTGGCGTGGAGCCATACGGTCCATACTTCGAATCGGTCGGTCTGGATGCCGTTGTGGGCAGCGTGGGTGACGGCACGACCCTGCGGATGATCTCTGACATTCCGCATGTGAAGTATACGGAGGGGCGGTTCCTGCCGTATTTCTTCCCGGATGTCTTCTTCGAGGGCAATGATCCTGTGATAGAAGCGCGGCAGAACTGGCTGACGGCCCGAAGGGCCATTCTCCGCAAGCCGATTGACCGGATGGGCTACGGCGGGTACTTGAGCCTGGCTTACAAATTCCCGGAATTCGTTGATTATGTGGAGCAGATTACGGATGAGTTCCGGGAGATTCATGCGCATATCCGCCGGAGCAAGCCGTATACCGGTATGAAGGTGGCTGTCCTGAATTGCTGGGGCGCGCTGCGGACCTGGCAGGCGTTCACAGTAGCTCACAGCCTCTACTCCAAGCAGGCTTACTCGTATTACGGAATTCTGGAATCACTCAGCGGGATGAATGTGGATGTGGAGTTCATCAGCTTCGATGATGTGCTGGAGCGCGGAATCGACTCTTCAATTGATGTTATTATTAATGCGGGCGATGCCGCAACGGCCTTCTCGGGCGGGGATGTGTGGAAGAATACCGCGCTGGTTGAAGTGCTGCGGGAATGGGTCTATGGCGGCGGCGGGCTGATCGGCGTGGGGGAACCGGCGGCAGTATCGCATCAGGGAAGGTTCTTCCAGCTGGCGGACTGCTTCGGCGTCGATAAGGAGACCGGGTTCAGCTTATCGACAGACAAGTATTTCACACAGCCGGCTGCGGGGCATTTCATCACTGAGGGAATCTCAGGATTTGACTTCGGTGAGAGCATGAAGAATGTTTATGCGCTGCACAGCGGGGTAGATATACTGGAATACTCCCGCGGAGAGATTCATCTGTCGGCTAATCAGGCCGGCGAAGGCCGGGCGGTGTATATAGCGGGATTGCCTTATTCGCCGCAGAACAGCAGGCTGCTGATGCGCAGCCTCTATTACGCCGCCGGCAAGGAAGCGGAGCTGCACAGATGGTATTCCGCTAATCCGTCATGTGAGGTGCATGCGTACCCTGCAAGCGGAATGTATGCGGTCGTCAACAACTCGCAGGAGCCGCAAACAGCTGCCGTCTACGACGGACAAGGGAAGCTGTCAGAGGTTCAGCTTGCAGCCGGGGGTATCGTGTGGCAGGAAATCCGGGAGGACTGATTAGATGAAGCTGGAGGAAATCTGCAATGTGCGGCCGTCTGAACGGCAGCTGAAGTGGCAAAGACTGGAGTTCTACGGGTTTATCCATTTCGGCATGAATACGATGACTGGCGCAGAATGGGGCTTGGGGCATGAAGACCGGAGCCTGTTCAATCCCGGGCAGCTGGATGCGTCGGAATGGGTGTCTGTGCTGAAGGCATCCGGCATGCGGGCCGTGATTCTGACCTGCAAGCATCATGACGGCTTCTGCCTGTGGCCGAGCCGCTATTCGGAGCATACCGTGGCGCATACGCCCTGGCGCGGCGGCAAGGGGGATCTGGTCCGGGAGGTGGCCGATGCCTGCCGGCAGCAGGGTCTGGTCTTCGGCACCTATCTGTCCCCGTGGGACCGGACAGAGCAGACTTACGGGGAAGGCAAGGCTTACGATGACTTCTATATACAGCAGCTGACTGAGCTGCTTACGGAATACGGCGGGATCGGCTGCGTGTGGTTGGATGGCGCCAATGGCGAAGGTCCCGGCGGCAAGAAGCAGTACTATGACTGGGACCGGTATTATGAGGTGATCCGCAGGCTGCAGCCGCAGTGTGTAATCAGCGTCTGCGGCCCGGATATCCGCTGGGTCGGCAATGAAGCCGGGCAGACCCGGGCGGAGGAATGGAGCGTAGTGCCGAAGCTGCTGCAGGATGCGGAGAAGGTGGCCGAGAAGTCACAGCAGGCCGATGACGGCCGGTTCTCCCGTTCACTCAACTCCATGGATGAGGATCTCGGCAGCCGGGCGGCGATAGCCGCGTATGAGGGAGAATGGGTGTGGTATCCCGCTGAAGTGAATACCTCGATCCGCCCCGGCTGGTTCTATCATGAGGAAGAGGATACGCAGGTAAGAAGCGGCAGCGAGCTGTTTGACATCTACCTGAACGCGGTGGGCGGCAACGCCACCTTCCTGCTGAATATCCCGCCCACGAAGGAAGGGCTGATTGCTGAGCCGGACCGCCGGGCGCTTGCGGAGCTGGGCCGGAGAATCGCCGGGCTGAGTGACCATTCGCTTATGCGGGGGGCAGAAGTGCGTGCCTCAAGCTCCGCAGGGGACAGGGAGCGTGTACAGCAGCTGATTGACGGGGAGGTCCAGCCGGATCAGCCGCTCTGGCAGCCGGCTGAAGGAGACAGTGAGCCTTGGCTGGAGGTGGTATTCCCTCAGAAGGTGGCCTTCAATACCGTGATTCTGCAGGAGCAGATTACGCTGGGTCAGCGGGTGGAAGCCTTTGAGCTCTGGACTGCTGATCAGCAGCAGTGGAGCAAGCTGGCTGAAGGCTCGATCATCGGCTACCGCAGGATTATCCGGGTTCCGGATACAACTGCCGGCCGCTTGAAGATTGTATTCAAGCAGTTCCGCGGGTTCCCGGCTTTATCACATGTACGTGTGCTAAGTATCGAGGAGTAGTGTTTGAATGAGCGGAGCAGAAGAGAGATTCTGCTGCTCCGCTCAGGCAAGGCCAGTGCGGCATCTCAGCCAGCTTCCGGCAGGGGCTCGGTGATGCTGCACTGGCTATTTGTGCGTGGTGATTATCTGGTGTGAAGCTCCGGCTATGCATGCATTATCCCTGTTAATGATGTAGACTGGATGCAGAGAAAGCAGGGATGAGATGAGCAAATTCTTTATAACCGATATCCATGGCGATAAAAAGGGTCTGGAGCTCCTCCTCAGGCAGGCTGATGTCAACTTAAGCCGGGACCAGCTGGTCGTCGGCGGGGATATGATTAACCGGGGGAAAGATTCCGCAGGCGTGGTCCGGTTCATTAAAGACCTCATGGAGCGGTATCCCGGCCGGGTCCACGCCCTTATCGGCAATCATGAAGAAATGATGGGCGATTATATCAGGAACGGGGACAAGCTCTGGCTGAGCCATGGCGGGCAGGAGACACTGGCGGGCTTTGCCCGGGTGTTCCCCGGTCAGGCTGAGCGGCAGGCGCATATGGAGTGGGCATACTCCTTGCCGCTGTACTTTGCGGATGAAGAATATGTGTATACGCATGCCGGGCTTGATCCGGAGATGCCTTTGGAGCAGCAGAGCCGGGACATTCTGTGGATGACGGAATACGAGTTCTACCGGCAGCCGCGCGAAGCGCTGCTCACATTGACGAACGGCAGACCGGTCATTCATGGACATACGCCGGTTGAGCGGATCTATTATGACGGGGTCCGGATGAACTGCGATATGGGATCGAATACTTACTCTGTGCTTGAGGAACGGTCCCTGGGCATTGTGAATCTTACAGAGATGACCTACCATGTATACAGGCAAGCAGATCACCGGCTGGAGACGCGGCGGATCGGAATGATCTAGCCGCTGGCTGGTGCAGAATGAACAAGAGAGGAATGAGTACACTGAAGCATCCTTTTCAGCTCAAGGCGGTATGGAACGGCGGGCGGAACAGTGAAGGGCATATTGAAGCGGGCGGGTTAAAGAGCGTGATCTCCATTCCGCAGGAGATGGGCGGGCCGGGAACCGGGACCAACCCGGATGAGATGCTGCTTGGAGCCGCGGCGACCTGTTATCTGATTACCCTGGCAGCGATGCTGGAACGCTCGGGGATTACTCCGCTGGAACTGACGCTTGCGTCTGAAGCCACGGTAGATGTAACGAATAATGTATTTACGTACGAGCGGATCGTACACAAGCCGCGGATTGTGCTCAGGGCTGCAGCAGCTGCATCGGAACTGGAGATAGCAGAACGTCTGGCCCATAAGGCCGAGCAATCCTGCATGATCTCCAGGGCGGTAGCCGGGAATGTCTCTATGGAGACGTTGCCCGTTGTTGTGACGGCAGAGGAAACGGGAAATTAAGTAGGTTACTTGCACGGCTCACAGATACAAAGGCGGGGGCACATGCTGAGTCATCCGGTAGAGCGGCAGCTCCACAATGACGGAGGTCCCCTTCGTGAATTCACTCTCGATCCGCAGCCTGCCGTCATGGAGCTCGATAATCTCCTTGCAGATGGCGAGCCCGAGTCCGCTGCCGGACTGGCGGGACCGGCCTTTGAAGAACTTGGTGCCGAGCTGCGCCAGGTCTGCGGCTTCTATGCCTTCGCCGTTGTCGGCGACGGTGATGATAATCAGGGCCTCGCGCAGCTCGGCAGTCATGCTGACTGCACCCTCTGCAGGCGTGAATTTGAAGGCATTATCGAGCAGATTGACAAAAACCTGCTTCAGGCGGTTGAAGTCACCGTCTACAGGCAGGGGCTGGTCCGGAATATTGGCGTAGAGGCGGATCTGCTTGGTCTGCCCCCTGTATCTGAACTGCAGCAGCAGATCTTCCAGCAATCCCCGGAGGTCATAGGGCTGGCGGACAATTGTAATCTCACCAGCCTGGAATTTGGAGAAATCCAGCAGATCCTCCACCAGGCCGATCAGCCGGTCGGTCTCGCTGGTCATGACTTCAAGACCCTGCAGCGTCTCTTGCTTATCGGACAGGTCGCCGACGAGCAGCGTTTCCCCCCAGCCTTTGATTGAGGTAAGCGGAGTCCGCAGCTCATGGGTGACCGAGGAGATGAAATCATATTTGATCTTCTCGCTCTTGAGGATTTCTTCGGACATATAATTCAGTGTTACCGCAAGTGTTCCCACCTCATCATCATACTGCTTGGCTGCCCGGACGGTGAAATCCCCGGTGGCCATCTCCTTGGCAACTCCGGTCAGCTGCTGGATGGGGCCGACAATCCGCTTAGCGATAATCAGGCTTAAGCCGAACCCGAAGCCGATAACGAGCACTCCCACAATAGCTGCATTCAGCACGATTTTCATAATAACCGCATATAAAGGCTCTGCTGACACGGAATAACGCAGCACCCCGATCGTGCTTCCATAATCCTTGAGGGCTATGGAGACAGCGATGATCCGCTCACCGTTCACGGGATTCAGGCTCTGGTAATTGCCTTTACCGCTGGTGAGTGCCGTTCTGACATCAGGGGTACTAACCTGCTCACCGCTGGAGAAGCCGAAGGAATTAATAATGACCTGGCCTTCGGCATTCAGCACCTCCACCTTACTGCTCTCTTCCGTAGAGAGATTCTCCAGAATATAACGCGCCCGGTCCTTGAGGGAGAAGCCCTCCAGATACTTGTTGAAGAATGTTGCTGAAGTAGCAGCCCGCGAGTTCAAGGTCTCCATTGCACTGCCCAGATAGTAGTAATGGACGGCCGCAATAAAAACCCCCTCCAGCAGCAGGACAATCAGGAGCAGCACGAGCGTGATATAGACGGTAAGTCTGGACCTGATTCCCTTCAGCAAATTAACCCCTCCATATATAGCCGAAGCCCCACACTGTTTCGAGAAACTGCGGACCGGCAGCTTCTTGTCCGATCTTGTGGCGGATCCGGCTGATATTCACATCAACAATTTTAAGGTCTCCCATGAAATACTGCCCCCACACGGCGGTCAGAATATCATCCCGGTTCATCGCCTTGTTCGGCTGCTCCATCAGCAGCTTGACGATCATGAATTCCGTAGGCGTGAGCGGGATGTCCTGCCCGTCCTTCAGCAGCTTCCGTTCATCCTGCATCAGGGTAAAAGGCGGCAGCACAATATTATTCTCCTGCAGCACAGCTTCTCCGGGATACATCCGGCGGTAGAGGGAGCGCACCCGCGCAACCAGCTCAACCGGACTGAACGGCTTAACCACGTAATCATCCGCACCGGATTCCAGGCCCATGACTTTGTCGACCTCCTGGCTTTTGGCTGTGAGCATAATGATGCCGAGCCGGGGGAATTCTGCCCGGAGGCGCCTGCACACCTCGAATCCGCTCATCCCGGGCAGCATCAGGTCCAGCAGAGCGATGTCAAAGTCCTTCCGGTCCTTGACAATGCTCAGGGCAGCCTCACCGGTTGAAGCCTCGAATACCTCGAAGCCGGCACGCCTCAGATTTACACTAAGCAGATCGCGTATCGGCTTCTCATCTTCCAGTATCAGCACTCTCATGAACAGCCTCCTCGTTATTGCCGGGTCTTCTGCGGGGTGCCGGCAAGCCGGACTGCTTCTTCCAGGGTCAGCTTCAGCTGGTTGTACTCCTGCAGGGAAGCGCCTTGCAGCTTGGCGGCAGCATCCCCTTCAGGCATTACAGCGACGAACACCGTCGGTGCCGCAGCATCATTTGTATTCTGCAGCTCATACAGCAGCTTATATTCCCGCTGATCCGCCTGCAGTTTAGCTTCAGCAGCAGGCCAGTCATTCTTGGCCAGCAGTCTCAGCTCCAGCAGCGGAGCCTGTTCAGCGGTAGCGGCATTCTTATAGCTGAAGCGGATATTCTCCCACGGCGACGGCGACTCTTCCGGTGTCTCCAGCACGGTCCGGCCGGCCCAGGCTGCCGGGATGCGGAAGTTGAAGCCCCAGCGGTCAAATTGCTCCTCTACAAATTTCAGGCCGGAGGCCCCGTCCCACTGATAGTATTTGCTGATGAAAGGTGTAGCCAGCGGAGCGTAGCCTTCCGTTCCGGCCGGCGGCACGAGGAAGCCGATCTCCGTAATCCCGTCCCCGTTAATATCTGTGCTGGCCAGCGGATAGTCCTTAATAGCGATATTATTGCTGCCGAGCAGTCCGTCCGGTGCTGCGGCCAGCGGTTTAAGCACAAGATCCTTGCTGGCGGAGAGAGCCGCACGCTGGTAATCATCTGTTGCAAGTATATCAGTAAATTTCCCGTTTGCCCAAGTCAGCAGCGAGGTATAGGAGGAATGTGCACCAACCGCCGCATCAATGATCAAAGCGCTGCGGCCCGGTGCCGCCCCGGTGAACTGGGCGGAGATCACATTGCCGTCGAGATTCTGGTCACTCAAGGTCTGCAGGGTGCCGCCCTGAAGCCGGAGCAGCTGCAGCCGGGTTGAGTTCTGGGCGTCCGTCGCGTAAGTTCCCTGGAGCATGGCAATATCGGTCTTCCCTTCCCCGGTAAGATCACCTACGAGCAGCTGGTCGTAAGGCTGCTTGAGCAGCTCGGTAAGACTGCCGCCGTTCAGGCTGTAGACGGACAGCTCCTTGCTCAGCCCTTCGCCGCCGCTGTATCCCAGCAGCAGATCCTCCGCTCCATCGGCGGTAACATCCGTGAAGTTGACATAATCCAGCTCGCTGCCGACCCCGGTCAGGGTGGCGAGCTTACTCCACTTGCCCTCCTGCTGTGAGAGCAGGAGGGTGTTGATCTCATAATCGGTTTTATCTGTTTTGTAGAAGGCCAGCAGTTCCTCCGTACCGTCTTTGTCCAGGTCCTGCAATTGAATGGCGCTGCCTGAATCGGAATGGACAGGTACGGTCAGATGCGCATTCGCAGGCAGAAAAGACTTCACAATGCCGGTAAGTGTACCGTCGGCATTGCCCTGTGACGGAGCCTGCAGCAGCTCGCCCGGCGCCTTCATGGCACCGCAGCCTGCGGTAATTAAGGTTAAGAATAGAAGGCCGCTCAGGCCGGATGTATATTTGTTCATCTTGAATACTCTCCTTTGTTTCATCTGCCGCTAGTATAGCTTAGTCTTTGCGGCAAGTAGTTGCAAAATGGTAAAGGAGTGTAACCGGGCGGCGGTTAAACAGAAGGGCGGCGGCTGTTCTCCCTATACTGCAGCGGAGTCATACGGAACAGGTCTTTGAACTTCCTGTAGAAGAAGGTCACGCTGGAATAGCCGACCTCCTCGGCGATATCGGGCACAGGCAGCCGGGAGCCGGACAGCAGAAGGGCAGCCTGGGTCAGGCGCTGGAGCTGCAGCAGCTCCTTGTAGGTTTTGCCTGTGGCTTTTTTGAGCAGCGCCGACAGATAGTTGGGATGGAACCCGAAATGGCGGCCCATCTCCTCCAGGCTGCATTCCCGGTAGTGCTCCTCAATATAGACCAGAAAGTCAATAAGAGCGACCTGCTTCTGCCGGGAGGAATGCGCGGGAAGCCGGGAACGCTGCTGGCCGCTGTGCCGGATCAATTCGGAGAGCAGAATAACCATATAGGAATCGATGATCTCCGGGGACACGAAGTCACTGTCGAAAAACTCGCACATGACCGGCTCCATAATATTCCGTATAACCTCATGGTTCTGCGGCCGGAAGACCAGGAAGCGGTCCTGCTTACGGTCATCTATGAGCGAATCAATTATAAATTGCGAGATCATGCTGCGCCCCGACAGCCGGCTGAGGAAGGCGGGGGAGAGGAAATCTTTTTTCAGGGTAAGATTGATAATGATATCCTCCTGCCGGACTGCGGCTACTTCATGCGGTGTGTCCTGGTTAATGAGCAGAAACTGCCCCTCGTTCAGGCTTACCGGAATGCCGTCTATGATCAGCTCGCACTGTCCGGAGAATACATAGATCATCTCCAAATAATTATGCATATGAAGCGGAATCGGAACTCCGTAAGGCTGCTGTGAGATCGAAATGCTGTCAGCTGTCGGTGAATTGTTAATATCGAACCCGTAATTGAACAGGAAAACCTCCCTCCCGTCAACGGTGACGGCCGGAGGATTGTATTTTCCCATGTAATCGGTGTGTCCGGCGGTCCGGTTCCT
The DNA here is from genome assembly GCF_032302195.1 of Paenibacillus sp. MMS20-IR301. Lineage (NCBI taxonomy): Bacteria > Bacillati > Bacillota > Bacilli > Caryophanales > Paenibacillaceae > Paenibacillus > Paenibacillus sp. MMS20-IR301. Next base: position 6,988,300 of record NZ_CP135275.1, read on the forward strand.
GCTGTGGAGGTAGGCGGTGAGCTCGCTCCGGTTCATGGCAAGCCTCCTTCATTTCTTTGATTTGAGCGGTCCGGTCAACGGGCGGTCTGTTAATTACTCTAGAGGATTTCTTGCTGTAAAGCAATTTATAAGCTATGCGGACACTCCCCAAAATCTTTGATTCGAAGAACAAAGTCATGCGATTCTAATATTATTCCGCCGGAGATTGCTTGTTATGATGAAGCATAGATAAGGAACCTGACTGTCCATGGAGAGGAGAAACAGATGATGCGGATTGAACAAATGAAGTGCAATCATATAAGTGAGCCGCTTGGTTACGAACTAGACGAGGTTGTTCTGAGCTGGATAACCACAGGTGAGCCGGGGGGCTACCAGTCGGCAGCCAGAGTGACTATCTCCCCGGATGCAGCGATGGCAAGTGTAATCTATGATTCGGGCAAGGGGGCGGAGGTCAGCGGGATAGCCCATGCCGTGAAGCTGGAGTGGCAGCCCCGGACCCGTTACTACTGGCAGGCGGAGGTATGGACGGTGTCCGGCGGGTATGCCGCAAGCAGCATCTCCTGGTTCGAGACAGGCAAGCAGGCGGAGCCGTTCACCGGCCGGTGGGTGGCAGCTTCAAGAGAGCAGACCCATCCGCGGTTCCGCAAAAAATTCCGGCTGGAGCAGCTGCCCGTATCTGCACGTTTGTATGCAACCGCGGCGGGCTTATACGAGGCTGAGCTGAACGGCAGCAGGATCGGCAGCGAATATCTGGCGCCGTACTGCAACGACTATGATACCTGGCTGCAGGTGCAGGCCTATGATGTAACCTCCCTGCTGAAGGCCGGGGAGAATGAGCTTGGCGCGATGCTCGGCAGCGGCTGGGCGCTCGGGCGGATCGGTATGGACGGCGGCGCGGAGCAGCTGTATGCAGCGCGGCCGGCCTTCCTGGGAGAGCTGATTCTGCAGCTGGAGGACGGCAGTGAGCTTGTCATTGGCAGTGATGAGAGCTGGATGGCGGCAGCGGGATATGTGACCGATAGCGGAATCTATGACGGCGAAACGCAGCAGGCCGGATTGCGTCAGCCGGGGGCTGAAGAGTGGAGCAGCGTTGAAGTCGTGCCGAGTCCGGTGCGCGGACAGCTTCAGGGTCGGCGGAGCCTGCCGGTTGTGGTGAAGGAGAAGCTTGCGGTCCGGGAGATTCTGCATACGCCGGGCGGAGATGTCGTGCTAGACCTCGGACAAAATATGGCCGGCTGGCTGGCCTTCCGCGCCAAGGCGCCGAAGGGTGCCGAAATTGTGCTGGAGTATGCCGAGATTATGCAGGAGGGGGAGTTCTACCGCGATAATCTGCGTACGGCGCAGCAGCGTTTCACCTATGTGTCGGATGGAGAGGAGCGGGAGGTGCGGCCGCATTTCACCTATTTCGGCTTCCGTTATGTGCGCGTAACCGGGATGGAATGGATCGCCCGCGGCTCGGTTTCGGGCTGGGTGCTGTATTCCGATATGGAGGCGGGCGGGGAGCTGAAAACCTCGCATCCGCTGGTCAACCGCCTGATCAAGAATGCGCTGTGGGGGCAAAAAGGCAATTTCCTCGATGTGCCAACCGACTGCCCGCAGCGGGATGAACGTCTCGGATGGACCGGCGATGCCCAGGTATTCGCCCAGACGGCCAGCTTCAATATGGATACCGCCGCCTTTTACCGTAAATATCTGTACGATCTGGCGCAGGAGCAGTCCAAGCTGAATGGAGCGGTGCCTACGGTTGTCCCTAAAATGATCAAGGGCAATGCCTATTCGGCAGCCTGGGGAGATGCAGCGACCATTATTCCCTGGCAGCAATATGTCCAGTATGGCGACACCGGCGTGCTGAAGCAGCAGTGGGATTCCATGCAGGGCTGGGTGGAATATGTCCGGGGCCGGGCAGGAGAGCGGCATCTGTGGCTGAATGATTTCCATTTCGGCGACTGGCTGGCGATGGACAGTGTGACCGGCGATTTGTCAGGCGGAACCTTGAAGGAACTGGTGGCTACCGCGTATTATGCCCACTCCGTACATCTGTTGTCCAAGGCGGCGGCGGTACTGGGAAAAAAAAGCGAAGCTGAAAGGTACCGCGCCTTGTATGAGGACATCCGCCGGGCCTTCCAGGCAGAGTTCGTGACGGCGAACGGGCGCATTGTTTCGCTAACCCAGACGGCACAGATTATTGCCGTGCAGTTTGGTCTTTTACCGGAGGAGTGGAACAAGAAGGCCATAGATACGCTGGCTGAGCTGATTGTTAAAGCCGGCTATAAGCTGCAGACCGGATTCGTCGGTACGCCGTTCCTCTGCCGCGTACTGTCGGAATACGGCTATAATGACCTGGCCTACAAGCTGCTGCTGAATGAAGAACTGCCGGGCTGGCTCTATCCGGTCACAATGGGGGCGACCACCATCTGGGAGCGCTGGGATTCGGTGATGCCGGACGGGCGGATCAGTGAAAATGGCATGAACTCGCTGAATCATTACGCCTACGGTTCGATTGTCGAATGGATGACCTCGTATATGGCAGGCATACAGCCGCTGGAATCGGCACCGGGGTATAAGGAATTCCGCCTGGCTCCGCAGCCGAGCAGCCGGATGCAGGGAGTAACGGCCGCCTATCAGAGCCGCAGCGGGCGGATTGTCAGCAGCTGGAGCCAGGAGGGCCGGCAGCTTCACTTCCGCTTTGAGGTTCCGTTCAATACGACAGCCCGGCTCATTCTGCCGCATTGTGCGGCAGAAGAGCTGCAGGGCTGGACAGAAGCAGGCCTCCGCCAGCCGGAGCAGTGGGGGACAAATTGCTGCCTGACGTTGCCGCCGGGAAGCTACCGGTTCGTGTATACGCCAGCCGGTGATTATTTCCCGCAGTACAATTCCTACAGTGATCTGCGTGATCTGCTGGCGGACAGCCGCCGGGCGGAGCTGGTTAAGGCGATCATTCCGGAAATTGAACATAAACAGCACCAGATTTACGGGATGCGGCTGCCGAATATGCGGACAATGCAGTTCGTGACCGGGCTGGAAGACAGTCAGCTGGATCAGCTGGACCAGGCGCTGGAAGAGCAGTATAAGGACTTGATCGAAGCAGAAGCAGTGAAAGGATGATTAAAGTGACTAAACCCTGTATCAAAGCAGATTTGCGGGCCCGGCCTTACAGGCTGGACGACGCTGCAGTAGCGTGGGTGGAAGAGACGCTTGCGGCCATGGGCACGGAGGAGCGCATCCGGCAGGTCTTTGCTCCGCTGGCGCCAAGCACAAATGAGCAGTATTTGCAGGAGTGGGTTACCAAATATCAGCCGGGGGCCGTAATGTTCCGGCCGGCACCGAAGGCTGAGCTGAAGCAGGCGGCAGCTGTGCTGCAGCAGAACAGTGCGGTTCCGCTGCTGGTGGCCGGCAATCTGGAGGACGGCGGGAACGGCTTCGCGGAGGACGGAACCTACTACGGCAAGCCGCTGCAGGTGGCCGCAACGGGCGACCCGGCGTTTGCCCGCGAGCTGGGCAGAATTGCCGGACTCGAGGCGGCCGCGGCCGGCGCCAACTGGGCATTCGCCCCGATCGTCGATCTCGACCTGAACTGGCGTAATCCGATTACGAATGTGCGGACCTTCGGCTCAGACACGGATACGGTTATTGCAATGTCACGGGCATACAAGCAGGGCTTTGAGCAATCCGGCGGCGTAGTGTCGGTGAAGCATTTCCCGGGCGACGGCACGGATGAGCGGGATCAGCATCTGCATGTAACCTTCAATTCACTGCCGGTTGCGGAGTGGATGGAATCGTACGGGCGAATCTACCGGTCGCTGATTGAAGACGGAGCGCATACGGTGATGGCCGGTCATATTGCCTTCCCGGCATACTTAATCAACAAGGGGGCGCAGGAGAAGGCGGCAACTCCTGCCACCTTGTCGCCGGAGCTGCTGCAGCATCTGCTGCGCGGTGAGCTTGGCTTCAACGGAATGATTGTAACCGATGCTACGCCGATGATCGGCTTCGCAGCTTCGGCTCCGCGTGAAGAAGCGATTCCCGCCGCGCTTGCGGCCGGCTGTGACATGATTCTGTTCAACCGTGATTATACAGAGGATCTGGCGTTCATGCGCAGAGGCGTGGAGCAGGGCGTAGTCACAGCTGAGCGGCTGGAGGATGCGGTCCGGCGGATTCTCGGCGTAAAGGCAGCGGCCGGCCTGCATCTGCAGCAGGGGAAGGATAGCGGAATTCCGCTGGAGGCCATAGGCAGCGCCGGGCATGCGCACAGTGCCCGGACAATGGCCGATCATGCGGTTACGCTGGTTAGAGACCGGGATGCCCTGCTGCCGCTGACACCTGACAAGTACCGCAGGATATTCCTCATGCCGCTTGGAACGGATGCCGGTGACCGCTGCATCCGCCAGTTCGCCGGCCTGCTTGAAGCAGGCGGATTCCAGGTTGAGGTACAGGATCTTAAGGAATACAGATTCGACAAGGTGAGCCAGCCGCTGCAGAGCATGAAGGACCGTTATGATCTGGCCATCTACGCAGCGGTTGAACGGACAAGCAGCAACCGCACGCAGGTGCGGCTGAATTATTCACCGATGGTTGCGATCAATGCCCCGTGGTTTGCGCAGGAGGTCCCGAGTCTCGCGGTCTCTTTTGCCAATCCGTATCATTTGCTTGATATGCCGTTCATCTCTACGTACATCAATGCCTATGCCGACAGTGAGGCAACGGTTCATGCCGTTGCGGCACAACTGACCGGACAGGCTCCGTTCAAGGGCAAACATCCGGTAGATGCTTATTGCGGGAACCGCTGGGATCTGCATATTTATGACTAACTGGGAAGCGGGGTGCCACAGATGGCATTGAAGGCGGTTATCTTTGATCTGGATGGCGTGATTGTATCTACAGACGAGTATCATTACCGGGCATGGGCAGCAATCGCGGAGCGGGAGCAGGTTCCCTTCGATGAAGAGCGTAATGTCCTGCTGCGCGGCGTCAGCCGCGAGGAAAGCCTCGAGATCCTGCTGCAGCAGGCAGAGCGCACGTATTCGGCGGCAGAGAAGCGGCAGCTGTGCGGGGAGAAGAATACAATCTACAGGGAACTGCTTGAAGGGCTGACACCGGCAGATCTTCTGCCGGGGGTACTGGCGTGGCTGGCGGAAGCGAAGGCCGCCGGTATCCGGACCGCAATAGGCTCCTCCAGTAAAAATACAGATATGATTCTGCGGAAGCTCCATCTGGCGGATGCCTTTGACACTGTAGTCTCGGGAGCAGATGTGACGCGGAGCAAGCCGGAGCCGGATATCTTCCTGCTTGCGGCAGAACGGCTGGGACTCACACCTGCTGAGTGCGTGGTGGTCGAGGATGCGCCGGCCGGGATTGCTGCTGCCCGGGCGGCCGGGATGCGGATGGTCGCTGTAGGTGAAGCGGCTGCGGCTATTGAAGCAGACTGGAATGCGGAATCGCTCACGGATCTGCGGCTCAGCGAGCTGCAATATTATGAGAATCCGGTGATTCCCGGGTTCCATCCGGATCCGAGCGTGTGCCGGGTAGGCTCCGACTATTATCTGGTAACCAGCTCTTTCCAGTACTTTCCCGGAGTCCCGGTCTTCCATAGCAGGGATCTGGTGAACTGGCAGCAGATCGGTCATTGCCTTACACGCAAAAGCCAGCTTGATCTGGGCGGCTGCGCCAGCTCAATGGGGATTTTTGCCCCGACCCTGAGGTTTCATCAGGGCCGGTTCTATATGATTACTACCAATACCCATAGCTTCCGGAATTTCTATGTCTGGTCGGAGGCACCGGAAGGGCCATGGTCCGAGCCGGTATGGCTGGACTGGCCGGGCATTGACCCGTCCCTGTTCTTCGACGAGGATAACCGGGTCTATCTTACAGGCAACGGCGGGTTCCGGGGAGATGAGCCGCGTGGCATCTATCAGGCGGAGCTGGACATAGAGACCGGCAAGCTGCTGACGGAGCGCCGCTTCATCTGGAGCGGCACCGGAGGAAAGGCGCCGGAAGCTCCGCATCTGTACCGCATACAGGGGATGTACTATCTGCTGATTGCCGAAGGCGGAACGGAATACGGACATATGGTCACTGTAGCCCGGAGTGCAAGCCCGTACGGGCCGTTTCAGAGCTGCCCGTCGAATCCCATCCTTACGCACCGCAGTCTGGAGCATCCCATACAGGCGACTGGCCACGCCGATCTGGTGCAGCATGAGGACGGCAGCTGGTGGGCGGTCTTCCTGGGCATCCGCCCGGCGCCGGTCCCTTTCGGGGGACAGCATCACTATCTCGGGCGCGAAACCTTCCTCTCTCCGGTTACCTGGAGTGAGGACGGCTGGCCGGTAATTGGCGATCAGGGGACGGCAGGGGAGCGGATGGAGCTTCGTTCACTCCGCCCGGGAAAACGCCGCCCGTGGAATGGGCTGGAATCCTTCGACAGCCGGGGACTGCCGCCGGAATGGAGCTTCCTCCGGAATCCGGCGGAAGGCAGCTGGAGCCTGGAAGCGCGGCCGGGCTGGCTGAGCCTGACCGGCTTGGCAGCCACGCTGGATGATGTGTCATCTCCGGCCTTTGCGGGCCGGAGGCAGCAGCACTTCAACTGCCGGGTATCGGCATTCTTATCCTTCGACCCGCAGCAGGAGGGGGAGGAAGCCGGACTTACGGTATATATGAATGAGCGGTACCATTATGAGATTGCTGTAAGACTGCTGGACGGCAGGCGCCAGGTGATTCTGCGCCGGAGAGCCGGGGCATTATGGAAGGTGGAGCAGGAGGCAGTGTATGAAGGCACGGAGATTATTCTGACGGTTCAGGCGGAACCGGCGCTGTATACATTCGGATTTTGCCCCCCTGAAGAAGAGACGGTTGCCATGGGCACAGGGGAATGCTCGCTGCTCTCCACCGAGGTGGCAGGCGGCTTCACCGGTGTGCACTTCGGCCTCTATGCAACCGGCAACGGCAAACGCTCCGCTGCCTCTGCTGATTTCGGCTGGTTCAAGTATGAAGTATTAGCCTGATCCGGCTTACTCCGGGCTGCCCGTGTTGGATTTACGGTAGCTCTGCGGGGCTTGCCCGTACTTTTTTTTGAAAGCTTTGCTGAAGTAGCTTAAGTCGGCGAACCCTGCCTGCTCAGCTGCTTCGGAAATATTCGAGCCGGGGAGCAGCAGCAGCTCCCTGGCTTTTTCCAGCCGGATGCTGTTCATCCGCCCGATAATTGTATTCCCCGTCAGTCTCTTATACTCCCTGGACAAGTGGCCGTAGCTCATATGCAGTGAGGCTGCCAGCTCCTCCACGTTCAGCCGGTCCCCCAGATATTCCTCCATATAAATCTCTACTTTACGTACCAGCGGATCGGCTACGGCGGCAGGTGATTCAGTATGCCCCTCCAGTGTCTGCTGCAGCTGGCATAAGCGCTCCAGCAGCCGGATCAGCAGCAGCTGCAGACTGAGCTCAGAGGGGGCTGCAGTATCAGCCTCGCTAAGAAAATGCTCCAGCATTCCGCTAAAACCTTCTTCATCGCTATAGGCACCGGGCCTCCACTCCTGCAGGGATTTCAGCCTCGCATACAGCAAATGGCCGCCGTCCGCAGCCTGTCCGGGATCAGCAGGCCGTAGCCGCCAGCGGAAGCAGAGCCCTTCATGCGGATTGCCGCGCGTGTAAGTATGTGAATGTACTCTGCCGGGCGGAATCAGGAAGAACTCCCCCGCATTTACGGTCAGCTCGTCCCCGTCGAACCGTGTGCCCATCTGCCCGGACAGCACATAGTTGAACTCGAACCAGGTGTGGGCATGGGGAGGGCATTTACTGGCCGTACCGATTTGTTCGAAAATGATATCGACCCATTCGATAACCGCATCCTGAACCCGGATTTCACGGCACAGCTTGTTGAATACAGGGGGGAGTCCGCTTTTATAACGGTTAATATCCATTGGCCTAAGTCCCTTCATTGATGGAGCTTCATTCTTATGATGTTCCCGATTATATCATAATGAGACAAATATCTGCGAGGATTGGAAATGTACTCCGGCGCGGACATACCTCACAATAGAGATAGACTAATTACGATCCTATGGAGGGAAACAGTAATGAAAAGGAAACTGCATTTGCTCAGCAACGCCCATCTGGACCCGGTGTGGCAGTGGGAATGGGAGGAGGGCGCAGCGGCAGCGGTATCTACGTTCCGTGCAGCGGCGGAATTCTGTGAGGAGAACGACGAATATATTTTCAACCATAATGAAGTGATCCTCTATCAATGGGTTGAGGAGTATGAGCCGGCATTGTTCAAGCGGATTCAGCGTCTGGTTAAGGAAGGCAAGTGGCATATTATGGGCGGATGGTATTTGCAGCCGGACTGCAATATGATCTCGGGTGAATCGTTTGTCCGGCAGATCCTGCTCGGCAAAGCCTATTTCCGGGCAAAGTTCGGTGCAGAGCCGGCTACCGCCATCAACTTCGATTCCTTCGGGCATTCCCGCGGGCTGGTGCAGATTCTGGTACAGGCGGGTTACGATTCGTATATCTTCATGCGTCCGGATGAGATGGAAGGCTTGCCGGCGGATGATTTCAGCTGGGAGGGGTATAACGGCAGCAAGGTGATGGCCCACAAGATAGAGGGCGGCTACAACAGTCTTATGGGCAAAACCCGCGGGAAGATCGAGCGCTGGCTGGGCGATCACCCGCAGCAGCAGACCGGACTTGTGCTTTGGGGCGTGGGTAATCACGGCGGCGGGCCGTCGCGGACCGATCTGGCGCAGATTGCCGAGCTCATGCAGGAGCGGGACGATGTGGAGATTGTCCATTCGACGCCGGAGCGTTATTTCGCCGAGCTGAAGCAGAAGGGGGCAGAGCTGCCCGTCTATGCGGGCGATCTCAATCCCCGGTTCGTAGGCTGCTATACCTCGATGATCCGCATCAAGCAGCAGCACCGGCTGCTGGAGAATGAACTGTTCCTGACGGAGAAAATGCTGTCCGCCGCTGCGCTGCAGGGTCTGCTCCCCTACCCGGCAGCCGGGCTGCAGGAGGCGCTGCGGGATCTCTTGACCGCGCAGTTCCATGACATTCTGCCGGGGACCTCTGTGCAGAATGCCGAGGAGGCCTCCCTGCGCCAGCTCGGCCACGGGCTGGAGACCGCCGCCCGGCTGAAGACGCGGGCGTTCTTCGCTCTGGCTGCCGGACAGCCGAAGGCGGCGCTTAAGGAATATCCGGTGCTGATCTATAATCCCCATCCGTATGCGGTTACAGGCGTATTCGAATGTGAGTTCATGCTGGAGGACCAGAACTGGAGTGAGGAATACTCTTTGCCTGTAGTCTACCAGGGTGGGCGCCGCCTGCCCTGCCAGCCGGAGAAGGAGCGCAGCAATATTCCGCTGGACTGGCGGAAGCGGGTAGCGTTCACAGCAGAGCTGGCCCCGTCATCGATGAACCGGTTCGACTGCCGGATGGAGATGCTGCCGGATAAGCCGCTGCCGCAGCTGGCCGGTCAGGACGGCTGCTTCCGGTTCGAGACTGCGGAGCTGACGGTAATCATTAACGCCCGGACCGGGCTCATGGATGAGTACACCGCCGGGGGCCATTCGCTGCTGCGTCCGGGAGCCTTCGCCCCGCTCGTGATGGCGGACAATGAGGACCCGTGGCGGATGGACACGGACCGCTTCGATCAGGTAGAGGGCGTGTTCACGCTGATGGGTGAGGCGGAGAGCGCACGCTTCTCCGGCGTGAAGCAGCCGCTGCCTGCCGTGCGGGTCATCGAGGACGGCGAGGTCCGCACCGTGATTGAAACGGTGCTGAGCTACGGCAGCTCCTCGATCACCCAGACCTATAAGCTGCCGAAGCAGGGAACCGAGGTAGAGATTGAGCTGCGGGTGTACTGGAATGAGAAGGATAAGCTGCTGAAGCTGGCGGTCCCGACCGTGCTTGCGCAGGCCGGGTACTTCGGCCAGACGGCCTTTGGTGTGCAGCAGCTGGACCGGAACGGCCGGGAGTCAGCGGCGCAGAAGTGGGTCTCTGCTGAAGACGCTGCGCAGAATCTGGCGTTGACCTGCATTAATAGCGGCATCTACGGCAGCGATTTCCGGCAGGGCGAGCTGCGCCTGTCGCTGCTGCGCAGCGCCGGCTACTGCGCGCACCCGATCGGCGACCGGCCGATTATGGCGCAGGACCGCTTTCTGCCGCGCATGGACCAGGGGGAGCGCAGCTACACCTTCTGGCTGAACGGCGGCACGCGGGAGGAGCGCCGCAGGCTGGTGGACCGCGAAGCGCTGGTCCATAATGAGCGGCCGTACGCGTTATCCTTCTTCCCGTCAGGGGAAGGGGAGCAGCCCGGCCCTTGTGTGCTGCTGGCGGATGACAGCATCCAGCTTAGCGCCTTCAAGCGGGAGGAATACGGCGACGGCTTCATCCTGCGCCTGTTCGAGCCGACCGGACTTGGCGGCGCGACCGTGGTCAGCCTTCCGGCGCTTGGGATCCGCCGGGAGGTCTCCCTGAACGGATACGAGATCAAGACGTTCCGGCTGCTGCCCGCTTCCCGGACGCTGGAGGAGGCTCCGCTGTGTGAGGTTTGAGGCTTGGAGTTTGAGGGGGGCTAATCTGAAATAAATGGAAAAAAGGCACTTAATTCTTCTGTAACGGATGATTTCGGAAATTTAGATGGAAAAAAGGCATTTAATTACCCAATATTATCGCTGAAAAGCCGCAACCGAGAGCAATAAGTGACGTTTATCCAACTAATCCAAGTTTGTAAGGTAAATCAATGAATTTAAGTGCCATATTTCCACTTATTTCCGCTTTGCAAGGTGGATTGCAAACCTATGACTCGGCTCATAGCTCTGCTGCGGTGATACATTGTAATAATCTGCTAAGTACCAGGCTTAACGCGTAAGCAGACACACCGCATAAGAATACTCAACACGTAAGAGGCACAACGCGCTAGCAGGATCAACCGATGGAAGGTTACCAGGCTGGGACTCAGCTATAACTCAGCTTCAACTCAGACTTACCTCACCGGGCGAATATGTCTTAGAGTAACATTACCCAAAGAGTGAGGCGGACTGAGAATCCTCTATTTGCTCAAAATCCTTGAAATATAGGCAGAAGCGGACTGAAATTCCGCTATCTTGTTCCTTTGAACCCGGAAGAAGGCGAAACGGGACATATAAGGGATTCTGAGTCCGATCGGACTGTAATTGTGCTGATTTTGCTCCAATAACGGAATCTCAGTCCGCCTCGCATATATTCAGTTGATACGGCATGCAACCAAAAAAGCAGACAAAAAAGCAGGCAGCCAATAACCCGGCTGTCTGCTTTTTTATATCGTGCTAACGCCAAGTGCCCGAAGCTGTTACGGCCACAGCGCAAAACTCGCTTTTACCGCAGCTACTGCCACAGCTCATAACTCGCTCATAACTCACTCCTACCGCAGCTCCTTAACGCTTCAGGCTCTCCCCGTCGGTAGCGATAACTTCCTTGTACCAGTGGAAGGATTTCTTGCGGTAACGCTCAAGGGTACCGGTGTTATCGTCGTGGCGGTCTACGTAGATGAAGCCGTAACGCTTGCTCAGCTCGGCGGTCGAGGCGCTGACCAGGTCAATACAGCCCCATGAGGTGTAGCCCATAACGTCAACACCGTCCTCGATGGCTTCGCCAACCTGAACCAGGTGGTCATTCAGGTACTGGATGCGGTAATCGTCATTGACGGTCGGCACGCCGTCTTCGCCGGTGATCAGCTGATCCTTGGCGCCGAGCCCGTTCTCCACGATGAACAGCGGCTTCTGGTAGCGGTCGTAGAACATATTCAGTACATAACGCAGGCCCTGCGGGTCAATCTGCCAGCCCCATTCGGAAGCCTTCAGGTACGGGTTGGCCGCACCGCTGAACAAGTTGCCTTCGGTCTGCTGGCGCCGGTTGTCGTCGCCTGTTTCACAGATGCTTACATAGTAGCTGAAGGAGATGAAGTCTACGGTGTGCTTCAGAATCCCGGCATCGCCGGGCTCCATATGAATTTCAATGCCGTGCTCTCTGAAGTAGCGCTTCATGTAGCCCGGGTATACGCCGCGCGCATGAACATCCCCGAAGAAATAGTTCATATGCTCCGACTTCATCGCCGCAATGACATCGTCAGGATTCGGCGTCAGCGGATAGGTCGGCATGCTGAGGATCATACAGCCGATCTGGGCAGAAGGGTTAATTTCATGTCCGATTTTTACCGCTGAGGCACTGGCCACCAGTTCGTGATGGATCGCCTGATACAGGTCCTGCTTGCTCAGCTGTTCTTTCGGAGTGTAGATCCCGCCGCTCATAAACGGCTCATGCAGAATCGAGTTGATCTCGTTGAAGGTCAGCCAGTACTTTACTTTATCCTTATAGCGGGTGAAGACGGTTCTGGCATAACGCTCGTAGAAGCCGACCAGCTCGCGGTTGACCCAGCCGTTATACTGCTTCGACAAATGCAGCGGTGTTTCGTAATGGGAGAGCGTCACCAGCGGCTCGATGCCGTATTTGTGCAGCTCGTCGAACAGGTCGTCATAGAACTTCAGGCCTTGCTCATTCGGCTCCAGCTCATCCCCGTTCGGGAAAATCCGCGACCAGGCAATCGAGGTACGGAATACCTTGAAGCCCATTTCTGCAAACAGCTTGATATCTTCTTTGTAGCGGTGGTAGAAATCAATACCGACCAGCTTCATATTATCCTCGGTAGGCACCTCAGTGATTGGACCTTTAATGCCCCGCGGAGCCACGTCCTGGGTGGACCAGCCTTTACCGTCTTCATTATATGCGCCTTCCAGCTGGTTAGCGGCTACAGCGCCGCCCCACAGGAAGCCGTCAGGAAATTTAATGCTCATCGATGATCCCGCCTTTTTATAGTTATTGAATCAGATATGGTAAGCTACTAATATGCCCATAATTCAATGCTAAATGTTGTAACGCGTTACATGTCAAGTATTATTTAAAAGATGAAAATTTATGTAAGGAGTGTCCTCATGTCGAATCTTGATCATATTGCCAAGCTGTCGGGATTCTCCAAAGCTACGGTATCACGGGTGCTGAATCATTCTCCCCATGTGAGTGAGGCCACACGCAATAAAATCATGGCGATTATGGACGAGCTGGACTATGTCCCGAACGGCAATGCCATCTCCTTGTCCAAAGGTCAGACAGAGCAGATCGGCATGGTTACGGAAGGGATCAACGAAGTGATGCTGCCCTTTCTGAACAGCTTCGTAGAAGCAGCCAGCCGGCACGGATACCAGACCATTATCTATACTTCCGGCGGAGATCCGGCCAAAGAGCTGCAGGCGTTCGAGGATATGCGGCGGAAAAGAGTCGATGCCCTCGTCATCACCACCTGCGTCAATGATCAGAATCTCTTAGGCTCTTTTTGCAAATATGGGCCGATTGTGTCCTGGCAGCGGATGGAGCTTCCGCAGATTCAGAGTGTTGCCATGGACCAGTATGGCGGATATATGCTGGGGCTGGAGCATGTAATTGCCCGGGGGTATACCCGGATTGCCAATGCCTTTGGCAGACCGACCAGTATCAATACCTCCGGCCGGAACCAGGCTTTTCAAGACATTGCCCGCAAATACGGCCTGAATGTGAATCCGGACTGGTCACCGGCCGGCATACATTCTATCCGCCAGGGGGAACAGCTGGTACGGGAGCTGATGCAGTGTGCCGGAGACCGTCCGAACGCGATACTGTGTGCCAATGATCTGGTGGCGGCAGGGGTGCTGAATGAGGCCCGCAGGCTTCAGGTGAAGGTGCCGGAGGAGCTGGCCATTGTTGGATTCGATAACACCGAGCTGGCCCATACGCTGGGGATTACCTCCATTAATAATCCGATTGCCGCGCAGGCGGAGAATGCGTTCCGGCTGATTCTAAGCAGGCTGAAAGGCACGGAGGCGGAGCAGCAGCAGCTGGAGTTCGGGCTGGTGCAGAGAGCTACTACGTAACTAAGCCGTGAACCGTCCGGCAGAGCAGGTCCGCGGTTTGTATATTCCCTGATGATTGGAGTTCAACGGAGCTGATGGATAAAATACTGATTATTGAAGATGACCTGAAGCTGCAAAAATACATATCAGAGTATCTCGAGGCGTATCATTTCGAAGTGGAGACGGTGAAGGATTTCAGCCGGATTGTTGCCCAGGCGGAGGAGAGCAGGCCGCAGCTGATTCTGCTGGATATTAATCTGCCGGTGCTGGACGGCTTTTATTATCTGAAGGTTTTGCGCAAAAGCATGCAGACCCCCATCATCATCCTCTCCGCGCGCAGCGACGAAAGCGAACAGATCCGCGGTATGGAATACGGGGCGGATGATTATGTGACCAAGCCGTTCAAGATCGGGATTCTGCTCGCCAAAATCAATGCCGTGCTGCGCCGCGCCTATCCCCAGGCCGAGGAGCCGGGCCATACAGCCGGCAGTCTCAAGCTGCTTAAGGATACGATGAAGCTGCAGATTAAGGAGCAGATGCTGGAGCTGAGCAAGAATGAATTCCGGCTGCTGCAGATGTTTATGAAAAGGCCAGGTGAGATTCTCACCCGTGAGGAGCTGCTGGAGGCACTGTGGGATGAGCAGACCTTCGTGGATGACAATACGCTGACCGTGAACATTACCCGGCTCAAAAAAAAGCTGGCCGGCTGCGGCCTGCACCAGGCAATTATAACTAAGCGGGGTGTGGGCTATGCGCTTGATCCGGCGAATTGCTGAGCTGCTTCAGCTTAAGCAAGGGATGATCCTTGTCTATATCCTCAATACGGTTGTGCTCATCCTGGCCTCTTACATGTTCCATGGTGTGAAGGATATTCTGTATCCGCTTGGTGTGAGTCTGTTTTTGCTGACGGTTTATCTGGGGATTTCCGCAATCCGGCTGCACAAATTCAAGCTTAAACTGTCAGAGGCGGCGGCCAGCCCGCAACTGCCTGTCGATGCGGCGGATGCCGCGGACAGGCTGGTCTTCGGCATGGTTAATGAGATTCATGAGGAGTACAACAGCCGGATCTATCAGCTCGGCAGCTCGGCGAAAGAGCGGAATACACTGTTCTCCCAGTGGATTCACAACATGAAGGTGTCGGCCGCAGTCATTGATCTGGCAGCAGAGCGCGGAACGGAGCAGGCCCTTGCTGATATCCGGGAGGAGAACGGCAAGCTGACCGCGAACCTCGAAGAATGCCTGAACCTGCTGCGGCTGGAGCAATTCTCGCGTGATTACAGGCCGGAGCGGGTCAGCCTGCACCGGGTGGTGGTGAAGGCGGTTAATGCCCGCAAGCGGGATTTCATCTACGCGGGAGTATATCCGAAGATCACGGTGGATGAAGAGGCGGATATTTATACAGACGAGAAGTGGTGCGGCTCTATGCTGGAGCAGGTGCTGACGAACGCCATTAAATACAGCCATAAAGGCGGTACCGTTACACTCAGCAGCAGCGAGGTGACAGAGGGCCGGGTGCTGCTTACCGTGGCGGATGAGGGGATCGGGATTGAACTGGAGGATTTGCCGCGGGCGTTTGAGCCTTTTTTCACAGGGAGGAATGGAAGGGATCACCGCTCGGCTACCGGCATCGGCCTCTACATGGTGAAGCACACCGCAGACCGGCTGGGCCATTCCGTCAGGCTGGATTCGCAGCGGGGTGCGGGGACGGTGGTTACGTTTACTTTTGCAGCGGTATAGCGTTCCTTACGTAAATGTAAGGTTATGAAAGGCAAATGCATTCATGGAGCAGAAACTTCCTTTTATACTTTGATTATCAGAATATGGGGGGAAGCAAAGGTGAACGTTATTTCAATTAATCAACTGGTCAAAGTCTACAATTCTTACAAGGCGGTAAAAGCAGTCCCGGCACTCGATTCCATCAGCTTTGCTGTCACAAAGGGGGAGTTCACCGGGATTATGGGCCCCAGTGGCAGCGGCAAAACAACTCTGCTCAATATTCTCTCCGGTGTAGATAAGGCCACCTCGGGGGAAGTGCTCATTGACGGGCAGGATATTACGAAGCTGTCCAAGGATGAAATGGCCTTGTTCCGGCGGGAGCGGATCGGATATGTCTTTCAGGATTTCAATCTGCTGGACAGTCTGACGCTGGCGGAGAATATCTCACTGCCGCTGATTCTGGACCGTAAGAGTCCTAAGGAGATTGAGGACAAGCTCGGGCCGCTGCTGCAGCTGCTGGATATTGAAGAGCTGAAGGACAAGTACCCGTACCACCTCTCCGGAGGGCAAAAGCAGAGAGCTGCAGCCGCCCGCGCGATTGTGAATGAGCCGGCGGTAATTCTGGCGGATGAGCCTACGGGAAATCTGGATTCCAGATCGGCAGGCCGGTTAATGGAGACGATGGCTTCGCTGAACGGACAGCTGGGCAGCACGATTCTGATGGTAACGCATGATCCGTTTGCGGCGTCGTTTTGCCAGCGGGTGATTTTCATTAAGGACGGACAATTTGAATTCGAGATCCGGCGGGGTGGCGGGCGCAAATTGTTCTTCGACCGGATTCTGGAGGCGCAAAGTGTGCTCGGAGGGAAGCCGCTATGACCTTCTCCGCCATGATCCGCAAAAACTTCCTGTTCCACGCTAAAAAATATATATCTCTCTATTTCGTCAATACGCTGATTGTCGCTATCCTGTTCATGTTCGGCAGCCTGCTCTACAATCCGGATATTCTGCGGCAGGTCGGCAATACCACGCTTTACAGCATTGTGCGTATGGCCCTGACCGGAGTGGTACTCTTCTCCATTGTATTTGTCACCTACAGCAATCTGTCCTTCCTGAAGTATAGAGGCAAAGAATTGGGCATGTATATCACGCTAGGTATGACTGCGAAGGATCTTACCAGGCTGCTGCTGCTGGAGAATCTGGGCATTGCAGCTGTCTCCCTCTGCAGCGGGCTCATTACCGGCGCCGTGTTCGGCAAATTATTTTATATGGGGCTTAATCAGATTCTGCTGGAGCATAAGCTGCGGTTTGTGTTGAATGCCGGCAGTCTGCTGCTAAGCGGCGGGATTTTTCTCATCATTGCCTGTGTGAATTTCGCGTTCAATCTAATCTATATCCGTAAAATGTCCGTGGCCCGCATTCTGCAGTCCGCCCATGTCCGGGAAACAGGAGTACGCAGCAGCGGATGGGGAGTGCTTGCCCTGGTCCTGTTCATTGTCTCAGTTATTCTACTGCCGGGAACACTGCTGCACAACTGGTTTGACGGGAATCAGGTGGTGGCCGTGATCTGTATCGTGCTCACACTAATCTGTCCTTATGTGATGATCGGTACGGGCATCAATCTGTTTAAATCGGTCATGAAACGGTTCAGACGGTTCTACAACCACAATCTGCTGGTCATGTCGAACCTGTCGCACCGGTTAGCGTCATACACCACAACGTTGTATATCGTCACCCTGCTGATTGCCGGAGCGCTGTTCTTCATTGGAATGACCTATTCCATGTACGCCGCCACCAAGGAGACGGTCCAGCGTAATAATCCGTTCGATGTGCTGTTCGTGGAGAGCGGCAAGGCCAATGTTATGAATGAGCCGGAAATTGCGGCACTGCTTGCAGATAACGGTGACACGGTGCTTTCGCAGAATGAAACGCTGGAATATATTGCGCTGCCGGAATTCCGCAATTTCAAGGGAAAATGGGGGATGTGGGATACACAGTCGATGATTCTCGCAGAGCGTGCATTTAACGAGCTGCTGGGAACCCGTTACGTGCTGGCGGAGCATCAGGCGCTCTTTGCCAGGGTACAGCTGGAGAATTTGGATTTTCAGGTGCCTGATACGATTCTGGCTGCAATTCAGCCGGAGCAGGCGGAGGCTATGCCGCTGGACAGCGGGGGAAAGGCAGAGCTGCTGCAGGATTTGCAGGGGACTGTTATTCAGGAATATGAGGCGGCCGGTATTGCTGAGGTAAGTGAACCTTACGTCAATTGGGTGGCTACGGCTTCGTCCTATTTTGGGCAGGCTCTAGTGGTAGATGACGGGGTGTATGAACGGCTTAAAGCGGCTGTAACGGCGGTACAGATCAGGAAGGTCCACCTGCTTAGCGGGAATATCAGTGAAGCCGGCTTCACGGCACTGGTGGACGAGCTGCGGGAGCGCAACGGATATGATGCTTCGTACTGGAGCACACCTTATCGGCATAATCTTGGTGCAGAGGACCGGATGCGGGCAGAACAAGAGGCGATGCGTCCCGTCTACCGCGGGGAACTGCTCAGCCGGGAGCTGGAGGCGAACGGAACGGTATTCTTTATTACTATGTTCCTGGGCGCCTTGTTCATCATCGCTTCCGGGTTGGTGCTGTACCACAAAGTATTATCCGATATCGATATGCAGAAGGAGAGCATGGCCTCGCTGAAGCGGATCGGCGTGACCCCGAAGGAGTTTCAGCAGCTGGTATCCAAGGAACTGTCTATCCTGTTTATGCTGCCGGCTGTGTTTGGCCTCGGGCTTGGTTATTACTACTTCTATATAGCCTTCAGCAATACTGGCGTCCTTCACGGACCGCTGGGCCGGGCGGCCGGCGTAGCCGCCGTATTCTTCCTGCTGCAGATTGCGTTCTGCTTCGCCAGCCGCCGGAAATATTTCTCTGAGCTGGGGCGGGAGCTGTAGGGCCTGGGCTGAACGGGAGAAAGTTGCTATTCAAATTGAATTTAAGAGCTTGGGCTTCAGCAGAATGAGCGGGTGGAGTGTTCTATTGTACTTTGTACAATAGAACACAATAAAATCCGCCCCAAAAATAGAATCTATTGGAGTTTGTACACTAGTTTTTTAGAATTTGGGCATTTTACGCCCATTTCCCTGAAATCAATTGTATGGAATACAATAGAATGGATTTTTCGGCCGTTTAGCAAGCAATCTAATGTATAAAATACAATGGCTCCATTTCTATCCGTGGTTATATCTATAGCCTATCTACAGCCATACTTTATTACAAACAAACCCTAACGGTTCCGGTTCAGTCTACTGGCGGATTGTCTCCGCCGCATGCTGGCGGTACCATTCATTCGCCTCCTGCAGCACCTCTGTTCCGCCCGCCGCCATAAATTCCTGAACGAAGACATCAAAGCTCTCCAACGGCTGTTCTCCGGTAATGATGGAGATATAAGCCTTGTTCTTCAGCCTGATCAGCTCAGGCCCGTTCTGAATCAGCGAGGGGGTGGCGACTTCCAGGGCATTGTAGATGCCGTCCTGGTCCAGGCCCAGGGTGGCGGCCCATTGCTCGCGCCGCTCCGTGGGCTTGTGCGGCACAGTCATGCCCAGATTCGCGCCGATCAGGTTCTGATAGCTGAACATTTTGTCATAAGGAGGCAACAGGACGGCATCCTGCTTCGAGGCGTCCGCCCACTCCCAGTGCCTGCCCTGGACCCCGTATTGCATGGCAGTGCTCTCGTCCCGGTCGGGATTTGCGCTGACGTAGTCAAGAATCTGCAGGATGGCCTCCAGCTTGCCGGGTTCCTTGGCGGCGTCCGCCCCGATGGCCGTGAAGCTCATTAGCATATCATAGGCTTTGGAGCCTCTTTTCCCCTCCGGACCGCTGAAAGGCTGGCCGAACACTACCCGGGCCTGCGGGTTCTTGGCGGTTAATTCCTTGACATTAAACGAAGCCTCCACAGGTACCTCCGTGCGGTTCAGCTTGCCGTTGTAGCTGATCTCCTGATAATCGCCGCTCTGAATCCAGTGATAATAATTGCCCATGGAGGTCATGCCGACCCGCCCGTTAATGAAGGCATGCGACAGATGCTTGTAACCGCCCTTATTCTCTCCGGTGACAAACTCCGGATCAATGATGCCGTCCTGATACCATTTGCGCAGATATTGAAGCGCCTCCTTCATCTCCGGCTCCAGCGCGCCGATAACGAGCTTCTGGTCCTTAACTCCGAAGTAAAGCTGGTCGGCAAAGACGATTTGCCCGAAAGCACCGAACACCACGTTCATTCCTTCCCTGGACAAGCCGTAGGTATCCTTAATGCCGTTGCCGTCGGGATCATCATTAGCAAAGGCATAGATCATCGTCTCGAAGTCCTGTAAGGTCTCCGGCACCGGCAGGCCCAGCTTATTGAGCCAATCCTGGCGGTAGACTACAGGAATCCGATAAATATTCGTCGGATTAATCACGGGAATCCCGTAGATTCGGCCGTTGATCCGGCCGTAATCCTGATAGGCTGGCGCGTTGTCCTTAATGGCCTTCATAAGGTTAGGCGCGTTTTGGTTCAGCAGCTCCTCAGGGATCTCGGCCAGCAGCCCCTGCTGCTGGTATTTGAGCAGATCCTGCGGCTGCCGGATCCGGAACAGGTCGGGAATTTCGCCCTGCGCCAGCAACATGTCCAGAAGCGTTTCATATTTATTATTTTCCAGATTCCAGATATCCAGATTGACGTTAAATTTATGCTCTACATATTGAACCATCTCCGCATCAGCGGGCACCGGCAGGTTCTGATGCATCGTCCAGGAGATGCTGTAGCGGGAGGTGACGGAAGAGGCCGGGGCCTGTTCTCCGGCGGCAGACGGATTACCCGCTTCCGTCCCGCAGCCGCTGAGGATGAGGAACACTATCCCTGCCAGCCATGCCCTATGAACCATGAACCGCCGGAGTTTCTTCATTGAATGCATGCAACCTTTCCTGATAGCCATATTCTTGTCTCCGCACACCAGCTTACGCCCCTTAAGCCTGCTCCGCGGTACTGCGCAGGTAATTCCCCGGCGTGCAGCCGTACATTTCCTTGAACCGCTTAATGAAGTAAGCCGTAGTCCCGTAACCCACGGTCTCAGCAACCTGCTCGACGGTCATGTTATTGTTCTCAATCAGCAGCTTAGCCTGCTCCATCCGCCGGCCGGTGACATAGTCGGTGTAGGTGGTGCCGACTTCCTCCTTAAACAGCCTGCTCAAATACTTGGGGCTGATGAACACCCGGGCAGCCACCGTCTCCAGGGACAAGTCATCCGGCAGATGAGTCTCTATATACTGTTTGGCCGACTCAATGCTGGTAACGGCCCGTCCGCTGTTCCGTTTCTCCATCCGGTCAGTGAAGGCAGACACCGAATCCACCAGCCATTCTTCAAAATGGCGGATATGATTCAGCCCGGTATATTGATTGTACAAATCCGGATGATCTGAAGCGGGATACTTGTGCCGTACGCTTCTCAGATAATCCGAGTAGACGAATACCGTATTCGCCAGAATGAAATGGCAATAGTCGGCCGCATACGGGCCTTCCCGCATGGCGGTGACCAATTGCCGGATTGCTTGTACAATATCCGGCAGCTGCCGGGTCTGCAGCTTCTCCTTGAACTTAGTGAGCAGGGCTTGCGGAATTTCGTCCGGACACTGCTCCCTTTTAAGGAGAAGGCGGTCGTTCAGGACGGATATTTCCGGCAGGAAGTATCCGTATTTCATCAAGATATGCGCTTCGTTGTAGCTCTGATGGATTTCGTCCAGCGCCTGAACCCAGGTCCCCCATGCGATTTGAACACCCAGGCCAAGCTGCTGCCTGCTCTCCGCCAGCATATTGCCGGCAAGTTGCGACAGCAGGTCTTCGTCCGCTGCATCCGTACATAGAATGACAACGAGCTTGTTATCCGGCAGTTCTTCGGCAATCAAGCGGCTATTCTGCGGAGACACTGCTTCCAGACGGTGAATCAGCTGCTCCGTTCCCGCCTGTATATTCCGCGAGCTTAACCGGGCAGAGGCCTCCGCCGGACTTAGGAGCAGGCAGCAATACTGGCTGTATTCACGGGCAAGGCCCAGACACTGCAGCTCTTCCGCCAACTCCTCTCCGGTATATCCGCCTTGCAGCATATTCAGCACCACATTCTGCAGGGCCGCTGCACGGCTGGCCTGCAGTGAATCCTCCAGACTGCTGACTTTATCGTTAAGCCGGATGAAGGCCGTATCAATCAGCCTGTATTCATTCGTTGCATGCTCAGGCGCCGGGCCGGTTAAGTCCCTGATTTTGCCCGCCAGCCGCTTAACCGGAATGTAATTTACTTTGGCCAGAATCCCGGATAACACCAGGCCGAGCAGGATAGCAAACAGACAGATGCCAAGGATCAGCTTCTGCACAACAATGGATTGTTCATAAAAAGAGTTGGCCGGTACCGCATTGTATATTTTCCACTGGGTGGACGGCAATGTCTGGTAAGAGATTACGTAAGGGATTCTGTTAATCGTATCGGTGAAGCTCCCCGCCTCCTTGTCCGCAGCTTGGGTGATCCCCGTGCCGAAACTGCCCTCCAGGTCTAATTCTCCCGTATATGTGCCCGTGATGATCTTGCCGGAACGGTCCAGCACAAAGGAGCTCTCGTAATGAGACGGCATCATATTCTGAATAATTCCGCCAATCGCCTGTTCCTTCACATCAATGGCTATGAAGAGATCGCTATTGTCACCTGAGGCCTGAAAAGGGTAACTGTGCGCATAGGTGATCAAGGCCTGGTCATTGCTCCCCGGAAGACTCGAGAAGATATCCTGGGAAACCATCCGGGTCCGGGTCCACAGGCTGCCCTGCTTATTGCTGCTCATTCCATTGATCCACTCTGCAAAAAACGCGGCCCCGTCGCCTTGATCAGCACCAAGCTTCAGCCCGTAGACTGACGACAGCATGACCTTCTGCTCCGGGGAGTACAGATGAATTGCCTGTACAATATCGGAGTTGCTGGCTGCCTTGGATTTAAGCACCTCCTGCAGGTCGAGCATTTTACTGAGGTTGCTTTGATATGCAGGACCGGATAACAGATGCAGCTCTGCAGTCTGGCCGAGTGCAATTTCCACATAAATCTGCTGTACCCGCTCAAGGACCGTGTTCTCAATTGTGCGGGCTGTATTTTCAAGCATCAGCTGATTTTTGCTGCGCAGCTCCTCCTTATAGTTGCCGGAGAAGTATATATAGAAGAAAGAGCAGATTAAGAGCACGATGACAAGCACGACGGATATATAAGAAATAGCCAGATTGGCGAATACGGAATTCCGTTTGTTCAAATGGATCAGCTCCCTCCGTATACCATCATCTCCGATTAATATTAAGCGAATGTAAAAAGAATTCGGCCATTGCAACAAATGTTGTGCCAATGTCCGGAAATACTCCTAAATTGATATAAAGCAGAAATCGTTGTATTGCTGGGCGGCCAGGCCCGGTGCTACACTCGGGAGCGTTCAGAGCTGAGGCCGGCAAGGCTGTGCTCTGGCGGAGGATTTCATACTTTATTAATGATAGGGGTAGAAGCGTTGTGAAGAGAAGAAAGTTGAAAAAGGCTTTGGCCGTCTCCCTGGGTGCGTTACTGCTGTCGAATACACTGGCGGCAAATCTGACTATCGCAGCATCTTCTGCACCTGCCGCAGCGGGGCCGGGAACCGAACTTCCTGCGGCTCCGGTGTGGGGCCATTTTGTAGACAGCTATACTAACAATAGCTCTGTTAATCTGGCGGTCTATTCCAATCCGGCCATCGGCGTGCTCTCCGGCTTCCTGGAGCTGTGGAAACCCGGCACCTCCTGGAACAACGGAACGAAGCTGAACAGTGAAGTGCTGGATGCCAATATTCAGTACGTGGTCGATCTGGCCAAAACGCGGACGCAGGCCGATGAAGATGCGGCTTATTTGACTGACCGCAGAAACCAGACCTACGGCGCGACAGAGGGGCTTGGCCCGCTGGCCGAGGTGTACCGCACCAAATCCAAAACAACTACTTCCATTAAAGACATCCCGGCGGATGCCGTGAGTAAAAAGTATGATGATACGAACGGGGCAAACAAAGGCGGCGACTCCGGTTCCGAGCTGGGCAAGATGGTTGATCTGATTGGAATTGTACGCGGCAACGCGATGTCCACGAATCCGGCAAAAGCCTTCTATAACTACAAGCGTCCCTTCCGCTGGGCCGAAGATACCTCGGTTGTGATTCCGACGCTGAGACCGGCCATCAAGGAGGATGCTTCGTCAGACGGCGGGTTCCCGAGCGGACACACGAATGCCTCCTATCTGGCAGCCTACGCACTGGCTTATGCCGTGCCTGAACGCTTTCAGGAGCTGATGACCCGGGCTTCCGAAATGGGAGACAGCCGGATTGTGGCCGGCATGCACTCTCCGCTGGATGTGATTGGCGGGCGGGTCATGTCTACAGCACTGGCTGCTGCTGCTTTGGCCGATCCGCAGAATGCGGAGCTGAAGCAAGCCGCTTACGATCAGGCCCATGCCCTGCTGCTGACTGAAACCGGAACAGCGGAGGACAAGTACAGCAATTATGAGCAAAATAAGGCGGATTACACGAAGCGCCTGACTTACGGTTTTGCGCCGATTCATTCGACACTGGAAGCGGCAGTTGTGCCTAAGGGCGCGGAAGTGCTGCTGGAGACACGCCAGCCTTACCTGAGCGCTGAGCAGCGCCGCGCAGTACTGGCAACCACGGCCATTTCTTCAGGTTATCCGGTACTGGATGATCCGGAGGGCTGGGGCCGGCTGAACCTGTTCGCCGCAGCTGACGGGTATGGCGCGCTTAACGGCGAGGTCACGGTCACAATGGATGCCAGCGAAGGCGGATTCTACGCGCTGGACAGCTGGAAGAATAATATCTCCGGCACAGGCAAGCTGACGAAGGCAGGCAGCGGCACCTTGAAGCTGACCGGCAGCAACATGTATGCGGGCGGTACTGAAGTAGCCGGCGGGACACTGGAAGGCGCTTCGGCCAATGCGCTGGGCAGCGGGGATGTAACGACCAGCAGGGGCAGCCTTGTAGAGAATGTAACCGGTCCGCTGAATGTAGGCGGAGATTATACGCAAGCTGCCGCAGGTACGCTTGCGCTGAACATTGCCGGTGCAGCTGATGTGGTAGACGTCAAAGGCGATGTGAAGCTTGACGGAGCTTTGCAGGTGAAGTTCACGAATAGCTTTGTGCCTGGTGAACGTACCGTACTGATCCGGCATGACGGCAAGCGCAGCGGAGAATTTACTGCGCTGAAGGCAGAAGGTCTGCCAGGCGATTACAGCGCCAAGCTCGTCTATGAAGCGAACCAGGTTGTACTGGTTGCTGTTAAGGGCGGAACGGTAGTGCCAACGACCGCACCGACCGCATCGCCAACCGCATCGCCAACGCCAGCCCCAACCGCAGCACCGACAAACGCTCCGGCATCAGGGGGAGGTGCGGTGCCGACCCAGGCTCCGGCAGTGACGGCAACACCATCACCAACCGCAATACCTGCGGCAACGCCAACGCCAACGGCAACACCTGTTGCTGAGGCGGATCACTTCCAATCCGCGGTTACGAGCCGCGACGCGGTTCTGAAGGCGCTCGGCGCTGCCGCCGCTGCAACGGGCAGCGGAAACACAGCATTCAAAGACACTGCCAGTCACTGGGGCAGCAGTACGATTGCCAAGGCCGTGAAGCTTGGGATTATCAACGGCTATGAGGATAACTCATTCAAGCCGGATGCGCCGGTAACGAGAGCCGAATTCGCAGCAATGATTGGGCGTGCATTCGGACTGACTCCGGTTACGGCTGCCGGCTTCAAGGATACCGGCACCAACTGGGCTGCCGGCTACATCGGCGCGTTAACGGACAAGGGCATCGTGACCGGCTACGCGGATGGCAGCTTTAAGCCAAACGCGAAGATCTCCCGCGCTGAGATGGTAGCTATCATTGCCCGGGTGCTGGACCTCGATGCTCTGGCATCCGGTTCATCCGCCGGCTTCAAGGATGTGGGCAGCGATAACTG
This sequence comes from Paenibacillus sp. MMS20-IR301, assembly GCF_032302195.1. NCBI lineage: Bacteria > Bacillati > Bacillota > Bacilli > Caryophanales > Paenibacillaceae > Paenibacillus > Paenibacillus sp. MMS20-IR301. The sequence goes on from NZ_CP135275.1 coordinate 7,013,962, forward strand.
GGCGGCGGAAGCCATCGGCAAAGCTTCTGCAGCAGGATTGGTTCAAGGACTTGCCGGCTCGGCATTTGCCCCGGGCGGCAATGCTACACGCGCCGAGTCCGTCACGCTGATCATCCGTGCCCTGGAAAGCGACAGTACGGTGAAGGCATTTATTGAACAACTGTAGCAGGGAGCGAATACAAAGATCAGGTCACTAGATACCGGGCTGTCCCTATCAGCCACTGCATGACTTTTAACAAATCGTTGTCAGAATTCCCACACTTCTAAAGTGGCGGGATGAATGATAACGGTTTGTCTTTGCTTTTCAGAAGATCTTTGGTAAAATCGAAACAAGAACATATATTCCTGTTTTGATTCATAGAAGTTGAGGTGAGGCTTCATGCTCAAAGCTTTCAAATTTCGGTTATATCCAAGTGCTCCGCAGGCTGATTTCTTGGTGAGAAGCTTCGGCTGTGTACGTAAAGTCTACAACCTCATGCTGAATGATCGCATCGAAGCCTACAAAAAGCACCGGGAAACCGGTGAGCCCATCAAGCTTCCTACACCCGCCCAATACAAAAAAGAATATCCTTTTCTTAAAGAAGTCGACAGCTTGGCCTTATGCAATGCCCAGCTTCATCTGAAAGCCGCCTATAACCACTTTTTCCGTCATCCTTCCTCCGGTTTTCCAAAGTGGAAATCCCGTAAACATCCGGTCCAGTCCTACACCACGAACAATCAGAATGGAACCATCGCGATTGTGGCAGGACGTTATTTGAAACTGCCCAAGATGGAACCTGTGCGGATCAAGCTGCATCGGCAGCTTCAGGGCCACATCAAATCGGCCACGATCTCCCGTACGGCTACCGGTAAGTATTTTGTCTCCATCCTGTGCGAAACGAAGGTGGAAGCGAAGGCATTAACCGGCTCGGTCATCGGGATGGATCTCGGGGTCACTTCGTTTGCCGCCTTCTCCGATGGAACGAAAGTCCAGAATCCGAAGCATCTGATGAAAACCTCAGACCGGCTCTCCAAGGCCCAGCGTAAATTGTCGCGCCGAGCGCTGCAGGCCCAGAAGGAGGGGCGCCTCCTCGCAGGTAGCCGTAATTACCAGAAGCAGCGTATCCTTGTGGCTAAGCTGCATGAAAAAATAGCCAATCAACGGAACGACTTTCAGAACAAACTCAGTACGGAACTCGTCAACAACCACGACGTGATCTGTGTGGAGACTCTGAATGTCACAGGGCTGGTTCGAAACCACAGGCTTGCCCGTAGTCTTCATGATGTCGCGTGGTCCGCCTTTCTGTCCAAACTGACCTACAAAGCGGAGTGGTATGGGAAACAAGTGATCCGGGTGGGACGCTGGTTCCCTTCCAGCCAGCTCTGCTCGGCCTGTGGGCACCGGGATGGAAAAAAGGGACTCCACATCCGGGAATGGAGCTGTCCCAGCTGCGGAATCACGCATGACCGGGACGTAAATGCAAGCAGGAACATCCGGACAGAAGGGCTGCGTCAGCTCTATGGAACCGCCGGAATCTAACGCGGAAGGGAACCGCAGGGACTGCGGGGATCGCTTGGTGTATAAGCCTAACCGCTGCTTCGGAAGGTAGTCTCCAGAGCAAGTATGGGCTGTTCCCAAGAAGCTCACACCTCTATAGGTGGGAGTAGTTCACGACAGCCCTCACTGCCTGACCTGACAGAAAGTCTGAAGCAGCCGCTAATGATATGCGGCTGCTTTTTTGAATGTAAAGGACATGATGCAAACTGAACAATTGTAGATAACAGCAGAACAATAGATGGATATAATACACTTGCTACAAGAACGAAGAGGCTATGTTAAACAGCAAGTGGAAAAAGCACTTAATACTCGGGAAAAAGACCAAAGTAAGCAAAATGTGCGGAATTAAGATACGCTGCTAAACAGAAGAAGCTTTGCCGGGAAAAGCAGTAACCACTAAGCTGGCACTCCGCGAGCAGGAGCTTACGGACTCCCGTGCGCTTATCTTCCGGATTCAGCTTATTTCTCCGGGTTAACGGACACAGGAGCGCTTATTGCCGGATCAGCAGGCTGATTTCCGGAGAATCTCAGTAAATAGCTGCACTGGAGTCCGTAAGCAGGGCGAAAAGCCCCTTTTGCGGGAAATATGCGCATCTGTGTCCGCAGCGGCCCGCGTTCAAACATCAGCTCTGCTCAAACAACTGTTTGTCCACAGCCACTCCCGTGATCACATCCCAGCCACTCCCGCGCTCACATCCACAGCCACTCCTGCGCTCATATCCCAGTCACTCCCCCTGGCCACTCCCGCAGCCCCGCCCCGCAAAGCCCTTATAAGCAGACAACCATCCTCCGCAAATTCCCCGGCAATTATGCAGTATATCTAAAGTTTAAGGGGGCGAAGGCGCGGAAACCCGGTGCTATAATGGCGTTACCAACAGACAGGAAGGGGCAATTCCCATGAATTCCGGCGATCATCTATCGTCTTTGAAGCTTGCTGTACCGCTTACATTACCGCTTTTTCCCCTACATTATAACTGGAAGGGCGGGGGAGCCAATGAGCAAGCTAACCGCTGAATCCGGCCTCGCCGGTGCATCTTTGCACCCGGGAAGCCGCCGTTCCTTCTCCCGCTTCCTCCGCAAGTATGGTCCCGCGTATCTGATGCTGCTGGTGCCGGTCTGCTTTTTCATCGTGTTCTCACTGTATCCGATCGGCTGGGCGCTGAAATATGTCTTCTATTATTATGACGGCGTGATGCCGGAGCGGTTCACCGGGATGGCCAATCTGCACCGCCTGATGGAGGATCAGATTTACTGGTCTTCGCTCTGGAAGCAGGCGCTCTTTTCCCTGAAGATTCTGATCGAGCTGCCGCTCGCGTTCGTGCTTGCCTTGTTCCTCTACTCCCGCCTGCGGGGGCGGAATATTTTCCGGGCGATGTTCGTGATGCCTTATATCCTGCCTGGCTCGACGATGGCGCTGGTCATGTACATTCTGCTCAACCCGTATAACGGCGGGCTCAACCAGCTGCTGCTGAAGCTCCATCTGATTGATCAGCCGGTTCAGTTTCTGTCGGGGGGATGGACGGCGTTCGCCAGCGGGATGGTGATGGATGCCTGGCAGAACTTCGGGATCAACATGCTGTTCTTTCTGGTCGGGCTGACGAGCATTCCGAAGGATGTCTACGAGAGTGCGGATATGGACGGGGCTACCGGGTGGAAAAGAATGCGCTACATCTCCATCCCGATGATGGGCCGCATCCTGCAGATGATCCTGTTCCTGTCCATTCTCGGTACGCTGAAATCGATGGGCCCCTTCCTCGTCTTGACGAACGGCGGGCCGAATAATGCTACAGAGCTGACGTTCCTGTACATATTCCACCAGTTCTTCGGGGGCGAAGCGGGCAGCAACTATGGCTATGGCGCGACGGTGGCCGTGGTCACTGCACTTATGCTGGTGGTCATCTCCGCGGGCTACTTCAAGCTGACCAAAAAAATGGACTATCAGGAATAAGGGGGAGGCGCAATGAAGACTATCGGGCAGACGCTGAAATATATCTTTCTGGCGGTGGCGGCGCTGGTGACGCTGGTGCCGGTGCTGTATGTGTTTTTCTATTCTTTTAAATCCAATCAGGAGCTGATTACCGGGGGCAGCCTGCTGCCGGAGGAATGGACGTGGTCGAACTACTCTGAGGTGTGGGATAAGCTGGATTTCTCGTTATACTTCTATAACTCGGTGGTGTTTGCGGTGGTCAGCGCGGGGATGTCGGTATTCATGGGGGCCATGGCGGGGTATGTGTTTGCAAGAACTAATTTTCCCGGCAAAAAAGTGCTGTCGCTGCTGATCATCGGTGTCATGTTCATCAGCCTGGGACCGATGACGCTGTACCCGAAATTCAAGCTTGCCGTGGACTGGGGACTAACGGACAGTATCTATACGATACCGCTTGTTGCCTTATACGGGCTGGGGGCCAGCGTGTTCCTGTACGAAGGCTTCGTCAAATCCCTTGGCAAGGACATGGACGAGGCTGGTATTATGGATGGAGCAGGCTATTTCACGCGCTTCTTCCGGCTGACACTGCCGCTGATGGCGCCGATTACCGCAACTTTTTTCCTGCTGGAATTTATTGCGGAATGGAACAACTATATCCTGCCGCTGGTGATGAGCATCGGGAACCCGGATACGAAGACGCTGACCGTGGGCGTGGTGGAGCTGCGCAACTCAGGGACGGGGGCTGCGGCATGGAATCTGCTGCTGGCCGGGTCGATGATCTCGGTCATTCCGGTACTGACGGTCTTCATTCTGCTCAACCGGCAGATCGTAGGCGGACTCGCGCAAGGAGCAGTGAAGGGCTGACTACTTAAGGGGGATTCCATGTACAAAGTACTGATAGTGGACGACGAGCATTTCATCCGGGAGCGGCTTGAAGCGATGATTCCCTGGGCGGAATATGATCTGGAGGTGGCCGGAGTGGCCGAGGACGGGGTAAGTGCGCTCGAGCAGATCGCCCGGCTCTCTCCGGATATTGTCATCAGCGATATCAAAATGCCGGATATGTCCGGGCTGGAGATGATCGCGGCGGCGGCTGCGCTTGGACCGGACATCCGGTATATCATTCTCAGCGCCTACGGCGAGTTCGATTATGCCCGCCGGGCGATTCAGCTGGGAGTGACCGATTATCTGCTGAAGCCGACCCGGCCGGAGGAGCTGCTGCAGGTGCTGCTGAAGCAGGTGGATGTGCTCGCTCAGCTGAAGCTGCAGAAGCAGCGTGTCCGGCGTAATCAATATTATGAGGAATCGATCCGCTCACAATATATACAGGAGCTGATTCTCGGCAATCATCCCGGCTACGATTGGCGGGAGGAGTGCGCCCAGGTAGGGCTGGAGTGGATGCTGGAGGGAGAGCTGCGGCTGCTTCTGGTGACACTGGAAGGGCAGGGGACCATTGACCCCAGTGCGCAGTTCGCCGTGCAGAATGTGATGCATGAGCTGCTGCAGTCTTATGAAGACGTTTGCACAATCCGGCTGTCCTTCGGCAAATGGCTGGTTACCACCGGAGGCAGCCGTTCAGATGCAGAGCTCTTGGCTCTAGCGCAGCAATTGTACGGAAGTATTGAGCGGTTCACCAAAAAGAAGGTACATATCATGATCTCGGAAGGGGGCGGCAGCCCGCTTGAGCTGTCCAGACTGTTCTGGGAAACGGAAAAAATGATGGACTACATGGGCGGGAATCCAGAGGAACCCGTCCGTTTCCTGCAGCCCTCCAGCCGGGAGCTGGCATACATGCAGTGGACCAAGCCGATGGCGGAGCTGATCCAGTGGATGCTGGCCGGGGAGACGGAGCAGGTCGTCCGCTGGCAGAATCAGCTGGCCCTGTCCTTCCTGGAGTGGGAGCTGGGGGCAGCACGGCGCTGGTGCTTTGAATGGCTGACTACGATCCGGGAGCATGTGCAGACCGGAGGCGGACAGGTTCTGCCTGATACAGATGATCTTAAGATGCGGATTGCCGCGCAGCCCAAGATTAAGGAACTGCTGCAGTTCTTCATCCATGAGCTGCATCACCTGATCCACCAGCGCCACGGCAAAGGCGCACACCGGCTGATCCGCGTCGTTCTTGAACGGATTGACAGCCAGTATGGCGGGGATATCCAGCTGACTACCGTAGCTGAAGAGCTGGGGATTTCCCCGGTGTATCTAAGTGAGCTATTTAAGCAGCAGACCGGAAGCACGTTCCGGGCGCATCTGCTGCAGGTCCGTATGGGTGCGGCGATCCGGCTGCTGAAGGACCCGACGCTCAAGGTGTACGAGGTCTCTTACAAGGTGGGGTACAACAAGGTGGAGCATTTCGTTAAGCTGTTCAAAAAAGAATACGGCATGACTCCCTCCGAGTACCGGGGGGCACTGGTATGAGCAGACAGCGCCTGCCGTTCCGCCGGTTCCACCACAAATTATTTCTGCTGATTCTCCTGCTGACGCTGGCTCCGATTCTGATTGTCGGAACAGTAAATATACTCGTGACCTCTAATCTGTTCACCCGGCAGCTGGAGGAAAGCTCGGACATGATTCTCTCGCGCACGGCCGCTCCCTTCGAACAGCTCTATCAGGAGTTCGAAACTACGGAGCGGCTGTTTCTGCATGATGAAGAGCTGGTCCAGGCCCTGAACAGCCATGAGGAATCGGTGCTCCGGCAGATCGGGGTAGCGAACCGGCTGCAGCAGTTTCTGACGAATATCAAATATATCAACGGCGATTTCAGCGTCAGCTTCCGCCTGCCGGAGGAGCATTATCTGGCTCATTACGGGCTTCCTGTTAAGGCAGACCCGGAGTTTCTGCAGGGGTTGTCGCTGGACCCGGGAGCGCTGGAGCAGATGTACCGGCTGGCCGGCGATGAATCCTCCGGGCAGTTCACCTGGATTGTGCCGGTCGGCAGCATCACCCGCCGCGAGCTGTACGGCTGTATGCTGATCTCATTGCCATACAGCTATATTCAGGATCTGCTCGGCGCGCCGCTGGAGTCGGGACAGCGGCAATACCTGCTTACGGACAATTCGCTTGAGGGTGATATCCTGATGGGCTTTCAGGGGGCAGAGGGAGATGATAAGCTCCGCGCTGCCCTGCTGCGTGCGGCTGCTGAACCGGGCAGCGGCAGATCCGGGAGCGGCTACGCTGAAGCGGGAAACTACTATTCTGCGCGGCAGGTCGGGCAGAATTGGACCCTGCTCGGCATCGTGCCGAAGAAGCATGTGCTGCTGCCGCTCTATCAGGTCTACCAGTGGACAGCCGGGGTGATGGGCTTGCTGCTGCTCGTGTCGACGCTGGTATCCAGCCGGGTGGCGCGTAATTTCTCCCGCCCGATTGAGCGGCTGGCCTCGCTGGTTGTGCGCAAAAAAAGCGACGGGGCCCATCTGAATATCCCGCCGCTCACGCGCGGGGATGAAATCGGCATTCTGTATGACGGCATGCGCGGGCTGCTGATGGAGATCCGCGAGGAGCAGGTGCTGAAGCGGGAGTATCATCTGCGGCTGCTGCAGTATCAGATCAATCCCCATTTCCTGTACAACAGCCTGGATACGATTAACTGGAAAGCGCTGGAGCACCGGGACCGCGAGCTGACCGGTATGATCGGCCATTTGACGGGGTTCCTCCGTGCCGGGCTGGACGGTCCTGATGTCGTCACCGTGGAGCAGGAGCTGAAGCATCTGAACAGCTATATCGGCATGCAGCAGATCCGCTATAAGGAGCAGTTCGCCATTACGGTGGATATGGAGCCGGGGCTGCTGAAGCAGCGGATCGTCAAGATTTCGCTCCAGCCGCTGGTGGAGAATGCGATTATGCACGGCATGAGCCGCCAGGCCGGAGGGAACCGGATTGAGATCAGGGGCCGGCGGGCAGACGAGGATAGCTATAGTATTGAAGTGTATGACAACGGCATGCTGCTTGATCTGGCCAAGGTGCAGCGCCTGCTGAATGAAAGAGAACCAGATCCGGCCTCCTTCGGCATCCGGAATGTGCATGAGCGGATCCGGCTGTATTTCGGCGAGGCGTTCGGAATTCAGGTTAATCTGCTGGAAGCGGGCAAAAGCTTCGAACTCCGGCTCCCTTTTACAAAGTACGGAAACGAATAGACGGGATCTGCAAGAAGCCCCCCTTTTGTTCAGTAAATATGAATTCCGAGGGGTTAGCCGTGCGCGGATTCCTTTCTATAATCAGGGTGTAATCAAAACAAACATAAGGGGTTGAACAATCGGATGAATACAAAATGGAGCAAACAGGGACTCCTGGGAGCGGCAGCAGCACTGCTGATTCTGATGACCGGATGCGGGAATAACAGCAATAGTAGCGGCAACGGGAATGCCGGCCCGTCTGCGGGCAGTAATGCAAGCGCCCCCAAAGAAAAGGTATCGATTGAGGTATGGGTGAACTCACGGCATGACCTGGAAGTGCGGGAAAGCCTGATCAAGAAATTCAATGAAACCAACCCGGACAATATTGAGATCAATTATAAAGTATTCGCCGACAACTACGAGGAACAGCTGAAGCTGGCGCTGAATGCGGGCAACCTGCCGGATATTGCCTATAATATCTCCGCTGATCTGGCCAATGCGGGTTATCCGCTGGATCTGAATCCGCTGATCACACCGGAGATCCGCGCACGGTTTGATGAATCCGCTCTCACAGTTCCGCCTACCGCCAAGAACGGGGAGCTGGACCGGGTGTTTGAGAATGTAACAACTGTGAAGCTGATCTACAATAAGGATCTTTTTAAGGCCTCGGGCCTTGATCCGGAGAAGCCTCCGGTAACCTGGCAGGAGATGAGTGACTATGCCAAGCAGATCACGGCCAGCGGCGGCGGACAGAAATTCGGGCTGGGCCTGCCGGTCAAGCAGACCGTATTCTGGAGATATTATGTGATCTATCCTTCAGCGCTCTCCGGTGATATTAACGGCCGTGAAGGCTGGAATGCGGTAACGGGTAAATACGACTTCTCGCCGTTCGCCAAATATGTGAAATGGTGGATTGATGTGAACAAGGAAGGCAGTGTCTTCCCTGGCGTCGGCACTTACGACAATGATATGATCCGCGCACAGTTCGCGGAAGGCAATATCGGCATGCTGTCTGCAGCCACCTGGGATATTGGTGTATTCAATGACCAGTTCCCGGCGAAGAATGACTGGGCTGTTGCGGATTTTCCGACATGGGACGGCAAGCAGCTGGGGGGCACGCCTTATGAAACGGCCAACGGGTTCAGCATCAACAAGAACTCCAAGCATCTGGAGGAGGCCAAGAAGGCTTGGGAGTTCCTGATCTCGGATGAAATGTTCGTAGAGCTGGCCCGCAAAGGTCTCGGTTCCTTCACCAACCTCGCCGCTCAGGACAAAGCCATTCAGCCGACTGACCGCAAGGGTACCGATGGCTTCGTTATCGGAGCAGACTCAGTGGATTATCCCATGGCACCGCGGCTTGATTATTCCGTCGTGAATCCTCCGCTGAAGGTAGGTTCGCTGGATGTCAGCAAATCGGCTGTCGTCAATGATGTAATGAATCAGCTGTTCATGACCAGCAAGGACCTGCCGGAGATTGAGAAGACACTGCAGGAGTTGGGCGATGCCTTCAACAAGCTGGCGGAAGCCAATACCGCGGCCGGTACCATAGATCTGAACAACTACCTGAAGCCTGATTTCAAACCGTTGAAGCCTTAAAAAAGCTAGTAAGGAGCTGCAGGGGAACTAAACTAGTACCTGCTTTTGTTGGCACAATCTCAATGGTTAAGGGAGTTGTGTCAACAAATTTAGCGGTTCTTAATTTCGCCCGCAGCTTCAAGGATGCGCCCCGGCCCTGCTTGACCGTCATTGGCAAGGCCGGGGCGCATTGCCCATTATGCGGGAGGAAGTTCAGGGGAGGAGAAGCGGTATGGCGAATGCAGATATGGATGGGAGGAGGAAAGCGGGATGAATAGGGATGTGAATGCAGGTACGGGTGGAGGAGCAAGTGCAGGAGCAGGTGCGGGAAGAAGTGCAGGAGCAAGTGCAGGTATGAGTGCAGAAGGAGGTGCGGGAAGAAGTGCAGGAGCAAGTGCAGGTATGAGTGCGAAGGCGGGTGAAGATTCGGGTGCAGGTCCTTCCGCATCCGTAATAGAGAAGATTCGGCAGCATAAGGTGGTGGCGATTCTGCGGGGCCTGCACGCTGATGACGCACTGCGCGTAACCGAAGCGCTGCTTGCAGGCGGCATCACGCTGGTGGAGATCCCGTTCAATCAGCGCGGGGCCGCGCCGGGGCATGATGCGCCGGCGGTTATCCGCCTGCTCAAGGAGCGCTTCGGCGGCAGTCTCTGCATTGGCGCAGGCACGGCACTGACGGCCGGGCAGGTCGATCTTGCCGCCGCTGCCGGGGCGGAATTCATTCTGTCGCCCGGTACCGCGGCAGCAGTGATCACAAGGACGAAGGAACACGGCCTGGTGTCTGTACCAGGCGCGGCTACAGCCAGTGAGATGGCCGAGGCTTACCGCTGCGGGGCGGATATTGTGAAGCTGTTTCCGGCCGGAGACTTGGGGATCGGCTACATGAAGGCGGTGCTGGCTCCGCTGAATCATATCCCGGTAATGGCGGTTGGCGGCGTGGACGACAGCAATCTGCAGGAGTGGCTGCAGGCTGGAGCATGCTCGGTCGGAATTGGTGCGCGGCTTGTACGGGAGGTGTGGGTGAAGGAACGGCGGTATGACGAGCTGACGGCACTGGCTGCGCAGTATGTGAGCCGGGCAGTACAGGGCGGGAAGACAGGCAGTTAGAAGTTATGGAACTGGCGGTATAGAGGTGTGCAGATGAGCGTGCTGGGAGTTTTATTGTATTTTGTACAACAGACAACGGTTAAATCAGCCTGAAAATAGAATCTATTGTAGTTTGTACACTAGTTTCTTAGAAATTAGGCATTTTAGTCTCCTTTCCCTGAAAAGCATTGTACGAAATACAATAGAATGGATTTTTTGGCTGTTTTCCAAGGAAACTACTGCATTAAATACAATGGCTCCAACACTACGGGCATACTAGCATACTCTTATTGCTGTCAGGCCCTTGAGAGTTTCAGTACAAGCTATATAGCAGCGTAACTCCGGCTTAAGCAGAGTGGGCTTGGAGATCGTTTTGTAGTCAGAGCTAAATCTTCAATGAATGAAAGAAGGATAAGAACTATCTATTTAGGAGGATACAAGAAACATGGATGCAGACAAGGATTTATCACTGGCACCGCCGGAGATCGTTACCTCTCCCGGAGAGAAATACCGTAAGGAGAACCGCCAGTGGCAGGGAATTCCTGCTATTGAGCGTACTCCGGGAGGGAGGCTGTGGGCCGCGCTGTACAGCGGCGGCGATACGGAAGGGCCGGATAACTATGTCGTCCTGATCACCAGCGGGGATGACGGGGTGACCTGGTCCCATCCGGTGCTGGCTGTGGACCCGCCCGGCCCGGTACGCGCCTTCGATCCCTGCCTGTGGATGGACCCGGCAGGCAGGCTTTGGCTGTTCTGGGCACAGAGCTACGAGTTCTACGACGGACGTGCCGGTGTCTGGGCGATGGTCAGCGGGAATGCGGATGAAGCGGCTCCGGAATGGAGCGAGCCGCGGCGGATAGCAGACGGAGTGATGATGAATAAGCCTACCGTACTCTCTACTGGCGAATGGCTGCTGCCCTATGCAGTATGGGGCTTCCGGGATAAAGAGACCGGAGAGCAGATTTCATCAGAGCATAATCATCTTCCGGCTGAGATGTATGCGAATGTCCTCTCCTCTAAGGACCAGGGGGAAACCTTCCACAGGATCGGTTATGTGGATATGCCGCAGCGGAGTTATGACGAGCATATGCTGACTGAGCTGAAGAACGGCGGCCTTTGGATGCTGGTGCGCACTTACGGCGGCATTGGGGAGAGCTTTTCCGCAGATCAAGGTGTTACCTGGTCTGAGCCGCAGGCGGATGTGCTGGAAGGCCCCTGCTCGCGCTTCTTCATCCGCCGCCTGCACTCGGGCAATCTGCTGCTGGTCAACCATCATAACTCCGAGGGCCGGAATAATCTCAGCGCCATGCTGTCACGGGATGACGGCAAGACCTGGGAAGGCTTCCTGCTGCTCGATGAGCGGGAGAATGTCTCTTATCCGGACGGTGTGCAGGCGGCAGATGGCCTGATCTACATCATTTATGACCGGGAGCGGTACAAAGACAAGGAAATTCTGCTTGCGGTATTTGAGGAGGCCGACGTATTAGCGGGTCAAGCGGTTTCAGGCCGCGCCCGGCTGAAGGTGCTTATCGAAGAGGGGACAGCTGACTCTTAATTTGGAAGAATGGAGTTCAAATTTGAGTTAGGGAACACCCGATCAGGATCGCAATTCGAAATCCTGCATGAAATACAACATTCCTCCCACGATTTCGCTGCTAATCGAGAATTGTTGTAAGAAATGCAGCATTCTGCCGCTATCAAACAGGTTAAGGGAGCTATTGTTGTATTTCATGCAACAATCCAGCGATTTTGCGAGAATGGCAGCATTTAAGTTGTATTTTCTGCAGCATTTAGGCTATGTAAATAGATTTGAGGAGGTTAATCAATGAAGAGATATATGCAGGCATTATCATTCATTCTGGTTATCACTTTGCTTATCAGCAGTCTGAATTTGACCTACGGTACGGCGAAGGCGCTGGCTGAAGAGACGGAGAGTCCCGATCTGGAGCAGATTGCTGCTGCCTGGCCGGTCGCTTTTGAAGATACCTTCAGTTCGCCGGCAGCGAATTGGGATGCCCCGGCCGGCAACTATATGAACTACGAGATTACCGGCGGAAGGTTCGCCGCCAAGGATAACTATTCCAGCTCCAAAGCCAGAATAAAAGGGAAATCCTGGTCGCAGTTCATGCTGAGCTTCAATCTGGTGATTCCCGATCTTTCGGCGGCGGGCGCTTTTGCCAGGGTGGATCTGGGCGATGCCGGCAGCGCGAACTATGACTCCCTGCTGATCAAGCAGAACAAAGTCTCGTTCTTCAAATCAGGCGTAACGGGAGAAACTACGCTGTCTACAGCCTATCCCGTGACTTCCGGGACGGGCTATGATGTGCGGATGCTGGTTGAGGGAAATACAGTGGTCGTGCAGATGAAATCCGTGACGGAGACGGTGTACCAGACGCTGGGCGAATACACGAATCTGTATACAGCGGCTGCCCGGACGGTAACCTTCGGGCATAATCTGGCTAAGCCGAGCCTGGATGATGTCCGTGTCTATTCACAGGAAGGCCAGGAGCCGCCAGTTCCTGACATCGACCAGATAACTTCAAATTGGCCGGTAGTGTTCGAGGATCTGTTTCAGACGCCTACGGCCAAGTGGGATACGCCAGCCGGCAATTATATGAATTATCAGTATCTGGGCGGCAGATTTGTGGCTAAGGATGTGAACTCTACCTCCAAGGCGAGAATCAAGGGCAAGTCCTGGAAGAAGTTCCTGCTTACATTCAACCTGACCGTACCTGATCTGTCGGCGGCGGGAGCTTTTGCCAGAGTGGATCTCGGAGATGTGAACAGCGGGAACTATGATTCCCTGCTCATTAAGCAGAATAAGATCTCTTTCTACAAATCAGGAGTTACCGGGGAGACAAAGGTAGCCGATTATATCATAACTCCGGGTGCGGCCTATGATTTCCGGGTGCTGGTGGACGGCAATTCGGTCATTGTGCAGGTGAAGGCGGCGGGAGAATCCCAGTATCAGACACTGGGCCGGTACACGGGGCTGTATGATGCGGTTAAGCGGACGGTTACCTTCGGGCATCATTTGCTGAAGCCGAGCCTGGATGATGTGCGGGTGTATGCTCTTGCGGCTGATAATCCGTATACCGGACCAGTCCTGACAAGCATGCAATTCTACAAGACAGCGATGAACCTCAAAGCCGGGGAGACGGAGAATCTGCGGATCATCTATGAGCCCGCGGCGGTAGAGCTTGATGATGACAGTGTGATCTGGACCAGCAGCAATGAGCAGGTGGTGAAGCTGACCGGCACTGCGTCCAAAGCAAGAGCGGTAACGGCGCTCAGCCCCGGAACGGCAGTGATTCAGGCAGTTACGGCGGACAACCAGATTACGGTGACCAGCACGGTCACGGTTACTCCGGCGACGGCTGCGGGGAGCGGGAGTGCTGCTTTTGCCGTCTACGGGGAGAAGCAGTTAATCCCTTCTGATCTGTACGGGATCAATTACCAGAAGCTGAATGATCTGGGGCGGACCGACAACTGGTACAGTAAGCGTGACATCAGGCTGATGCAGGATATCGGAGTCGATCTGCTGCGCGTCCCGGACGGAACTTCGGCTAACTATTATCTGTATAACGACGGCTCTCTGATTAATGCCAATGATCCGCGGTTCAGCGGGATTACCACTGGCTTCGAATATACTTCGGTGAACGGGATTAACAACGGGCTGAACGGGATTTTTCTGGAGGATATTTACCGGGCACCGAATGAGCTGGAGCTGCCGAGCACGTTTGTGCTGAATGTGGCTTTTCAGAGCGTGGAAGAGATTACTGCCGAGGTAGAGGAGATAGTCAGCCTGTCCGATCAGCCAGTGCGCATCGAGATGGGCAATGAATTCTATCTGAACAAATACGGCGGCCAGTTCCCGTCCGTTACCGATTACGTCTATAAGGCGCGCGATGTGTATCATGCGATCAAAGAGATTGACCCGGCTATACAGGTGGGAATCGTAATTCTGGATAAATGGCAGGAGACGATTATTGTAAAAGACCCCGATTCGCATAAGCCGAACGATCCGCTCGATCTGGAGGACACAGCCGGCAACCGTTATGTGCGCTGGGAGGAGTGGAACCGGACGATTGCCGCCAATCCGGATATCTATGATGCTGTAATTCCGCATGAGTATACGGGGATACACAGCATTGATGATATGACCCAGTCCGATTTCATGGACTTCCTGTATATAAACAACGAAAACCGCTACCAGCTGATTAAAGAGCAGGCGTTAGAATTCCCGGGCAAGGAGATCTGGATCACGGAGTATGGCGGCATCAGCGGGCTGATCTTCGGCGGGGAGACGAATCTTGCGGAGAAGGGCCGGATTCACCTGGGCAAAACCCCGGCCTACTCCCTCCACTACATGGAACGGTTCATGAACTTCATGAAGACCGGCAAGGTGCAGGTTACTGCATATCACTGCCTGATCGACAACCAGTTCTTCGGCATCGTGCAGGACAGCTTTGACAGCAGCAATAAGACCGGCATGGTCGTGCTGCCGCCGTATTATACCTTCCGGGAGATCGGCAGTCTGCTGAAGGATAATGACTATTATTATGATCTGGCCATGACGAGCGGTGATTACCGGATGCTTAACAATGCTGTACCTGCCAATTATGTCTACGGCAAGGATCTGAAGCTTAATGATGTCGGCGCCTGGGGACTCGGGAATGAAGACGAAATGACGACCGTCGTATTCAGCAACCGGACGGATAAGGAGATTGAAGTGTCGCTGCCGGGCCAGGAGCTAATGCCAGTCTGGACTTACGGCGGTGATCCGGTGCCGGATTATCTGGTCAACGATTATACCATCTGGAGACAGGAGCCGAAGAACAATCCGCTGCCGGTAACCCCGGGCGGAGAATTTGCGGCAACGGCTACTTTGCAGCCGTATTCGATGACCGTTGTGAAGCTGCATGCAGCCAGCTATTCCGATGTAGGTGCAGCTCACTGGGCCCGGACCTATATAGAAGCTTTAGGTACCAAGGGTGTTGTATCGGGTGGAA
The DNA here is from genome assembly GCF_032302195.1 of Paenibacillus sp. MMS20-IR301. Lineage (NCBI taxonomy): Bacteria > Bacillati > Bacillota > Bacilli > Caryophanales > Paenibacillaceae > Paenibacillus > Paenibacillus sp. MMS20-IR301. Next base: position 7,029,211 of record NZ_CP135275.1, read on the forward strand.
CAGGGACGGAGTATCTGCCTGAAGCCCTTATAACCAAAGCGGATATGGCAGTGATGCTGGTCAAAGCACTGCAGATGCCGAATGACTATTCGGATACACCGGCGGTGTTCAGTGATGTTGCGGGTAGCTCGGTTGTGTATCCGGCCCTTGCAGCGGCAGTGTGGAAAGGGATTGCAGCAGCGGACAGTTCCGGTAACATCAACCCGAATCAGCACCTGACGGTGCAAGAGATCATTGCCATGACGCAGAATGCGGCTGTGGTGCTGGGCAAAGATCCTCAGCTGGTCGTGAACCCGGGCTTCGGCGGCACGCCTTCTCCTTCGGGCTATGCTACCCGGGCGGAAGCAGCGCGGATTGTGTATGCGCTGCTTGAGCTGCAATGATCGACCGGAAAGTAATGTTAAATCAGTCTATATTCAGATTGGAGCATAGGTTATGGATGTGGTGAGCCTAGGAGAAACAATGGTTTTGTTCACGCCGGAGAAGCGGGGGCAGATGCGCTACAGCCGGAGCTTCTCCTCGCAAATCGCCGGTGCCGAGACCAATACCCTGATTGGGCTGGCGAAGCTCGGCCATCAGGCGGGCTGGATCAGCCGGCTCGGCAATGATGAATTCGGCGCCCTCGTCCGCGCAGCCGTGCGGGGGGAAGGTGTAGATACAGGTCAGGTCATTATTGACGGAGAAGCCCCGACAGGCCTGCTGTTCAAGGAACGGCTGAATGAACGGGAGGTGCGGATGTACTATTACCGCTCGCATTCCGCCGCCAGCCGCCTGCAGCCGGGGGATATTGATGAAGCTTATATCGCTGCTGCGAAATATTTGTACCTGACCGGGATTACGCCGGCGCTGAGTCCCTCCTGCCGGGAGAGCGTCTTCCATGCCGTTGAGGTGGCCCGCAGGCATAAAGTGACAGTGGTGTTTGATCCGAACCTCCGCCGTAAGCTGTGGGGAGAGGAGGAGGCACGGTCTGTGCTGAAGGAGCTGGTCAGGAAGTCGGATATCGTGCTGGCCGGCATTTCGGAGGGTGAATTCCTGTATGGGACCAAGGATTGCACCGAACTGGCCGGGCATTTGCACAGGGAGGGCTGCGGCACCGCAATTATTAAGCGCGGCGAGCTTGGCGCCTATTATTCCAATACGCTCGAGGCACGTTATGTCAGCAGCTTCAAGGTAGCCAGAGTAGTTGATCCGGTGGGAGCGGGTGACGGTTTCGCCGCCGGGGTGCTGTCCGGGCAGCTGGATGGCCTGCCGCTGGAGCAATCGGTCGCACGGGGCTGTGCGGTGGGAGCGGCAGTAACGATGGTCAGCGGAGATATCGAGGGATTGCCCGATCGCCGGGCACTGGCGTCACTGTTGTCAGCGGCAGCGGAGGATGTACAGCGTTAAATCTGTAACAGGGAGTGGAGACATGGGTAAAGCGACAGAAATTCTTAATGAGCAGGATTATTACCGGATCGTATATGGCGGCTGGCTAGGCAAAAACATCGGCGGAACCCTCGGTGCTCCCGTAGAAGGAGTTAAAGAGCTGCTGCAGCTGGATTTCTATCCGGAGCTGCCGGACGGGCCGCTGGAGAATGATGATCTGGATCTCCAGCTGGTCTGGCTGCATGCGCTGGAGCAATACGGGCCGGGAATAACGGCACAGCAGCTGGGACAGGAATGGGTGGATCATATTTTTTTCCCGTTCGATGAATACGGATATGCCTTAACTAATCTGCGGCGGGGGCTGAAGCCTCCGCTGGCCGGTTTGTTCAATAATCCCTTCAACAATTGTATGGGCTCGCCCATCCGCTCGGAGATCTGGGCGATGGTCGCTCCGGGAATGCCGGAGGTAGCTGCAAGGTATGCCTATGAGGATGCGATCACGGACCATGCGGGCGGCGAAGGTGTGTACGGGGAAATGTTCTTTGCGGCGCTGGAGAGTGCGGTCTTCTATGAGCAGGACCGTGATACCTTAATTGAAATCGGCCTCGGATTCATCCCGGCAGATTGCCGCACGGCACTTGCCGTCAGGGATTTGCTGCGTTGGCATAGCGAGGGGCAAGACTGGCTGAGCGCGCGGGAGCTGATTCTTCAGCATCACGGGCACAGCAACTTTACGGACGCTCCGCAAAATATCGCCTTCACCCTGCTCGGCTGGCTGTATGGCGAAGACTTCGAAGACGCCATTCTGAAGGCGGTCAATTGCGGCTACGATACGGACTGTACAGCTGCTACGCTGGCCGCGATCCTCGGAATGATCCTCGGGCCGGAGGGACTGCCGGCCAAATGGGTTGATCCGGTCGGCAACCGGGTGGTGGTCAGCCCGCCGATTAACGGATTTCCGCATCCGGCCACGCTGGAGGAGCTGACAGAGCGGACCATAGCGATGGGCAAGCGTGTGCTGGCCCACGCCGGTTCCCGGATTGTGGTGCTGCCGGATCTGCCGACCCGGCTGACCGCGCCGGATGTGGCTGACGGGTCTTTCAAGGAGTTATGGACACGCGATCCGGGCGTGGATATCCGCTATCTGCCCGAAGGGTCGCAGGAGCATGCGCTGCTGAAGCTGGAAATCCGATATGAGGGCAATGATCCGGGCATAGGTGCCGGAGGCTCCAAGGCGCTGGCGTTCAGGCTGACGAACCTGACTAACATGCTGCTGTCCTTCCGTACTGGACTTGTGCTGCCGGAGGGCTGGCAAGAGGCGGAGCAGGGATGGATGACTGGGCGAAGTCAAGAGGTAGGGCAGGGCTGGGTGACTGAGCGGACTCAGGAGTCGGGGGAAGGAGAGAGGACTGGGCGAAGTGAGAAGGCCGGTCAAGGCTGGGGAACCGAGCGAAGCCAGGAGGCGGCTCAAGATAGGGTAGTGGAGCAGGAAGCTGGAGGAAACCGGACTGAGCAAGCTCAGGGTGCCGGGAGAAGTCTGGCAGTGGGTCAAGTCCCGGTAATGGAGCAGGGAACTGAGGGAAAGCAGGCGGGTCAAGCACAGGTAACTCTAAGTCTGGCAGCCGGGGAGAGCTACAGCTGGGATACGCTGATTACAGCGGCGGAGGAGCTGGAGGAATCCGCCTATCCCCTGCAGCTGCAGCTGACCCGGCTGCATAACGGTGCGGAGTGGGCGGTTCTCCGGGTGCCCTTCACGCTGGTCCGCGCTAATGGCTGGCTGGTTTCTGGTCCGGGCGGCAAGGCTGAGAAGCCGGTCTGGATATCCGGGAACCGTGTGCCGCTTGACGAAGCTGCCGGGCTGCATACCGCTGGGTGGTACACCGGGCGGACGGCACTGCATAATCCGCTGGAACGCGAGGTTTGTCTGGCTGTATCAGCTCCGGGAGCGGTCCGGCTGAAGCTGAACGGCAAAATGATATTGGATTCACCCGGAGCCGAGGATGCACTTCCGGCGTATCACCGGGGAGCAGACGGGCAGCGTATCGAGCTGCATTTGTCCGCCGGGGTGCACCAACTGGAGGTAGAAGCCCTTCGCGGGCAGGACCCGCTCGAGCTGCACGTACTGACGGTAGCTCCCGCTGTCACCGAGCAGCCCGGCTTCTGCTACAGTCTGACTGATCTGCGGCTTGATCTGCCTGAGGGAGGCCGGCTTAAGTAACAGGATTATAGCGGGCTGAATGAAGAAAGCGAAGTAAGTGGAAGGAAGTAAATGGAATGAAGTAAAAGGTAGAGTTAGAAGGAGAGAAGGAGTGAGGATAGAGAAAGTATAAGGTAGGTAGAATGAGTTGGGTTCTATAAAGTTAATGGAGTGAAGTAAGGGGAATGAAGTAAAAGGGAGAGTTAGAGCGAGAGAAAGAGTGAGGTTAGAGTAAATATAGAATAGGTAGAATAAGTTGGGTTCTATAAAGTTAATGGAGTGAAGTAAGTGGAATGAAGCAAACGGGAGAGTTAGAAGGAGAGAAGGAGTGAGGATAGAGTAAGAGTAATGAAGTAAGTAACTTAGATTAAGGTAAGTATAAAAAAACTGTCCTCTTGCAGAGAAACTTTGCTGGGGACAGTTTTTGTGCTTGTTACTAAAAACTCTACTGGGAGAGGATAAAGTGAAAAATCCCACTAATCCAGCCAAAAGTGGGCTACGTGGAGGAATTAGAGTGAAAAATCCCTCTAAACTAGTCAAAAGTGGACTAAGTGGGAGAAGTAGAGTGAAAAATCCCACTAAACTAGTCAAAAGTGGACTAAGTGGGAGAAGTAGAGTGAAAAATCCCACTAATCCGCCGAAAATTAAGGGCACAAGTGCCCTTAATTCCGCCAGAACCAGGCGGGCAGAGCAAAATAGGGGCACAAGTGCCCTTAAATCCGCCGAAATCAGGCGGACTGGGCAAATTAAGAGCACAAGTGCCCTTAAATCCGCCGAAACTAGGCGGACTGGGCAAAATAAGGGCACAAGTGCCCTTAAATCCGCCGAAACCAGGCGGACTGGGCAAAATAAGGGCACAAGTACCCCTAAATCCGCCGAAACTAGGCGGACTGGGCAAATTAGGGGCACAAGTGCCCTTAAATCCGCCAGAACCAGGCGGAGTAACTATATGAAGGCCACAAGCAAGTGCCCCTAATTCAGCCCGGCAATCCCCTCTGCCAGCTCTCCTTCTGCTTACATTAATTTGTAAAAGGGAAGATTGATTTTTTTGGCAGAAGGATTGATCTAAGCGTTTTCATCTGCTAGAATATCATTATCGTTTATCGATAATGTGGAGGTTGGAGCATGAGTGAAATGAACGGTCCGCTGATTAGTTTATCGATTAGTCAGCAGATATATGAGCAGATTAAGAATGATATTTTGTCCGGAGTATACACTCCCGGTGACCGCCTGCTGGTGCTGGAGCTGGCAGACCGCTTCAAGGTGAGCCAGGCCCCGGTGAGGGAAGCGCTGGAACGGCTGAAGTTTGATGAGCTGATTATTGGTGCGCCTAACAAAGGCTCGGTAGTGTCCAATATCTCCGCGAAGGAGATCCGCGATATCTTCGAGCTGCGTGAGGTCGTGGAGATTTATGCGGTCCGCAAGGCTCTGCCCCAGCTGAATGAGGCCGATTTCCGGCACATGGAGCAGACCGTCCGCCAGATGGAGGAAGCGGTAGCTAAGCAGGATATGCTGCAGATACTGCAGTGTGATCTGGAGTTCCACGGGTATCTGTATGAGCGCTGCGATAATCAGATGGCGCTTGATATCTGGAACCGGATGAAGATGAAGATGATGCATTTCATGTCCATTTCAGTGCGTGTGCATACTACCGACCAGCTGGTGGAGGAGCATCTGGCGCTGCTGGAAATTATCAAGTCGGGCGATCTGAAGACGGCCGAGAAGCGGTTCAAGCAGCACATGAAGGGCTACAAGCTTTTCTCGGTGTGACAACCGCGCTCCAGCGGGGGGATTTACAGCTGCAGCAGCGGGCCCGGCCCGCCTGGAGCAATAACATCATGGAATTGGAGGAGTACATGTATGCATATCGAGCTGCTGAATGAATTCAGCGTGGCAATTCATAGAATGATTGGTCAAAGGTTCCTCGGAGATCTGCTGAGGAAATCTGCGCGCAAGGAATTCCACATGACGGGCAAGGAGATGTTGTCCATCCCGCCCGGCTGCCGGGTGCATGCAGCGATAGCCGTCATTGACGCCGGATACTCTTCCCTCCGCTCCGCTGAGACTGAAACGGCCAGGGAGCTTTTATATGAATATCTGGAGAAGGAGTATGAGGGCAGATATGTTTTTCTGAGAACAGAGGAAGGCCTGATTGTCTGTCTCTTCCCCTGGGGGGAGCGGCAGATCTGGCATGGTATTTATGAAAGCGCAACCGTCAAATTCGGTGTTCCGGTCAGCATCGGTACCGGCCAGCCGTGTGCAAGCCTTCTGGATATCCGGGAATCGTATAATCAGGCGCTGCTGACGTTAAGTGAAAAGTTTCGCAAAGGCCGGGGGATCTATGAGTACCAAACGGATACACAGTACAACAAATGTGTGGATTATCCGTATGCTTATGAGAAGCTGGTGGCGGAAGAGGTTACAGGCAATGGGGATAGCGGCGCCCTGCAGGGGATCATTCATTCCTTTTACAACTCGCTCTATGATAAAGGGCCGGTGGAGGTGGAGGCGGTGTATTCGGTAACGATCCGGCTGCTCGTCTCGGTGGAACAGGCGGTGCGCGGGGATAATGATCTGCCGGCACTATTCAATCTGTCGCTCGTGGAGATTACCAATATCGGTATGTTGTCTGAGCTGGAAGAGAGAGTGTGCGGCATCTTGCTGGAGATTCATCAGGCTTACCAGGAGCGGATTCAGCTGGAGGATCACAACAACATCGTGGAGCAATCCATTACATATATGAAAAAGAATGTCGCAAACGTCACTCTGCAGAGCATCGCCGCCGAGGTGTTCGTGACACCGAATTATTTGAGTATGCTGTTCAAAATCCGCACCGGCAAAACCTTCATCGAGACCTTAACCGACCTGCGGATCGAAGAGGCTAAACGGCAGATTACCGAAACCAGCCTGAAAAATATGGAAATCTCCAAATATATCGGCTATCAGGACCCGCGCTATTTCAGCAAGCTGTTCAAGCAAAAGGTGGGTCTGACGCCAAGTGAATACCGTGAGCACAAAGGCGGCCTGCAGCACCGGCGCCTGGGATAGAGGCTTGCTTGCCCCTACCCCGAAGCCCCCGGGCGGCTGTAGTTATTCCCGGACCTGCGGCAGGCCGGAACCGGCTGGACGATTACGTGCTTCTTCGATTTCCTGCTCCCAGCTCAAGTGCTGGAACTCCTTCGCATCCTCACTGCTCCGGAACCAGTCCTCGAAATCACTCCACAGCTCTGTAGTCCACGGTGAATCGATCTGCGCGGTAGTATAAGTGCCGGACCGCAGCCGGACGAAGCCGAAGACATCCCGGATCTGCGATTTCTCCGCTTCAACGACCGTCTGCTCAGCCAGATGCGGCGGAATGAAGATCACGCCATACGGTGTCCCGAAGACAATATCTCCCGGCAGGCAGATCGCATTACCGATGCGGCAGGGCACATTCATGCCGGTCATCACTACATCAGCAATAGCTGTAGGATCGGAGCCCCGGTAATAGACATTGATTTCTTTAATTTTGCTGACCTGTTCATTGTCGCGGATGCCGCCCCAGACGACAGCGCCGCCTCTTTTGGTACGGGTAGCAATCGCAGTTGACAGGTTCCCGCCGACATAAGTCCCTAAGTGTACCTTATCGAACATATCGGCGACCACGACATCATTTTCCCCGAGCACATCAATGACCCACTGGTTGTAAAAGCCTTTACGGCCCTCTTCCGCACCGACAGCAACAAGGGTCTCATGCAGATCCGGACGCGACGGCACCATCACTGCAGTGACTGCACGGCCGATCATGATCTGATCCGGCTGTACGCTTTTGAAGCCCCCTTCGAACTGAAAGCGGTATCCATTATTCCAAAGCGGCATCCACGCCTCTTCAAGTGTAATTCTTCTCATACGTTCCAGAATATCATCGGAAACCTTCGGCCGGCCGTTCTCAAACCGTTCCCCGTCCCATTTTTCTGTCCATTTCATAATATCTTCCTTGCGGTCAAACATGAATATCCATCCTCTCCTGAGCCTGTATTCTCTGATTCCCTTTCATCATACCCACGCTATAAATTCCGGTCTATCAGCGAAATCAATACTGTTTTGGAGCCGATTGTAGATTTGTCCCCCCTGAATCCGGGATGTAGAACAGCCCGTCAATGATATGGGATTAAAAGTTAAAAATGGATGTTTCAAGTCGTAAAATCATCGTACGCCATCATAAGTCTGTCTGCTATTAAGCTACTTTTGCCGGTGCTATATTAGTGGGGAGTACTCGACATATTACTTGAATCGGGGTGTTGTTCTTGAAATGAGGAATCTCTCTCATAGAAAATCAGTCTCCCGCCACATCGCCGGTTATCTGTTTATTTCCCCATGGCTGACCGGGTTTCTGCTGCTGGCGTTATGGCCGATTGTACAATCGCTTTACCTGTCTTTTACGGAATACTCCTTATTGGAGGCTCCTAAATGGATCGGGCTGAGAAACTTCCAGGAGATCTTTCATGACCAGCTGTTCTATAAGTCTTTGAGGGTCACCTTCCTGTTCGTGTTCATTTCCGTACCGCTGAAGCTGGCGTTCTCCTTGATGGTCGCGATCCTGCTCAACCGCAGCATCCGCGGCATTAATCTGTACCGGACCGCCTTCTATTTCCCTTCGCTGATCGGCGGAAGCATTGCGGTGTCGGTGCTGTGGCGGAATATGTTCGGCATGGACGGTTACATCAATCAGATTCTGGCAATGGTCGGCATCCAGGGCATGGGCTGGATCTCCAATCCGGAGACGGCGCTCGGGACGCTGATCCTGCTGAATGTCTGGCAGTTTGGCTCCACGATGGTTATATTCCTGGCCGGACTCAAGCAGATCCCGAAGGAGCTGTATGAATCAGCAGGTGTAGACGGGGCCGGAGTGTTCCGCAGATTCTTCAGTATTACGCTGCCGATGCTGTCACCTGTGCTGTTCTTTAACCTGATTCAAGCGATTATCGGATCATTCCAGATGTTCACCTCGGCATTCATTGTGACTAAGGGCGGACCGGCTAATGCCACTTACACGTATGCGCTGTTCCTCTACGAGAAGGCCTTCAGCCAATTCGAGATGGGCTATGCTTCGGCGCTGGCCTGGATTCTGCTGCTGATCATCGGAATCTTCACCGCCATCAATTTCACGGCATCCAAGTATTGGGTGTTCTATGAAACGGAGGGGAGATGAGGATGGAGATGCGGATGAAACTTAATAACGTATGGATTCATGTCTTTATGATTGCAGCCTCCATACTGATGCTGTATCCCGTCTTCTGGTGGGTCGGGGCGTCGCTGAAATCACCGGGTGAAATGGGGCTGCCCACCATCTGGCCGAAGCAGCTGATCTGGGACAATTATATTGACGGCTGGAATTACTCGGCCAACTACAGCTTTGCAACCTTTTTCAAAAATTCACTGGTAATGGAGTTCTGGAACGTTCTCGGCGCTGTAATCAGCAGCTCACTGGTCGCCTTCGGCTTCGCAAGAATCAAGTTTGCCCTCAGCAAATTCTGGTTTGCGGTGCTGCTGATGACGATGATGCTACCGGCGCAGGTGACAATTATTCCGCAGTACATTCTGTTTAACAACTTTGGTTTTGTAAACAGTTACATTCCGCTGATTATGCCTCATATTCTGGGGGGAGGCGCCTTCTTCATCTTCCTGGTCGTGCAGTTCATCCGGGGGATTCCGAAGGAGCTGGATGAAGCCGCTACGATTGACGGGACGTCGGTCTTCGGCATTTATTACCGGATCATTCTGCCGCTGATCGTTCCTGCCTTAATGAACGTGGCCATCTTCACCTTCATCTGGAGCTGGGATGACTTCCTGGCCCAAGTGCTGTATCTCAATACGATTGATAAATACACGGTAGGCCTTGCACTGCGGATGTTCATCGACCAGTTCGATATCCAGTGGGGGCAGCTGCTGGCGATGTCTTTATTGTCCATCATGCCTTCTGCGCTGATCTTCCTGTTCGCACAGCGGTATTTCGTGGACGGAATCGCAACGACCGGCATCAAAGGTTAAATTAACCGAGGAGATGATCCATGTGAAAATTCAAAAAAGAGCGGTCATTATTTTAGCATCAATGATGGTACTGGGAAGCAGCCTGGCCGGCTGCGGCGGAGCAAACAAAGAAGAGCCCGCTGCTTCCGGCAGCAATAATCAGACCCCTGCTACAGCAAAAGCAAATCTGAGCATCATGTGGTGGGGCTCGCAGGAACGGCATGATGCCACGGTTAAAGCTACAGAGAAATATACCGAGGCACATCCGAATATTACCTTTACCCCGCAATATACAGACTGGGACGGGTACTGGAAGAAGCTGCCGACACTCGCCGCATCCAAGACACTGCCGGATATCCTGCAGATGGATGCCACTTACATTCAGGAATATGCAGCCAGAGGCGTGCTGGAAGACCTGTCTGACATGGATCTCAGCGATGTGATCGACAGCGGGGTGCTGGAGAATTCCAAAATCGGCGGCAAGCTCTACGGTGTACCGCTCAGTTATAACGGCAACGGCTTTGTCTATAACAAGCCTGAGCTGGAGGCTGCAGGTGTTACCCTGCCGGTACAGGACTGGACGTATGACCAGTTTTTCGCTTTCGCTGAAGAAGCGGCGGAGAAGCTGCCGGACGGCAAATACGGAATCGGGGATTACACCAACTACTGGGATACTTATCAGGCCTATCAAATGGCTTACGACAAAGGTCCGGTATTCGTCGACGGGGTAACCTTAAATATCGACAAGGAGCTGTGGTATAAATTCGAGGAGCTGTATGTTGATTTCCGGGCCAGAGGCGTGATCCCGGATGCACAGACTACGTTCTCCATGATTGAGAATGACCCTGCCTCTGACCCGCTGATCTCCGGTCGTGTGATGACGCGCGGGGTTCCGGTCGGTGCGGTGGGAGCGCTGGACAGCGCTGTACCCGGCAAGCTGGAGATTGTGAACAATCCTTCCGGACCTTCCGGCGGCGGCTGGGCGCAGTCCACGATGTATCTGTCGCTTAGCTCGACTTCAAAGAATAAAGCGGCGGCGAAGGAGTTCCTGAAGTGGTTCATCAGCGATCCTGAAGCGGGCACCCTGCTGGGTACTACACGCGGCATTCCGATCAGCAAGGTTATTTTCGAATCGATTAAGGATAATCTGACCCCGGGTGAACTGCTTGGCGTGAAAATGTATGACATGGCTGCTCCGAAAGCGATGCCGTTCTCCCCGGCCCCATCGGGCTGGGCGGATTTTGTGAAAACATACAGTGACACGATGACTGAGGTCATGTTTAATAAGAAGACACTGGATGAAGCCTACGAGATCATCATGAACAAAGGCAAGGAAGTGCAGGACAAAATCTCTTCACAAGGATGATGTAAAGATGCAGGTAGCTGAGGCTTACTTTTATCATGATTACAAATGCGATTTCTGGACGCTGTGCAAGCAGATGGGCATTACGGATGCGGTCATTCCGCTGACTTCATTAACAGAGGGCAATCCGTGGGAATATGACAACATGGTGCGGCTGCAGCAGATGTATGCGGAGGAAGGGCTGCGGGTAACCGTTATTGAGAACATGCCGCCTTCCAATCTGATTAAGCTGGGCCTGCCCGGCCGGGATGAGGAAATCGAATACTTCAAGACGCTGCTCCGCAATATGGGCAAGCTGAAGATTCCGGTGCTGTGCTACAACTTCATGGCCGAATTCAATTGGTTCCGCACTTCAGTCGGTCTTCCGGCCCGCGGCGGTGCGCTGGTCTCCGGCTATGATCATGAAAGTATGCTCGAGGCACCGCTTACTGAGCAGGGGCAGGTCAGTGAGGAGCGGCTGTGGGAGAATCTGAAATATTTCCTGGAGCAGGTAGTGCCGGTAGCGGAAGAGGCTCAGGTGCAGCTGGCGCTGCATCCGGATGATCCGCCAATCTCGCCGATCCGCGGCATTTCCCGGATTCTGACCAGCAGCGCGGCGCTTCAGCGGGCAATCGACCTGGTGCCGAGCCCGTACAGCGGAATTACCCTGTGCCAAGGGACGCTGGCGACCAGCGGGGATGATATTCCGGCGGTGATCCGCCAGTTCGGGGAGCAGGGGAAGATCTTCTTCGTCCATTTCCGCGATGTGGCGGGGACGCCGGAGAAATTCCAGGAGACCTTCCACGACGACGGCAAAACCGATATGTTCGAAGCGATGAAAACCTACTACGAGGTCGGCTTCAAGGGACCCGTCCGGGCAGACCATGTGCCGACGATGGCCGGCGAGAGCAATCAATATCCGGGATACGAGGTGCTTGGACGCCTGTTCGGCAACGGCTATCTGATCGGGCTGATGGAAGCTGCCGGGTATAAACGGTAAATTGCTGGATATAAACGGTAAATTGCCGGATGTAGACGGTAGCTTTAGAGTATAAACGGTAAGTTGCCGGATGTAAACGGTAAGCTGCAGGATATAAACGGTAAGTTTTAGGCTGAAAAGCTATGATCGTAGTATATGTTTGAGCTTGAGCAGCAGCTTAAGACAAACCACAAATAGAGCATGTCTCCATACTGGAGATGTGCTCTGTTTGGTTTGATGTGGATGAGCTTGAAGGGAAGTAATGTGAAGGGAGGTAGTGTGATGGGAAGTGGTGTGATGGGAAGTGGTGTTTAGTGGATGCAGTGTGATGCATAGTGTATCCGGCCGCCGCTAAGCAGTTCATAGGTCCGCGCACCGCCTGCCCGCTGGTAGCAAAGGATAAATTAAGTGGAAAAATGACAACTAATTCTAGAGTAATCTCCGGATTCAGAGAATTAATTGGAAAAACAACACTTAAATCGGCCCGGGAAGCTAAATCGGCGGGATTCGGGCAGGATTAAGTGCTGTAAATCCACTTAATTCCATCCCGGCGGCAGAATCCAGCCCAATAAGTGTCATTTATCCACTTAAACCCTGCCGCCTACCGGCCAACACACCCGCCCCGCCGCAAGCCTGCCGCCTACCGGCCAACACACCCGCCCCGCCGCCAACCCTGCCGCCTACCGCCAACACACCCGCCCGCCGCAAGCCTGCCGCCAAAGTGCTGCAGTACCTGCAGCTCCTTCCCGCACTCAGAAGGTAATCTTCTGCTCTATCATCATCCGGCCGATCTCGAAGATAGCGGCGCATTCCGCGAACATGACCTCGGAGATGACCGACTGGTCGTGCCTGCGGTAGTAATATTTCCCGTCCGTGTAGACATGGTCGTAGATTGGGCTGATATCGAACACCGAGGTCGGGTACAAATCGCCTTCCCCCTTGGCGATGCCGGCAGTGACCGAATGGTGCCCGGAGCCTTCGACGAAGGCGATCCCGAGCGGAAGCCAGAGAATGACCTGGTGGCCGGCGTCCTGTCTCCAGCCGCCGTTAAGTGTACCTTCGCCGATGCGGATCAGGCTGTCCCGTAATTTCCGGGGAATCCAGGGGGAAGGGAAGACCAGATCACGCGACAGGTGGATCGCTTTGCTGTTATCATCTATGGGTTTCATCAGAAAATGAAAGCTTTGCCCGCCCGGAGTAACCTCTGCCCATTCATCAAAGAACAGATTATCCGAGAAGATCCGCTCAAGCTGGTCGATCTCCCCGTGCAGCACAGGTGCCAGCATCAGCTCGCTCTGGATCCGCCGGCCGATCAGCCGGATGAAGTCGATAATGGGATGGGTCTCGGGCTGGAAGTACCCGTAATTAATATCGTAATAGAAACCGAGATTCTCATTGATTAAATCCTTGGCAAAGGCCATGAGATGATCAAAGTCTTGCTTCGTGTTCATGCAGGAACTGCTCCTTCAGTCGTATAATATTTTGCTTATCATAATACGCCCGAAAACAGTCTGTCTGTGATGAATAAAGCAGGTAAAGAATGGTGTGTTCTGGCAGAAATATCAACCCTGTGCGGAGCAGCGGAGAATATGAAATGCCGCGTAAAAAGATGCCCCGGCGGCCAGAAATGTACTGGGTGCCAGGGCATCTTTTATCAAGCAAGGCTTAGGCGCTATGCGCAGCCGTCCGTACCGGGAACATCCGGGTGAACAGGAAGCGGGTCAGCGGACCGACTACCAGCAGCTGCAGCGGCAAGGCGCAAATGAAGTTAAGCCCCAGAACTCTGAAGTAGTTGCGGAAGAAGTTGTCCCCGAATCCGAAGTGTGCTAGTGTGCCATATAGAGACATGAGAATGACCATGCCGCAGACCATGAAGCAAGAAATCGTCAGTACTTTCTGGATGGCAGGTGAGGCAGGCTTTACAATCTTGAAGGCAAGGCCTTTGGCGATTTTACTGACGATAACAATATCGCAGAATAAGGCGACGATCAGCGCCGGAATCAAGCCCTCAGCCACATGCACGACCAGCTTATTATTGAACCCGCTAGAGATAATCACATTATAGAAAGACATAAAGACGACCATGAAAAAACACATAATGCTGGTGAAGATTAAAGCTTCTTTTTTGTTACTGCCCATTTCTCAAACTCCCTTAAAGTTAAGTTTTATAAACTTCACTCATATTAGCAGGGGGCGGAATTATTGTCAACCTAGTTGACAATAATGGAATGAAGATGTTTATTTGCTGTAACTGTATATGTGAATTTGGAGGCTTCTATATGAAAGAGTATATTCAGGATTTGAATTTGATAGATTTACTTAGTGAAAAGCATAAGGTGCTGCGGGACAAGGTCAATCTGCTGAGCGGAGAGCCGCTGAATAAGACAGAGACGCATATTCTGGCGATGCTGGAGCTGCATGAGATGCTGTCTATTTCCGAGCTCAGCCGGATGATCAGCATCTCCCGCCAGGGAACGCAGAAGACGATTAATAATCTGCTTGCCGAGGGTTACGCGGGGACGGCTGCCGTGGAAGGGAATAACCGGGACAAGCATATCGTGCTTACGGAGAAAGGTGCCGCAGCCTGCAGAAGCATGCTGGAGATCAAGCAGGGCATTGAGGCGGAGATTGCGGCCAAGATCGGCAAGGAGCAGGTGGAGAACCTGCGCAGACTGCTCACGGCAGACTGGCTGTAGCAGCCGGATTGTACCTGAGCGCACAGGCCGGTTCATTATCACAGCTTGTTCCGGCATCCGTACCGGATAATTGAAACAGGGTCCCCGGAGGTTTCCGGCGGGCCTGTTTCTGCCTGCTGCAGCGTGCACCGGGCAGGGGCGGCGGACATTTTGCACACGTTAATAATCCTTGAACTTCACAGAATGAAAACGCTATAATTGAGCTTGAGTACTTAGTTGAAGGAGCCAATCTATGAAAAAAGGCAGGATGTTCTATAAGATTTTCATCCCTATACTGGTGCTTGGCATCGGTCTGGTAATCAGCTTCGGCAGCTATATTTATATGACAACCAACCATTCTGTGATTGAGCGGGTCGCTGACGGCAAGCAGCGGCTGATTAATCAGATCAGAAGCACGCTTGAGCAAAAAATTAAGACGATCGAATATGCCTTCAACACGTACAGCACCACCAGCTCGTTCAGTGAGGTCATCAAGAATCCGATTACCGAATCGGATTTCCAGGCTTACCGCGATATTAATACGCAGCTGAATTACATAGCCTCTCTGGGGATGGACGGCGTGGAATACTCCCTCATCAGCCTGGAGCAGGATTGGCAAATCTCGAACGGCCGGCTCTCGTATCTGACCGCCGGGGACCGGGCCGCCCTGTTCGCGGAATATATTGATGATCAGAAGCAGTCGCTCTTCTGGATCAAGACGGATAACGGCATCCGGTTTGTGAATACGCTGCCGGTATTCTCCCAGAATAAGCAGGCCATCGCCTTATCCGATATATCCCTGCTGTCGCTGCGGCGCACCCTGCAGACGGAAGATAATACCCCGGTATTCCTGCTGAACCGGCAGGGAGATATTCTCTACGGGCCTGATGCGGGAGAAGCAGAGCTGCCGACAGCAGCCCAATTAAGCCGCGTTACAGAGGCAGCCGGCAGCGGAGGCCTGACGGGCATAGTGCCGCTTGAGCTGTCCGACCGCCAGAAGGTTAAGGCCATCTACGCCAAATCTTCCTATAACAATTGGATCTATGTAACGCTGCTGGAGCAGAAGGAGGTTTCGGATGCGCTGACGGCCACCCGGTTCGGCCTAATCATGATGATTGTAATCATTACGCTGCTGATTGTAGTTGTGGCTTACGGCACGGCGCTGCATTTCACCAGGCGTATCCAGAAGATCCAGCGGAAGCTGTCTGGGGACGCTCAGCCTGCACCGAAAGATGAGATTGACTGGATTATCAGATCCATAGATACTATTTTGTCGGAGAAAGAGAATCTGGAGGGGCTGCTGGAGCTGGAGATGCCGCAGCTGGAAACCCAGTGTATCCTGAATCTGTTCCGGGGCAGCATGTCGGCCGGAGAGCTGGAGCATAATATGGCCCGGTTCGGCTATTCGTTCGCGGAGGATACGCGTTTCGCCGCCATGCTGATCCAGCTCGACAATTACGGGGAACGGCAGGCGAATGATAAGAATCTGCTGCTCGTCGCCGTGAACAAGCTGGTAGAGGAGCTCCTTCCGGGCTCCCGGAGGATGATTCCGATTCTGCTCAACGATAAGACGCAGGCGACGATCCTGATCTTCGAAGGCGCAAGTGAGCAGGAGAACCGCAAGCAGGTGCTGGAGGATGCCAAGCGGATCATCAGGGCGGTGCGGGAGCTGCTCAAGCTGTCGGTCAGCGTTGGGATCAGCCGGTTCTATACCGACCTGACCGGCAGCAGGGAAGCCTGCGAGATGAGCAAGCAGGCGCTGCACACCCGGCTGAATCTGGGGAAGGAATCCATTATCTTTTATGAGGATATCTCTAACGTGATCTCGGGGCCGGTGCTGCTGCATTACCCGTCAGAGCTGGAATCCCGGTTGTTCGACGCGATCCGGCTGGGCGATGAGGAGCAGGTGTCGCGTTCGCTCTACCCGCTGCTCGGGGAGATGATGAAGCACAGCAAGAACCCGCTCAACTTTGAAGTGACGCTGATCCGCTTCGTGAATAACCTCATTCAGCTGGAACAGCTGATCGGCGTGGAGGTGCTGCTGACCCAGGATCATTCTGCCCTGTACCACCGGCTGCTCGATATCCGCAATCCGGAGGAGATTGAACGGATTCTGGTCAAAGAGGTGATTCAGCCGATGGTGACCAGCATGAAGGAGAAGACGACCCGGCAGTTCCGCGGCCTTGCCGACCAGATAGCGGGCATTGTGCGCACGGAATATGACCAGGATCTGTCGCTGGAGCTGATCGGTGAGCGCCTGCATTACAGTCCTAACTATTTGAGCAGCATTTTCAAGAAGGAATTCGGCATGACCTTCAGTGAATATCTGATGGGCTACCGGCTGGAGACGGCCAAGAAATGGCTGGTGGAGAGCGACATGACGATTAAGGAGATCGGCGAGCGGCTGCAATACCATAATCCGCAGAACTTTATCCGCTCCTTCCGCAAGAAGGAGCATGTAACTCCGGGCGCCTACCGGTCGATGAAGCAGGAGAAATAGCCTGCCGGTACAGCAGGAGCAGCATAACCAGAATAACCAGAATAAACAGAATAACGAGCATAACAGCAAACAGCCAGCCCCATACCCGGGACTGGCTGTTTGCATCATTTTTGGAAACCGTGTTCATTCCGGCGGGTCAGCCTTTGACTGCACCGAGCATGGCCCCTTTAGTGAAATGCTTCTGCACGAACGGATAGGCAACCAGCATCGGCACGGTGGCAACGACGATAACGGCCATCTTAATCGTCTGGGCCGGCGGAATAATATCGACCGAGGCGTTATCGCCCTGCATCCCGCTGGAGACGATAACGATCTGGCGCAGCAGCACCTGAATCGGCCATCTGACCGAGTCGTTGATATACAGGACGGCTGTCATATAAGTGTTCCAGTAGGCTACGCCATAGAACAGGGAGAGGGTGGCGATGGAGGGCAGCGCCAGCGGCAGCATGATTTTGATTAAGACACCGAAGTCATTGGAGCCGTCAATCTTGGCGGATTCCTCCAGCCCCTCCGGCAGCGCCTGGAAGAAGTTGCGCATAATGATCAGATTGAAGGCGTTGATGGCTGAGGGGATGATCATGGACCCGTAGGAGTCGATTAATCCGAACATTTTGACCACGAGAAAGGTAGGAATCATCCCCCCGCTGAACAGCATCGAGAACACCACTACGAAGTTAATGAAATCCCGGCCGGCCAGATATTTGCGGGATAAGCCGTAAGCCATCAGTGCGGTAAGTATCATACTGAATACGGTTCCGGCAACCGTGACCCCGACAGATACGCCGAGGGCTCTGAAGATTGTGGGTGTAGACAGAATAAAGCGGTAAGCGTCTAATGAAAAGGTCGTGGGGAACAGGACGAATTTCTTCTCCACCACCTCTTGTGTAGAAGCAAAGGAGCTGGCAAACACATTGACAAAGGGAAAGAGACAAATCAGGGCGATGAGTGCCAGCAGGGTGGTATTCACAATGGTGAACATTCGTCCGCCCATCGTTTCTTTTTTGAATGATGATGTTGATTGCGCCATGCGGTTATCCTCCTTGTATTCGTATCAATGACACTGTAACAAGGCGGATACATTCCGTATATAATCATTAGCTACGGCTTTGCGGAAGGGCGGAAAACGGCTCACAACCGGAGATGCTCCTTAGCCATGATAGGTATCCCTGCAAGAGATACTGCTCCAGGAAAGCCTGTAGCGGCGCGGGCTGCGGCAAAAGTGTAGGTAATGATTATATACGTAATTCCGGTGCCGTCATAAGCTTGAGGCGTAGAGAAACACGTTCAAGGAGGCCGATCTGGTGAAGGAAGCAAATGTTGCCGCGATGGAGCTTAATCCGGTAGCGGCAAGCAAGAAGCGGAGAAATTACAATCTGCTGAGTCTAAAAAGAAACAAGCTGTTATATCTGATGATCCTGCCGGGGTTCGTGTACTTTGTAATCTTTAAGTACCTGCCGATGGGCGGTCTGATTATCTCATTCCAGGACTATCAGCCTTATATGGGGATCGGGGGCAGCCCGTGGGTCGGATTCAAACATTTCATCCGCCTGTTCACGGAGCCGACCTTCCTTATGCTGCTCAGGAATACGCTGATCCTGTTTGCGCTGAACCTGGTGATCTTTTTCCCGCTGCCGATTATTTTATCGCTGATGCTGAATGAGGTCCGCAATAAAATGTTCAAAAATGTGGTGCAGACGATCATTTATATTCCGCATTTCCTGTCCTGGGTAATCATTGTTTCCATTACTTATGTATTCATGAATGTGGACGGCGGGGTACTTAATGAGGCTATTGCCGCACTCGGCGGCCGGAAGATCAGCTTCCTCACTTCTCCGGAGTGGCTGCGCGCCGTCTATATCGCACAGATCATCTGGAAGGAGCTCGGCTGGTCGACCATTATCTATCTGGCAGCCATCACAGTTGTCGATACCCAGTTATATGAAGCCGCCGAGATGGACGGAGCAGGCAGATTGCGCAAGACCTGGCATGTTACCCTTCCGGCAATCCGTCCGGTTATCATTACGCTGCTCATTCTCAAAATCGGGCATACGCTCGATCTCGGCTTCGAGCATATGTACCTGCTGATTAACTCCCTGAACCGTGAGGTGGGGGAAATCTTCGATACTTATATCTACACTGCAGGTCTGAAGAACGGCCAGCTCAGCTTCAGTACCACCGTCGGTCTATTCAAGGGGCTTGTAGGTCTGATTCTCGTTATGCTGTCGAACAAACTGGCTAAGAAGATGGGCGAAGACGGGGTGTACTAGACTTAGCTGAATCTAATGTCATTTCAAACGGAGGTTATGATGGCGGACAGGATGAGATGGGCGGTGCGGACGGCAGAATCGGTTATGGAACGGACACCGCGGCTGTATGAGGCTAAAGGCTATGAGGGCAAGTGGTCATATGATTACGGGGTTATATTGAAGGGCTTCGAGCTGCTCTGGCGGCAGACGGGCCATCCGGAATATTTCCGCTACATCCGGGAGCAGATGGATTATTTCATCGGGGAAGACGGCAGCATTAGGGGTTACCGGCCCGATGAGTATAACATTGACCATCTCAATAACGGCAAGCTGCTGTTTGCGCTTTACCGGGAGACCGGGCTGGATAAGTACAGGTTAGCCGCCGGGCAGCTGCGGGAGCAGCTGAAGCAGCATCCCCGGACCTCAGAGCTGGCGTTCTGGCATAAGCAAATCTACCCGCAGCAGATCTGGCTGGACGGATTGTACATGGGGGCACCGTTCTATCTCGAATACTTGCTGGCCTTCGAAGCTGGACAGGGCCTTGAGGATGTAACGCGGCAGTTCATCATCTGTGAGCGGCATACGAAGGACCCGCAGACCGGTCTGCTCTATCATGCCTGGGATGAGCAGCGCGCCCAGCCGTGGAGCCATCCGCAGACCGGCCAGTCCCCGAATTTCTGGGGGCGGTCGCTCGGCTGGTATGTGATGGCACTGGCCGATGTGCTGGCTATTCTGCCCGCCGGGCATGAGGATTATGCAGAGCTGGTGAGAATACTGCAGGATACACTGGGCGCCTTGCGGAGATTCCAGGACCCCTCTTCCGGTGTCTGGTACCAGGTGGTCAATGAGAGCGGCCGCAAGGGCAATTATCTGGAGTCCTCGGCTTCCGGCATGATCACCTATGCCATAGCGAAGGGGATCATGCTGGGCGTGCTGGAGGCAGAGGCGGGCTGGCAGGAGACGCTGGACCGGGCCTATGCAGGCTTAATTGCCGAGTTTGTGACGGTAACCGGACGCGGGTGGGTCAATCTGAATAAGACCTGCCAGGTCGCCGGCCTGGGCGGGGAAGACCGCAGAGACGGAACCTACGCGTATTACATCAGTGAGCCGATTATCACGAATGACCAGAAGGGGCTGGGAGCCTTCCTGCTGGCCTGCGGCGAGTATGAGCAGCTGCAGCGCTCACGCGGGCAGCATACTGCGTCTCATTAAGGAATTCTGACTCCCCCGCAAGCGGGGGAGAGGAAGATACAGCTACACAAATGAGCAGAAAAGGGGAATAGGGAATGAATAAGAAGATTAGTAAATTGGCAGTGCTTGCTGTCAGCAGCGCTCTGGTACTGGGGGCCTGCGGCAACAATGAACCTGCGGACACAGGGCAGGCTGCAAGTCCGGCGGGGAACGGGACAGTGCAGGAAACGCCGGCAGCAAAGACAAAGATCAGCTGGATGAACATTCTGCATTCCACCACGCCGCCGACAGATACCGTGCTTAATAAAATTGAGGAGATCACGAATACAGAGCTGGACTTCACCTGGGTACCGGATGCCTCCAAGGAGGAGCGGATCAATACAGCGCTGGCTTCTGATTCCCTTGCCGATATAGTGACTCTGACCCTGTTGGAGAATTCTTCCGTGCGCAATGCGCTGAAAGCCGGAGTCTTCTGGGATGTCGGCCCGTACCTGGATGAATTCCCGAACCTCGCAGCTATTTCCCAGGATATGCGCACCTCAGCTTCTATTGAAGGCAAGCTCTACGGTATCCCGATGGTGAAGGATCTGGCCAGAAATGGTGTTATTCTCCGCAAGGACTGGCTGGATAAGCTGGGTATGGCGGTCCCCAAAACAACTGATGAACTGATGCAAGTTGCGAAAGCGTTTACAGAACAGGACCCGGACGGCAATGGATCTAAAGATACTACCGGCTTCATCGACCGGAGCGATCTGGTCTTCGGTGCATTCAAAACGCTGGGCTCCTATTTCGGCACGCCGTCCGGCTGGCATGTGGATGACAGCGGGACTGTGACGCCGGAGTTTGAATCTGAAGGTTATGTGAAGGCAATGGATTATATGAAAGAGCTGTATAAAGGCGGCTATATCAATCAGGATTTCGCTGTAACCGCCAAGACCGACCAGCAGCAGGGCTTTGCACAGGGGAAGGCCGGGATTTATGTCGGAGCGCTCTTTGACAGCAAGAACCTGTTGAACATGGCCAAAGGCATTCAGGATAACATGGATCTGGTCATGGTGAACGATATTACCTCCACCGGCAATGAAGCCGACCGGGCGATCTGGAGCTCGAGCAACGGCGTGGGCGGTCTGATGTCCTTCCCGAAATCGGAAGTCAAGGACGAAGCCGAGCTCAAACAGTTACTGCAATTTGTAAATGATATTATGTCGGAGGAAGTATTCGCCCTGATGACCTATGGCATCGAAGGTGTGCACTACACAGTTGATGCCGACAAAGCAGTTACGATTATCAACACCGAGCTGTGGCAGCAGGAGGTCCAGCCGTTCGCTTCCGCGCGGCCCAAAGAGCCTGGCTATGTTATCCATGATGCTGATCCGCTGAGAACAGAAGCTGCGCGCCTGATCCTTGATAACGAGAAGCATGCGGTGCTGAATCCGATGTACTCCCTGGAATCTCCGACGTTCTCTGCGGAAGGCTCCGAGCTGCAGAAGATTATCACCGATGCCACCTACAAGTATATTCTGGAGAAAATCGACCTTGCCGCATTCAAGCAGGAAGTGGAGAAATGGCGCAAATCCGGCGGTAATGACATCATCTCTGAATATGAGGCTGCTTACAAAGCGGTAAACGGCTAAGCGGACAGCTGCACGGGTTCACCAGGGACAAAGCGGAATCTCCGCTTTGTCCTTTTTGCCGTACATGCCATCTGCATCTGTACAGACGGCGTCAAAAGGATTAAGGTAGTTACGGACGGAGCAGCAAATATAGTGTCTCCACCCAGTTATAGGGCCAGATTATAATTGAACGCCATGGGTAATATAACATTAAAAAAAGTCGGGTGAGCTGATATGTTCTCGGTAAAAAGATTCCTGATTGGACGGCCGCTGAAGTCGGAGCAGCTGGGTGAGCAGAAGCTGAACAAGACCAAAGCCCTGGCCATCTTGTCCTCCGATGCCTTGTCTTCGGTAGCTTACGGACCCGAGCAGATTTTGCTGGTGCTGATTACGGTCAGTACAGCGGCTTTCTGGTATTCGATTCCCATCGCTGTTGGTGTGCTTGTACTGCTGCTGGCGCTGATTCTTTCCTACAGGCAGATTATTTTTGCTTATCCGCAG
Organism: Paenibacillus sp. MMS20-IR301; assembly: GCF_032302195.1. Classification (NCBI taxonomy): domain Bacteria; kingdom Bacillati; phylum Bacillota; class Bacilli; order Caryophanales; family Paenibacillaceae; genus Paenibacillus; species Paenibacillus sp. MMS20-IR301. The sequence continues at coordinate 7,051,829 of NZ_CP135275.1, forward strand.
GGCGGCGGGGCATATGTGGTATCGAAGGAGAATCTGGGCAAATATCCCGGTCTCATTGCCGGCGGCTCCCTGCTTGTTGACTATATATTGACTGTGGCGGTGAGCGTATCCGCCGGAACAGACGCCATCACCTCGGCTTTTCCGGGCCTGCGTCCTTATAATGTGCTGATTGCCATTCTGTTTGTTCTGCTGATTACGACCCTGAACCTGCGCGGAGTGACGGAATCCGCGTCCTTTCTGGCGTATCCGGTATATCTGTTCGTCTTCGCCATGTTCATCATGATCGGCCTCGGCCTCTTCCGTATTATGAGCGGCGATGTGCCGGCTCAGCTGCATACTTCGCTGGGCACACCGGTAGCCGGGGTCAGCCTGTTCCTGCTGCTCCGGGCCTTCTCCTCGGGGAGCTCGGCGCTGACCGGTGTGGAGGCCATCTCGAATGCCATTCCTAACTTCAAGGCGCCTGCACCGAATAATGCCGCGAAGACACTGGCGGCAATGGGCATACTGCTGGCGCTGTTATTCTCAGGCATTGTCTTCCTGGCTTACTATTACGGCATAGCCCCGCGCGAAGAGGTGACGGTTGTCTCCGATATTGCGGAGCAGGTCTTCGGCAGGAACTTCATGTATTTCTTCCTGCAGGGAACTACGGCCCTGATTCTGGTTCTGGCGGCCAATACCGGATATTCCGCATTCCCGCTGCTGGCGGTGAATCTGGCCAAGGATAAATTCATCCCGCGGATGTTCACGGTCCGGGGGGACCGGCTTGGCTACTCTAACGGGATTCTTAGTCTTGGCATCTTGTCGATCATCCTGATTATTGCCTTTGAGGGGCGGACGGAGCACCTGATTCCGCTCTATGCGGTCGGGGTGTTCATTCCGTTCACGCTCTCGCAGACCGGGATGATGCTCAAATGGATCCGGCAGAAGCCGGAGGGCTGGCTGCCCAAGCTGATTATTAATACAGCCGGAGCACTCATCAGCTTCATCGTGACTATGATGTTCTTCCTGACCAAATTCCCGCAGGTCTGGCCGGTGCTGGTCTTCCTGCCGCTCATCATTCTGCTCTTCTACCGCATCCGCAAGCATTATGAGTCCGTGGCTGAACAGCTGCGGATTAATACCTGCGGGGAACCGCCGCTTGCGATTGAAGGGAATATTATCATCCTCCCGGTGGCCGGCATTACACATGTAGTGGAGAATTCCCTGCGGTATGCCAAGTCGCTTGGCGCCCAGCAGATCATTGCTGTACACGTCCCGTTTGAGCGGGAGGATGATGCCATTTTCGAAGAAAAGTGGAAGAAATTCCATCCCGAGGTACGCCTGGTGACGCTGTATTCACCTTACCGGACGATCATTCATCCGCTGACTAAGTTCATTGATACCGTTCAGCGCAAGGCCAGTGAATCAAATTATCAGGTGACGGTCATCGTTCCGCAGTTCATCCCGAAGAAGGGCTGGCATAACATCCTCCATAACCAGTCCAGCCTGCTGATCCGCACTCATCTGCTCTACCGGAGGAATGTAATTATCACTACAGTACCTTATCATTTGAAGAAATAATGGTTGCTATACCAAACTCTGCTCTTATACAGGAGCGGAGTTTTTGGTAAGCTGGCTCTATGTAACTAGCAGAGCAATTGCGACAGGAAGGATGGAGGGGAAGAGTTGAAGAAACGGGGGCTCCACAGAATGAAAGCTAGAATACTGCTGATGATAATGGTGCTTGTGCTGCTGCTCTCAGGCTGTGCGCAGGGGACGGCTCATATGACCGTCAAGAAGAACGGCTCGCTCGACCTGGCCTTCAGCCTGCTGCTGGATTCCCGTGCCGAAGCGCTGGTCAGCGGTTCCGTAGAGAAGCTGCTGACGGACAAGCTTGCGGCAGCCGGCATTGAACTGAGTAAAACAGCAAGCGGTAAATCTACGAAATATCAGTTTCTGAAATCCTATGCCTCCTTCGAGGAGCTGCAGGCGAGCGGAAGCAGCTTCGATATCGTGGAGGCCAAGGTCGAGACGGCGGACAAGTGGCTGTATACGAGATATGATGTTGTGGCCCAGCCCAAGCTGAACGCCTATTCGGAAGAAATTATTGACGGCATCGGCAGCTTAAGCGTGCCGAAATCGCTCGTGCGGCTCCTGATGGGCAGCTTCACCGTCGACTTCAAATTAACGCTTCCGTATAATCTGTACGGGGCGAACAATGCTGCTGAGCAAGACGGCAACACTTTGACATGGCATATTTCACTCGCAGATTCTGAGCCGCTGCGGCTGGCCGTGTATGTGCCTGATCTTAAGAATATTGCTATTGCCGCAGGCGGTCTGATCCTGATTGTAGCTATCATTATTGCGTCCTTTATCCGTTCAAGAAAACCGCGCAAACCCCAAGCGGGAGCCGGCCCCTCAGCCGGGGCCTCCTAAGCAGCCGCCAGCTAATAATCATCCGGCACAGCCTTAGGCTTCGAGCTGAAGCTGTCCCGGTATTGTCCCGGTGTCATTCCCTCCTGCTTGCGGAAGGAGCGGATGAAGTTCTGCGAGTTATTGTATCTTAAGCGGGAGGCGATATCCTTGACCGGCATGTCGGTTTCCTCCAGCCATTTTTTGGCCATTTTGAACCGGTACATAATGAGGTAGTCACTGAAGTAATACTGGGTCTCCTTGCGGAACACACTGCTGATGTAGTTGGCGTTATAATGCAGCCGGGAAGCACATTCCTCCAGCGTCAGATCCCGGTCATATTCATGCTGGACAATATCGATCAGCTTCTCGGAAATATTATGATACTGGGCGTTCTGCCTGCTGTTAAAGATAACAATGACCGGCTCGATGACGATGGTCCAGAACCAGTCTTCAATCTCCGCCACGATATGCAGATCGGTCAGCTCCTCGAACAACGATCCGTTAGTGTGATAAATCTGATTCAGCGTGATTCCCGATTCCTGCATCATAATCAGCGTATTGTTCAGCAGCCGGGTCAGCGGAATCTGGTACTCCTGCGGCGAGAGGCCCAGTGCAAAAATACACTTGAACAGCTTATGCAGCAGCTCCTTCGCCTTATCGCTGTCCGCCAGCTTGATGGCGTCCATCAGATCATTTTCGGTATGAGTCGGGTAGTTCAGATTAAGATAATGCTTGCCGGAATTCAGATTCTCGTATTGAATAATGATGCCCTTGCCGAGCGTAATCCGGTGCTTCAAGGCCTCCAGACCCTCGCGGTAAGCGATAGACATTTTATCCAAAGCGTGAAAGGGCAGACTGAGGCCGATACTGACCTGCAGCTTCAGGTAATTATTGATCTCCTGCTGCAGCGTCTCCGTCAAGCCATAGAGCATCCGGTGAAAAGCCTCCGTGCTTGCATCACCGCTGCCGATCACGGTTACGAGGGCATGCCCCATCACCACAGGTGTCAGCCGGTTATCCGCAGAGACCAGCTCTTCAATCATATTGTGCGCGGCAAACAACAGCAGATTGAGATCCTTCTTCTCATAGCTGCTCTCCTCCGTGAAATCGATGCTCAGCGTAATCACCGCCATCGTCCGCCATTCCTCCAGCTGCCGGCTATACCCGTACTGCTCCAGCTCCTCCAGCAGCTCGCGTTTCCTGAGGTTCCCCTGCAAGGCCTGGATGAGGAAGAAGGTCCGCACCTGCCGGATATGCTGGCTGACCTCTTTTTCCAGCTGGGATTTGGATTGAAACAGAGAATGTACCTGCTCCCCGATCAGCTGGAACTCATCCGTATGTCTGGCCCGCAGGCCGGGACGGCGCTGGCCCATCTGGCTGAGCAGTCTGGCGATCGGAGTGTACATGCGCCGGGACCCGAGCCACGCCAGCAGTACAGATAACAGCAGCATGAATGTACAGACCAATACTGTATAGGTACCGATTTTACCGGATTCCCGGGTCAGGCTCTCAATCGAAGTTACAGACAAATAAATCCAGCCGTTAAGCTGGGAGCGCATATACGTCACAGAATAATCCGCTTTGCCGATCTCCGTCTTGAATTGTCCGGAAGGCTCTGCGGCAGCGCTGATCTGCGGAAAGCCCATGAATCCGCCCGCCTCGGCAGGCTGACCGATCAGGGAGCGGTCAGGATGCAGCAGAATCCGCCCCGCCTGATCCAGCACAATGATACTGTCCAGCGGCTGCACATCGGAGTTAATGAAGTCCTGAAGACTGCAGGCCGGGATGTTGGCCAGGGCCAGCCCGTATTTTTGCAGCTTGGTGGTCGGCAGCTTCTTAATCAGACTGATGCTGTAGCTGCAGCCGGTCACATTGATGCTCTCCTCGCTGTAGAACAGGGAAGAGGGATTCAGCACCCACGCAGAGCTGCCCTGAACATTCAGCAGATTGGCGAGCTGCTCGTAATTGGGATATTCATTCAGCCGGTAGAGGCCGGAATTCTTAATCATCCAGTTCTGCCGCTGATTGAGCAGAATCACATCCTCCAGCCGGGTATCAAAGGACTGCATATTGCGGATTTCGTTTCTTATGTCATTATATAAAATGAAATCGGTTTCATTAAGCGGATTATTAAGCGCTTTTTTCAGCACTGAAGAGTTCACTACCTGGTTCAGCGTCTGATTGACAGTGTTAAGCTTATGCTCTACATTTGAGGTAATTTGTAAAATAAGTTCCTTTTTGCTTTCGTTAACATTTTTTTGAATTTCCTTGGAGGATGTGAAATAAGAGAAAGAACCGATGAATACCACCGGAAGGATACTGATGGCGAACGTGAACATCATTAATTTGCTCAGAAAACTGAAATGCTTCAACGGGTTCAGCACCTTTGCTTAGATTTGCGCCGAGAAAGTCTCTATCAGCTGCTTTAAGTGTATGCACCACGAAGGATAATAACAATAATCATCTGGTGCCGCAATAATCATTTTCTCTAATCATCGCTTGAAATGCCAGTAAATTCATGTAATAGGGTCTTATTGTATATAAATTATTCTGATTTTGCTATGAAGATAAGGAGGATATTGAAATGGTCAAAAGACTGGCGGGCAGGGCGCTGAAGATGATCTGCGGGGCAGCACTGATGCTGCCGCTGAGTATGATGAGTGCTTGCAGCAGGGGGGAAAGTGCACTTTCAGACAACTCTGCGGATCAGCCGCCGATCTCGATTCTTGCCCCGCTGCATTTCCCGCAGACGCCTTCAAGTGAGCTGATTACCGAGATTGAGCGCCTGACCGGAACACAGCTGAATATTACCTGGGTGCCGGAAGGGGTCTATACGGATAAGATGAATACGGCGCTGACCACCGGCTCGCTGGACAAAGTAACCTTTGTTAAATTCACCGATTATAATCCGGTCAAGAATATGATCCGCTCCGGCGCTTTCTGGGAGATTGGCCCTTACCTGGAGGAATTCCCGAATCTGCGGCAGCTGGATGCCGCTATCCTCAAGCAGACTGCTGTAGACGGGGGGATTTACGGGCTATACACGGAACGCCCGGCTTCCCGGCAGGGCATCATTATCCGCAAGGATTGGCTGGAGCAGCTGCACCTGAGCCCGCCGCAGACGCTGGATGAGCTGTATGAGGTGATGAAGCAGTTCACCTATAATGATCCGGACGGCAACGGCAAAGCAGATACGCTCGGGCTGGTGGACCGCAATGATCTGGTGTACGGGGTATTCAAGACGTTAAGCTCCTATTTCGGCACGCCGAATAACTGGAAGATCGAGGATGGCCGGTTCATCCCGGAATTTGCGACGCCTGAATATATGGATACGATGAATTTCATGCGTAAATTGTACAACGAAGGGATTATCAACCAGGATTTCGCCCTGACCAGCAAGGAGGTGCAGCGGGATAAGTTCATCCGCGGGACGGCAGGGATTTTCATTGGCAGCATGACCGATGTGCAGCGGCTCTCAATTGAGGCGAAGGCGATTAATCCGCAGGCAGAGCTTACCCTGATTAACCGGATTGAAGGACCGCAAGGGTACAAGGTATGGTCAATTCCCAAGTATAACGGTCTGTATCTTTTCTCCAAAAAAGCAATCGCCACCGAGCAGGAGTTGAAGCAGGTGCTGCATTTTTTTGACCGCGCGATGGATAAGGATGTCGCGAATCTGATGGTGTACGGCTTCGAGGGGCGGCATTATACGCTGGATGGAAAGGGGAAGGTTATTCTTCCCGAGAATACGTCGCAGCTGCGAGTATATGAAGTCAGTCCGCTGTACTCACTGATGATCGCTGACGGGGGCAATAAGAATATTATGGAAGTCGCGCAAAAAGAGCAGCTGACCGCCCTTGCCGACCAGCTGAACAAAGATAACGAGCAGTTTCTGGTCGATGATCCTACCGTCGGCTTAATCTCTCCCACCTATGATGAGAAAAACGTTGAGCTGTCCGCCATTATCGCAGATGCTACTTATAATTATATTCTAGGGAATATCGATGCGGACGGATTTGCCGAAGAGGTGGAGAACTGGAGAACCAGCGGCGGCAGTATGATCATTCAAGAGTATGCCGAGGCCGAGGCAAAGGCGAGAAATGACGAGAATTAGGGAGAATAAGGGCCTGAATATTGTCGAAATGGCAACTCTAATGCCAAATATTAAATTTTTCGGAAAAGAACATAAATAGAGCTTGAAAAATTTATCGACCACTGGTATGTTTTGTATAACAAAAAAGTAAATTTATTCTATTTATTTAAATTATTTAGGAGGGGTGATTTGACTTTGGAGGCAACTGCCACGATATTAGCAGAATTGGAGGAGTACTTGAAAAAGAATGCTCTCACGTTAACTCAATTCGCCAGACATTCGCAGCTTCATTCGGGCACACTGAGTAATATTGTTCACGGGCATCGTCCGATTGCAATGGTGCAGCTGGACCGGATTACCCTCGCCATGGGGCATGAAGAGGGGTTCTTCTATGATCTGTATATCGATAATTACATTATTGATAACTCCTCTGACTGGCGCCGCATCGGTCCCGCGCTGCTCCGTTGTGCAGATCTGAATAAGCTGGACAGCATCCGCAGAATTGCCCGGCATATTATGGACAACCTGATGTACGCTCCGCTTTTATTCGACACGGCAGAAGAATTGTTTCGCAATGAGAAGCTGAATGCGGCAGCGGCCATCTATGAGATTGTTGCCGAAGCGGAGAAGTATCAGCATTCAGAACGGCTGGCCTTATGCCAATACCGGCTGTTTACCATTTCGCTGGGTGATGATCAGGACCGGAATCTGTGGGCGGCCAGCCGCTTCGAGCCTTATGTTGAACGCCTGGATGAAGTGGATCAGCTGGATGCGCTCAAAGAGCTTGCCAATACATACCGTTCGCTGCAGCGCTGGGACCGGGTTGATGAATTTGCCTCCACGATGGGCCATAAGGCCAGAATTCAATACGAGATGTTAGACCGTTCCGGGCGTAGAGCAGCCGATACGGCTAAGCGTCCTAGCAGACCTTTGTTTTTTTACGTTGCTTATAGTGATTTGCTGCGCGGAAATGTATGCGATGAGCTTGGGGATTATGAGGGGGCGCTGGGGTACAAATATACTTATGCGGATTTAAGTTGGGTGAAGGAGCAAGGTGAAGAAGTTGACCATTGGATAAAGCTTTTTCAGGAGTGGGCAGTGGCGAACATTTATATTACGAAGCTACTGAGTGGCGATACGACTGTAATAGAGAAGTATGTATCGTATATTGATAAGCATCAAGATGAATTAGTTATGGGCCTGCTCTTTATATTAAAAACGGCAAATAAATATAATCATAATATCGATCAAACCTTAGAACACTATAAGTTGGAGTTAGAAGAGATATTAAATGAATTAGTTAAAGGAAGGTATTCCCGGAATTTAGCTATGGATCGTCAGGCTACCTTAATGTATGAATTGGCCTTTTATTATCTTCACAAGGGTGAAAACGACAAAGGTTTCGATTTTTTGCTAAAATCTTTAAAAAAATTCCAGCAAATTAACAGCGAAAAGTATATACTAGAAAGTGTAACACTCTTCGAACGATTTCGAAGAGTGGCCAGCCTAGAAATTCAGGAGCAGTACCAAAATCTACTTTTAGGAGGAGTATCTTATGAAGAAAAAGGTAGTCGTACTTCTAACTGTTTTTAGTATTATTTTTGCACCCATTATTGTTGGTCCATCTGTACCAGAGTCCCCTGTTGTCTCCTTGTTTAATCACGGCGAAGGTTAAGTTATTTAAAGTTGCCCGTTAGCCCAGCCCATGTACAGGCAATACTATTCTTTACATATTAGGAGGAGTAACTTTTGAAGAAAAAGGCAGCTGTACTTCTAACTGTGGCTAGTCTTATTTTGTCATCTGTTCTTATCGGGCCAATTGCACCTAACACTCCTATTGTGTCACTGTTCACTCATGGAGACGGCTAATACACTCTATTAAGCCTCTTCCCATTAGCTATATCAACAGCCCCATCGCAGAGGCTTGCGGCGGGGCTTAAGTCTGCTCTGTTTATTATACTGGAGAGACTGGTAACATATAAATAAAGGAGTGAGACTATGCAAGAGCAATTATCAATGGCTAACAAAGCCGCCTGGGAATCGGGAGCTTATCAGGCTTGGATACAGCATCACGGGGCGCCGGACGAATACGCGCGGAAATTAGCAGCGGACCCCAGGCATTCGCTTCGCTATTGGCTGAAGTACACAGGGAATCCGGCAGGGAAACGGATCCTTAATCTGCTGGGCTCGCATGGGACGAAAGCGATTTGCTTCGCTCTGTTGGGTGCGGACGTTACTGTGGTGGATATTTCGGAAGAAAACCGCTTGTATGCGGGTGAAGCAGCGGCTGCTGCAGGTGTGAAGCTGAATTATATATGTGCAGATGTATTGAATATTCCTGATGAAGAAGCGCTTGGAACGTTTGATGCCGTCTTGATGGAATTCGGGATTTTGCATTATTTCACCGATTTGAGCTCCATCTTTTCATTGGTCAGCAGGAGGCTAAACTCAGAAGGGCGGCTGATGCTGACGGATTTCCATCCTTTTGCAAGGACGTGGATGACAACGGTTAATCTGCCGCATCCCACAGGAAATTATTTTGACGACACTCTCCATGAAGGCGAGGTTGCATTTGCCAAGCTGCTTCCCGAAGAGGAGCGTGCCGGATTAAACAAGGTTCTGACACGCAGCTGGACCGTCGGCGATATTCTTAGCTCCGTGGCAGCCGAGGGTCTGTGTATCCGCACCTTTGAAGAGATCAAGACGGCTCAAAACCCCGGTTGTCCCGAGTATTATACGCTGATTGCGGATAAGCTGGGACTTCAGCTGCCTCCTTTGTATCCTGAACCTGTTTCTTAATCGATCTGAAGCTCAGCGACAGCATACAGCACTGACGAGCCGCTTATCTTTAGCCGGTCCCTATTCTTTGGATCGCCTTGGAAGTCCATAGCACAGAAAAAACAATTCGAAGCCTATTTAAAAAATAAATATCAAATCGAATTCAGGTTAAAAAAATGGACTTTGATTTTATGCACCGTACATACCTTACTTATGCCTACCCCGTGAGTGATCCAACTTTAGTTTTTTACCCGAATCCAGAACCCCCCTTTTCTTTGTTTTGATCCCACCTCCGGTAAGTGCAAATAGTGAAATAATCCCAGTTGATACTGCTATACTGCTTGAGCGTTCCTTCAATGAACCAGTATCAATCCGGCGTCAATTATATCTGACCCATGCGGACACCACAGCCTTTATTCGCTCAAAAAAAGTCAATTGGGCGGGCTTACGGACATGACGGCCCTTATCCGCCGCTTATCATGGACAAACTCCGATTTTCCGCTGAAATAACGGCGCTCATGTCCGTAAGATCGACACTCCGGTACCTTTCCGCAGGCTTAACGTCTCTCATGTCCGTAACGCTAAGCTTGTCCCTTGAACAACCGTTGCGTGGCTGGCTGCTTTTTTTAATGGAGGGCATATTCAACCCATTTACCTGCGCGCGGCAGCTCATTGTACATGATTTTCCGCTTATAGATGAGTTTTGGAATTCCGGCCGCTGTTGTTTCCTATTTTTGATGATTACTGCTGTTCATGGTGATCGAATTGTGAGTTCCACGCCTCCATTGGTATGCGGGATACATTAGGTATCTTTCCTTGGCTTGATCCTGCTGTGACTTGGCATTGGCAGACAGGAGATGGATACAGAACAAGTAATGGAGTCTTCGAGTTAGGCGTCAAAGCCCCGCCATCACCCGATAATCATTAACCCACACACCCCATCCATATCCCCCCATTATGAGGAAATGATTGTATTCGTAATCCTGCGCTGGCTGTAATGTGAGGCTTGTAACCAATACAAGTTAAACGGAGGTCAATTAGGAATGACGAAAAAATCCTTCACCCTGCTCCTTAGCTCGCTGCTGACACTCAGCATGCTGTCCGCATGCGGCGGCAACAACAACAATAACGAGGCGGCGGCAACCAAAGATCCGGGCGCGAGCACCGGCACTAACACAGCAGCAACAACAGAACCGGCACCGGCACCAGAACCGGAGAAGCCGACAGAAATCAAAATTATGCTTCCGCTGAACACAACCGATACTCCGCCGGACACGATCAAGACAGAAGTAGAGAAGCTGACGAATACGAAGCTGACCTATCAGTTTTTCCCTGCCGATACCTATGAAGAGAAGCTGAATTCCTCCTTCGCTACCGGCTCGCTGCCGCAGGTGACTTATCTGAAGAACCAGACGACCTTCCTGCAGATGAAGGAAGCAATCAAGGACGGGCAGTTCTGGGAGATCGGGCCTTACCTCAGCGAATTCCCGAACCTGAACAAGCTGAAGCCGGAAATTCTTAATAACACCAAGGTAGACGGCAAGCTGTACACGCTCTATATCGGCCGTCCGCTGGCCCGTCAGGGGATTATCTACCGTAAGGACTGGGCGGATAAGCTGGGACTTGCAGCACCGGCCAACACAGAGGAGCTGTTCGCGATGGCTAAAGCCTTCACGGAGCAGGACCCTGACGGCAACGGTAAAAAGGATACAATCGGGGTTGTTGACCGGAATGAGCTGGTGTACGGTGCGTTCAAAACGGTCTCTTCCTGGTTCGGCACACCGAACAACTGGGCTGAGAAGGACGGCCAGCTGGCACCGGAGTTTACCTTCCCGCAGTATATCGATACGATGGATTTCTTCAAAAAACTGCGTGACGGCGGATACATGAACCAGGACTTTGCAGCCACCAGTAAGACGGATGCGGTCAATATGTTCACCAGCGGTAAAGCCGGACTGTATATCGGCGGTTCGATGCAGGATATCGATACACTGAACAAGGACCTAATCAAGAATGTGCCGGATGCGGTGCTGGATACCCACAGTATGGTAGCCGGACCTGACGGCAAGTTCGCACAATGGATGATTCCAGGCTATAACAACGTAGTGCTGTTCCCGAAATCCGCCGTGAAGGATGAGGCGGAGCTGAAGAAGATTCTGAAGTTCTTTGATTACATGATGACTCCGGAAGTCTCCAACCTGATGTACTGGGGCATTGAAGGCACCCACTATACGGTGGAGGGCGGCAAAGCCAAAGCCACTGACAATAAAGAGCTGATCGAACGCGAAGTCAAGGGCTTCAAGGACAGCGTCATCGGTGAATACGAAACGAACGGCATGTACCAGAGCTTGAACGTGCTGCCGGGCCGGATTCATGCGGAAGAGCTGGTGCTCGAGAATGTGAAGGTCGGGGTCGCAGATCCAACCGCAGCACTTGACTCGGCAACCTACACCGCCAAGGGTGTTGAGCTGCAGCAGATCATTACCGATGCTACTTATAAGTACATGTATGGTCAGCTTGACAAAGCCGGATTCGAGAAAGAAGTAGAGAACTGGAAGAGCCGGGGCGGGGCGCAGATTATTGAAGAATATAATGCCGCGTACAAAAAATAAACCGGATGCCGCAGCTTAGGCTGCATGCTGAAGAAACGATGGAAGGAAGGTTGCCAGGACCCTCCGGCAGCCTTCCTGATGTCTTTTCAGTGCCAGGCAGGTTCGTTCTGCGGGCCAGCGCTGCATCCAGGATTGCCGCCACAAATATAATATTTTTATTTCAAGGAGAAAGGAAGAAAACCATGCAGGAAGTTACCGCCCGGCCCCGGACAGCTCCCGAACCGAAGCCTAAGAGATACAAGAGCAGCAGTGAGCTGAAGAAGCGGCTGTGGAGAAACAAATTACTCTATGTGATGCTGATCCCCGGCGTACTGTATTTTATCATCTTCAAATATTTACCGATGTACGGACTGATCATTTCCTTCCAGGATTACAAGCCTTATCAAGGGATTACAGGCAGCGAGTGGGTGGGGATGAAGCATTTCAGCAGGCTGTTCACCGAGCCTGATTTCCTGAACATTCTGGGGAATACCCTGATTCTGTTCGGGATGAATATTCTGATTTATTTTCCGATTCCGATTATTCTCGCTTTGATGCTGAATGAGCTTAGAGGCACCTTCTTCAAAAGATTCTTCCAGACCCTGGTCTATGTACCCCACTTTATGTCCTGGGTAATCGTGGTCTCGATTTCCTTCGTTATGGTGACGATGGACGGGGGGATTATCAACGAGCTGCTGGCGTACTTCGGATTCTCCAAAATCAATTTCCTGCTCAGCCCCGGCTGGTTCCGGCCGATGTACATCATTCAGGTGATCTGGCGGGAAGCAGGCTGGGGTACAATTATTTATCTGGCGTCGATAGCTGCTATTGACCCCGGGCTGTATGAAGCTTCGCGTATGGATGGGGCCGGGCGCCTCAGACAAGTGTGGCATATCACGCTACCGGCGATCCGCGGAGTTATCATTACCCTGTTTATTCTGAAAATCGGTTCCGTACTCGATCTGGGATTCGAGCATGTCTATCTGCTGCTGAATTCCATGAACCGGGAGGTTGCGGAAATTATCGATACGTATGTCTACACCGCCGGGCTGCGGCAAGGACAGTTCAGCTATAGTACCGCCATCGGCTTCTTCAAGTCGATTGTAGGCCTGATCATGGTTATGACCGTCAATAAAGTATCCAAGAAAATCGGAGAAGAAGGCGTTTATTAAATGCCGCAGGAGGAATTGAAATGGTAGAAGACCGCACGATTAGCGGCAGAATATTCTCTGCTGTCAACTTTACACTGCTGGCAATCATCGCGCTGGTAACGGTGCTTCCGTTTGTCCATGTGGTGGCCGGCTCGTTCACAACCAGCGCTGAGCTGGCTGCCAACAAGTTTGTGCTGATTCCCAAAGTGTGGAGCTTAGAGGCCTACAAATTTATTTTCTCAACGAATACGATCTTCAGAGCCCTGGGTGTATCAATCGGCGTTACGCTGGTCGGGACCGTGTTCAGCATGTTTATCACTGCGCTGATGGCCTACGGCCTCTCCCGCAGAGACCTGGACGGCCGCCGGGTATTCAACTTCCTGGTGGTGTTCACGATGCTGTTCCACGGCGGAATGATTCCGACGTTCCTGGTGGTCAAAGAGCTGGGACTGATTGACTCGTATTCAGCATTAATTCTCCCGTCGGCGATCAGTGCATTTAATATGATTATCCTGAAGAACTTCTTTCAGAATATTCCCGAAGGGCTGGAGGAATCGGCCAAAATTGACGGCTGCAACGACTTCGGCATTCTGTTCAAAATCGTATTGCCTTTGTCGCTGCCGTCGATTGCGACCATCTCGCTGTTCTACGCCGTAACGTACTGGAACACGTATATGAGCGCGATTCTGTATCTGGATGACAGTGCCAAATGGCCGATTCAGGTGCTGCTGCGGCAGATTGTCGTGCTGGCCAGCGGGATGGACCACAGTGCGACGCTGGACGGTACCGTACCGCCGCCGGATCAGACGATTAAGATGGCTGTAATTGTGGTAGCCACGCTGCCGATTCTGATGGTCTATCCGTTCCTGCAGAAGCATTTCGCCAAAGGCGCGATGCTGGGCTCGATGAAGGGTTAACGGTGCGGGACTGCCAGAGTAGACACAGGATACACACAATACAATATAAGGAGGCATCCAGTGTTTAATATAGCGGACTACGGAGCGCTCCGCGACAGCGGGGTGCCGGCAACGGACGCGATCCGCGAGGCCATCGGGGCGGCGGGCCGTGCCGGAGGCGGCACAGTCTATATTCCGGCCGGCGTCTTCCTGACAGGAGCGGTACGCCTGCGCAGTAACATAGAGCTGCACTTAAGCCCAGGAGCGGTATTGTCCTTCAGTACCGATCCGGCGGATTACCCCGCCGTGGTATCACGGTGGGAAGGGGTGAAGCAGGAGGTGCATGCAGCCTGCATCTATGGAGCGGATCTGACCAATGTCTCGATTACCGGCAGCGGGATGATTGACGGCAACGGTGCCCCCTGGTGGGAGAAGCACCGGAATCGGCCGGAAGCGCTGGAGTATCCCCGGCCAAGGCTGATTGGCTTCGACCGCTGCAGCCGGGTAACGATCAGGGATGTGAGGCTGATCAATTCGCCGAGCTGGACCGTGAATCCGATCAGCTGCAGCAATGTGACGATCGATAATCTGTCGATCCTGAATCCGGCAGATTCGCCGAATACGGACGGCATCAATCCAGAATCCTGCCGGGATGTCCGCATCAGCAACTGCCATATCGATGTAGGCGATGATTGCATTGCTATTAAGGCAGGCACTGAAGATACTGAGGAACGTATCCCCTGCGAGAATATTACGATTACGAACTGCGTCATGGTCCACGGCCACGGGGCAGTGGTGCTGGGCAGTGAGATGAGCGGGGATATCAGGGGTGTGACGATCAGCAATTGTGTGTTCAAGCAGACAGACCGCGGTATCCGCATGAAATCGCGGAGAGGGCGCGGCGGGATCATTGAAGATATCCGTGTCAGCAACGTCGTAATGGAGGATGTTATCTGTCCCTTCACGCTTAACCTCTACTATTTCTGCGGGCCGCGGGGCAAGGAGAAATATGTCTGGGACAAGAATCCGTATCCGGTAACGGAGGAGACTCCGCAATTCCGGCGAATCCATTATGCCAATATTACGGCCCGCAATGTCCATGCCGCTGCAGGATTCCTGTACGGGCTTGCCGAGCAGTACATATCGGAGATTACGTTTAACAATATCGATATCTCAATGGCTGAGCACGCCGTGCCGGGGCATCCCGATATGATGACAGGCATGGAGAACATGCAGCGCAGGGGATTCTACCTGGGCAATGTCCGGGAGGTACAGTTCCAGCAGGTGCGGATTGAGAACCATGAAGGCCCAGCCTTTTATATCGAGAACGGGGAAGAAGTGGAGTTCCTGAACTGCCGCTCACGGAATACGGCGAAGCCGGAGCAGCTCGTGGAGCAGGTAACCGTGGAGCCGGCAGGGAAATAGCGCTCAGCGCGGACAGGACAGATTTGCAGCGATACCTCCTTCAGTCTGAGTAAACGAATAACCGGATACCAAAGAGCCTGATTCTGTTAAGGAACAGGCTCTTTGGTATCCGGTCAGGCAGGGCTGCAGTGCCCTGCGTGAACTGGATATTTACTATATGAATTGCAAATCGCAGGCTACCTGCTGCGGCAAGTAAAGTGAAAAGTCCCTCTAACGCTGCTCAAAGCGGGCTGTATGAGGACGAATAAAGTGAAAAGTCCCTCTAACGCTGGCCAAAGCGGGCTGTATGAGGACGAATAAAGTGAAAAGTCCCTCTAACACTGCTCAAAGCGGGCTGCATGAGGACGAATAAAGTGAAAATTCCCTCTAACGCTACTCAAAGCGGGCTGCATGAGGGGAAATAAAGTGAAAAGTCCCTCTAACGCTGCTCAAAGCGGGCTGTATGAGGGGAAATAAAGGGAAAAGTCCCTCTAACGCTGCTCGAAGCGGGCTGTATGATGGGAAATAAAGGTAAATTTCCCTCTAACGCTGCTCAAAGCGGGCTGTATGAGGCAAGTTCGCTTGCCGCAGGTTTGTTTTATCCCAGAAAAGGTATGCTAATTGCACTTCATACAACTAAATAATCTGATTCTCTAACTAATATGGGTTTAGCTGTATTTCGTACAACTAAACTGCTTTGGGAGGCTTGTTTTAACGTATTAGGGCGAATTTAGTTGTACAGAGTGCAGCTATACTACCCGGGCAACAACTTTTAGTTCCTTTTAATTGCACACAATACAGCTATTCCTGGGTTTCCTCTAAGAGATGAAGATATAATTTGCTTCTTGCTCGATGACCCGCTTCTTTGGTTCCTATGCTGTACTAACCCTGTTCGCCAGTTTCATAATGTTACCTGCAAACGGGCGTACAAAAAGCCCTAAAAGCCTACAGCCGTCTCAATAAATCTTTCTTCGTCAGGCCGTTCTGCTTGGCAGTGGCATTCCAGAAGAAATGTGTTGCTGCGAATTTCCAGGCGAAGCGCGGGAAGTTCGGACTGAACAGCTGGGACTCGGCGGCGCTTCTGGATTCTATATTACTTGCCAGGCTGTATATGGCTTTGCCCAGGTTCTTCAGCGGACCCTTGCCGGGAGGAACCTTCTCCAGAGAGCCCATCATTTCACCGGCGCCTTGACCGAGACCCTGCCCGAAATGAACACCGGCCCGTCTGCACCAGTGCTGAAGAATCTCAAGGGCGATATGATTCTGTCTGCCCTCAAAGAATCCATTGTTAATCATGGCATAGACGTAAATCTCCTGCTCATGTCCTGCCTTGAGGTATTCTTCAAGCGTGGCCAGCAGCCTGAACAAGTGTGACGGTATCCCGTCCACATAGAGCGGGAAGGCAAACACCAGGATATCCATGCGGCATAGTTCACTGTATTGTTCAGGAGTGAGCGGTCTTTTATTCGGAGTGTAGTAAGTCAATTCATTTCCGCTGCTTATGAGCGGGTCCAGCATCTTGAGCAGAGCGGCCGAATTGCTGTTAGCAGGCTTGGGGCTGCCGTTGATCATGGCGATGTTCATACGATGGCCTCCTTAACGCTGTCCAGGCTGTTATGGAAATACACCTGGTTTCCTGTAGAAAATAAATTCAGGCTGTTCGCCGCGACCAGACTTCTCGCCGTTCCTTGTTCAGCCTCTGTGATGTCGTCGCCGTAGAAATGGACCGATAAAGCGAATTGGTGATTATAACGGCGGCGGTGATGAGTTTCCCCGTTCTTGCTTGCGAAATAAGGCAGAACGTAAGAAATGCTCCGGTTGAGCACATTCAGCACAAAGGGGCTGTAGCTGCCGTACATACATTGGCTGATGATAATCAGCTCATCACTCCGGGAGAGCAGCTCGCCCATATGCTGATAACTGTCCCGGATTACGCATACTCCAGGCGTCCGGGTCCAGCAGCCGAAGCAGCCCATACACTGGCGGATGGTCCCGTTGTCCGAGATCACCGTCAGCCCCTCCTGCCCGCCGTCTGTCCAGCCCGCAAATTGTTGTTCCTGCAGATCGTGTACAATCATTCTCATGATTCACATCTCCTTATAAGACAGATTGGACCTTCAATAATTCACGCCAATTCCCCGAATAATGCACTCCGTTATTGGTAAGCAGTGAAGCAATGCCATGTACCGTCGCCCAGAGGGTAATTAATTGATGGGAGAAATCATCCTCCGGCAGGCCGAGGGTATGGAACATTTCATAGGCTGTTGTTCTGAACAGGACAAAGGGCGGATAGTTATCGGAATTATAGTTGTCCAGATCGATGACGATGCCTGAATGGTAGTACAGGAACTGGAAATACTGTGGATGCTCCATGAAAAAATCAATATAAGCCTGCC
This sequence comes from Paenibacillus sp. MMS20-IR301, assembly GCF_032302195.1. Lineage (NCBI taxonomy): Bacteria > Bacillati > Bacillota > Bacilli > Caryophanales > Paenibacillaceae > Paenibacillus > Paenibacillus sp. MMS20-IR301. The sequence continues at coordinate 7,069,532 of NZ_CP135275.1, forward strand.
CCAGCAGGTACATTACCTCCGGGCTGCCCTCCTTTCCTTGAACGGATGCGTGAAGTGTCCCCATAAACTGCTCTGTAACATGCTCTCCCATGGCGGAGATCAGCTCATCTATATTTTTGAAATGGCTGTACGGGGCGGTGTGGCTGACCCGGCACTCGGCTGCAACCTTACGCAGGGAAAAGCTGCTGATGCCGTCTGTGTTGATAAGCTTAATGCCTGCTTCGATAAGCTGATTCCGTAAATTGCCGTGATGGTAGGGTTTATCTTTCAATGGTGTGCCGCCATCCTTTCTGGTATCTTGACGCTGGTAAGATTGTAGCATGATATCTTTACGGTGTTAAGATAGATTGATCACACCAGGGCCCCGGAAAGTATTTTTTTTGCAAAACTGCCTGGGGGAAGTTATAATTAGTACCAAGTACTAATATCAGATACTAAAAATATAATTTGAGGTGATATTTATGACAGGTGCAAAAATTACAGCGATCGGGTCTTATGTACCGGCGAAGCGGCTTACGAATCATGATCTGGAGCAATTGGTGGATACGAATGACGAGTGGATTGTCCAGCGGACGGGTATCCGGGAACGCCGGATCAGCCGTGAGGATGAGTACACCAGTGATTTATGTGCTGCTGCCGTGCGGGATTTGATGAACCGTTACGGCAAAAGCGTACAGGATGTCGATATGATTCTCGTGGCTACGAGCACGCCTGATTTCTCTTTTCCCTCTGTAGCAGCTATTGTCCAGAACCGGCTTGGCATTCCGCTGACAGCGGGAGCCTTGGATATGAGCGCTGCCTGTGCCGGATTTGTCTACGCCCTGCATACGGCGCATGCGCTGGTGTCTTCAGGCCTGCATCATAAGGTGCTCGTAATCGGTGCGGATGCCCTGTCCAAAATTACGGATTATACGGACCGCAGCACCTGTATTCTGTTCGGGGATGGCGCCGGGGCAGTGCTTGTGGAGAGCGGCGGCAACGCCGGGGACTTCGCCGGCTTCCATCTGGGCAGCGACGGCAGCGGGGCACAGCATGTGTACCGCACAGGGCTGGCCAATAAGGTCAACGGCGTGGAGCTTACGGATACCGGCAAGCTGGTGCAGAACGGGCGGGAAGTGTACAAGTGGGCGGTCCGGACGGTGCCGCAGGGGGTACAGCGGGTGCTGGACAATGCCGGGGCCAGTCTTGATGAGGTGGACTGGTTCATTCCGCACAGCGCCAATCTGCGGATGATTGAACCGATCTGTGAACGGCTGAACTATCCGTTTGAACAGGCACTCTACAGCCTGGAATATTTCGGCAACACCTCGGCGGCCAGTATCCCGCTTGCCCTTGATCTGGGCATCCGGGAAGGAAAAGTACAAAGCAGCGAGCAGGTGCTGCTCTACGGATTCGGGGCCGGGCTTACCCAGGCGGGCCAGCTGGTCAGGCTGGCGCTTGATCCGCAGGTTGCTGCTCCAGCTCCGCTATAACAGGCAGAATTCTAGCCTGAGAACAGTCTACAGGGGGGCCAAGCCGAAAAATGGTCCCCCTAACCAGAAAAACGGTGCCTTGAAGATTTACAATAAATGAGAGATTATATTATCGAAAGCGTTTTCGGTTTGCTGCCTTGCAGCTTGTCTGCCAGGCATTAACCGGAAGCTGCAGCGTCATTCCGCAATGCGCGCTGCAAGCAAGCGGAGTTCTGAAGTAGAGGGGAGGTACAGACAGCAGACTGAATCCTGAAGGAAGCCGCAGCTTAGTTGTTTAACAGACTGCCGCAGGATTCCCGGATAATTAATGCCGGCTCCACGACAAAGGAGCCGCCTTCTGACTGATTATTAATCAGATCGAACAGCATGTGGGCTGCGAGCACACCCAGGCGCTCTTTGTTCTGGCGGATCGTGGTCAGCGTAGGGCTGGTATAGCGGCAGGCTTCAATATCATCGCAGCCGATGACCGCAATATCCTGAGGCACACGGAGGCCATGCTCCTTCAAGGCACGGATAGCGCCCAGGGCAAGCAGGTCTGAGGCGGCAAAGATCGCCCCGGGCAGATGTCCGTTTGCAATCAGCTGTTTCATGGCCGCGTAACCGCTGGGCTCGAAGAAATCATCGCCATGCACGAACCACCCGGGATGCATCGTCAGGCCGAAGCCGGCAATGGCTTTGACATATCCTGCTTCGCGGCGGCTGGAAATATCCGATTCAGCTGTACTGCCGATGAAGCCAAGCTCCCGGTGTCCAAGCAGGTAGAAATGCTCGACCACTTTGGAGGCAATCTGGTAATTATCAGACATCACATAGCCGGACTTCTTGCCGGTCAGCTCCAGATCCACGCCGATGCAGGGAATATTGCTCATATCCAGATTGCGGATGGCAGGCTCCATCTTTTGCCCGGAGATAATGACACAGCCGTCCACATGAAAATGCAGACAACGCGAGAAATAATCGCCGCTGCTGATGAACTTTTCGTTCGAGAAGAAAATCAGATCATAACCGAGCACCCCCATCTGCTTCTTGAATGAATTGAGCACCTCCACAAAAAAGGGATGGGTAAACTCCACATTCAGCTCACCGGCAAAGATCACCCCGATCAGATTAGACTTCTTGGTAGCCAGCGTCTTAGCGGAGCTGGAGGGAGAGTATCCGGTTTGTTTGATAATCTCCAGCACTCTTTTCTTCGTTTTGTCGGAAACATCGCTGTAATTATTCATTATTTTTGAAACGGTGGACACGGAGACCCCGGCCAGTTCGGCAATTTGCTTAATATTCATTTGCATGCTAATGTCTCCCCCGCAGGATAGTTATAACAGGGCCTAGAGGATGGTCTAACGTGATTAATCCGGGTACAGACCTTTATTCCGGCACTCAGCTGTTGTTAAAAGCAGTATCTTCTAGAGTCTATTCAACTTGTCATAACAAGTCAAAGGTTTATTGCACTCAGGGCATAAGTATGGAGTTTTTCGAAACCGATTTCGATTTACGCAATGGACTAAGCCTGATCATGAGCTTGCAGGAAAGAAGAGAACGGATAACTAGAGGAGGCATAAACAGGATGAAGAGAAATAAGCTAGCGGTGCTGGCTTCTGCGCTGATCATTACCGGTCTGCTGTCACCGGCGGGAAGCGGGGCAGCAAGTGCCGAGCCTGTGCAAAGCAAGCCGGCAGCTGTGGCGGAGGGAACAGCCCCTCTGCAGACCGGAGTCTCCGCTGCTGTATCTTTGAAAGCGTTTACGGATGTGAAGGCGGAATATTGGGCGGCGCAGGCTATTGACCGCTGGAGCCGGAGCGGAGTCATCTCAGGATATGGAGACAATACGTTCCGGCCGGATCTGCAGGTAACCCGGGCGGAGTTCGCGGCAATTGTTAACCGTATCTTCGGTTATAAGGATACAGCTGCCGCGCTGCCTTCGGATATACCGTCAACTGCCTGGTATAAGAACGATATCGCCAAGGCGGCAGCAGCGGGATATTTAAGTGCCGGTGAGGATGGGCAGATCCGCCCTGCTGCTCAGCTGACACGCGGGGAGGCTGTGGTTGCCCTGCAGAAGATTGCCCGGCTGGAGGCAGGTAATCAGGCACAGACAGGGTACAGCGATCTGGCGGGTGCTGGCAGTGAAGTAATTGCGGCCGCAGCCGCGCTTACAGCAGGCGGTTATATTCAGGGTTATCCCGGCGGCTTGTTCAAGCCGGACGGACGGATCACCCGTGCGGAGCTGGCTAAGATTACCGACTTGCTGGTGAAGGAGCTTAAGTCCTCCGCGGGTGAAGCTGTATTAGGCACAGTGCAAGGGAACCTGGTACTGAACCATGAAGGAATTACACTGAAGAACAGTGTAATTGAGGGTAATCTGTATCTCACTGAGGGAATCGGTGAAGGAAATATTACGCTTGATAATGTAGAGGTGAAGGGTACGACCTTCATCCGCGGCGGCGGGGAGCATAGCGTAAGCCTGAATAACAGCACCCTGAACTCTGTTCAGGTGGCGAAGCCGGGCAGCCCGGTCCGTATTGTGGCAAGCGGAACAACCAGGGTTGGCACTGTACAGCTGAACTCCGCTGCCAGCCTCGAAGAAGCCGGCCTCACCGGAGAAGGCTTCGGTAATGTTGAGCTGTCCCTCCGGGATAAGCTTGTGAGCCTGAAGGGGAATTTCGGCGTGGTCGCTACTTCGGATACGGCCAGTGGTGTTACGCTGAATTTCTCCGGCAAGCTAAGCAAGCTCGTCTGGGGCACATCCGGCAAGATTGAGCTGCTGGATAAAGCGCAGATTGCAGAGCTGCTGATTAAGGCCGGCGCCAAAGGCCTGACGATTCAGGGCAGCGGCAGCTTCGGGCTGGTGGATAATCAGGCTGAAGGCGTTACTGCCGGGGCTATTGCGCTCAAGCAGGGCAGCCATAGTAATCTGAACCCGGCTGCACCGTTGGCCGGCCAGGCGCCTGCCGCAGGCGGCGGAGAGACTCCGGCTACAGCTGCGCCGACACCGACTCCAGCACCTACGGCTGCACCGACGCCGGTCCCAACGCCAGTGCCGACAGCAACACCTGCCGGTGAGATGTGGAGTCTTGTATGGAATGATGAATTCAATGATAATTCCATTGATCCGGCTAAGTGGACCTATGACCTTGGAGACGGAATGGCAGTCGGCAATCCGGGCTGGGGCAACAATGAGCTGGAGTGGTACACGAGCGACGCGAAGAACGTGAAGGAACAGGACGGCAAGCTGATCATCACCGCACACAAGGAAGCTGTAGGCGGTAAAGAATATACGTCCACACGGATCAAGACCAAAGGGTTATACAGCAAAAAGTACGGCAAATTTGAGATTCGGGCAAAAGCCCCGACAGGCAAAGGACTCTGGCCGGCGATCTGGATGCTGCCGGAGAATTACGAATACGGCAATTGGGCTGCCTCCGGAGAGCTGGATATTATGGAAGGCTGGGGCAGCCGCCCGCATGAGGTAGCCGGTACGATCCATTACGGCTCCCAGTGGCCGAACAATACACTGTCCAGTACAGAATATGTACTGCCGGATAATTCGACTATTGCGGATTATCACACCTATTCCATTGAGTGGGAGCCGGGTGAAATCCGCTGGTATGTAGACGGAATCTTATTCTCCACGAAGAACGACTGGTACAGCTTCAGCAGCGGCATGCCGGCTATGAATGCTTATCCGGCACCGTTCAACCAGAAGTTCCATCTGCTGATGAATCTGGCGGTAGGCGGCAACTTTGACGGTAATCCTACGGAGGATACGGTATTCCCGAGCTCCATGGAGATTGATTATGTCCGGATATATGAGCTGACCGGACGTGAATACCGTGAACCGGTACCGGTTCAGTTCGAGAAGGAACCATACCTGGAAGGGGCTAAGCTGCCGCTTGCAGACGGTAACTTCATTCATAACAGCGGATTCACTGAAACTGTAGAGGGCGATGCCGGGATGGGCATTCCGGATACAGCGCACTGGGTGCTGTATAAGGACGAAGGGGCAAACGCGGCGCTTACGCTGGAGCCGCTTGAGGGAAGTAATTTCCTTAAGGTGAACATCAGCAGCCCGGGCGGGAATTCTTATTCGATTCAGCCGCAGTCTATTGTCTCGGTAGCCAAGGGCAGATATTATAAGCTGAGCTTTGATGCCAAGACAGACACGGCGCGGAATATTGCCGTCCGGCTGACAGGCGGGGCGCAGCTGAACTGGCCGGCGTACTCACCGGCCTTCAAGGCTGATCTGACATCACAGCTTCAGCACTACGAGACTATGTTCCAAATGAAAGCCGATTCGGATAACGCAGCGCGGATTGAGTTCAATATGGGCACCAATGCTTCACCGGTCTGGCTGGGCAATGCGCGGCTTGAAGAAATAGACAGTATTCCGCTCGACCATGATGGTGCCAAAACCCCGCTCGGCAGCGGCAACCACCTCTATAACGGCAGCTTTGATCTGGGTGAAGCGGACGGCCGCAGCTATTGGCATTTCGCTGGCACAGGAGGTGCAGAGGTTAGTCCGTCTGTTAAGGAAGGCATATTGAAGCTTAATATTGCAGGCACCGGCGGTAAGGATGCCGATGTTACCATGCTGCAAAAAGGAATCTTCCTGGTGCAGGGTCATGATTACAGGCTGACCTTCAATGCTGACAGCTCATCCGCGCGGACTGCTGTAGCGGAGCTGCGGGGCAGTAACGGTTCAGTATATGCCTCGGAGACGATACAGCTTGCCGCAGGTGAGCATGAGGCTGAAGCCGTATTCAAGAATCTTGCCGGAGCCACGGATCGTATGGGGCAATTTGTGCTGCGGCTGGGCGGCACTGCCGGGACCGTGGTGCTGGATCAGCTCCTGCTGGTCCGCACCAGCTTCTATTATGATCCTGATATCGACTATTATCCGCTTAAGAACGGAGACTTCAGCAACAGCTTCAGCAGCTGGGAACGCCTGGTTACCGAGGACGGCGGCCAGAGCACTGCATCGGCAGCGGATGGGGCTGCGAAGTTTCATATTACGAATACCGGCAATCAGGCATACTCGGTGATGCTGTTCCAGAACGGTCTGAAGACTGCTGCCGGCTCGAAATACATCATCGGCTTCGATGCCAGCTCGAGTGTAGCGCGCGATATCAGTGTAAAGGCGGAGAACGGGGATAATTCGCCTTCGTACAGCACAATTGTGAAGCTGTCACCGGATAAAGCGCATTACGAATTCGAATTTACGCAGCTGACGAAGGATACCCTGTCACTGAAGTTCCTGCTCGGCAAAGTGGAGAACGTAAGCATTCTGCAGGCGCATGACATTGTGATTGACAATGTGAACTTTGAGGTCAAGGATGCTCCGGCCAAGCCGCAGGAGCTGATTGCCGACAGCACCAATAACCGGGTATCGCAGCAGATCGGGCTTACTTTTGCGGAGAAAGCGGAGTGGTCGGGTAAGATTAAGACGGTAAAGGTGAACGGAACGGCGCTTACGGAGGAGCAGTATGATATCGGAACCGGAAGCATTCTGATTCATGCATCTGTATTCCCGGTAGAGGACAGCTATAAGATCACCGTAGAAGCGGATGGATATGTCGGGTCATCAGTGGAGCAGTTCGTTCTGGCCAATGATGATAATCTGGTCTTCAACAGTTCATTTAATGCCGGTAATGCGGGGTGGTCAATCTGGAGCAATACAGCGCCTGCTTCTACCTTCAAAGTAACTGAAGGCGCAGCGGAGATTGGCATTGCTGCTGCAGGAAGCGACACCTGGAGCACCCAGTTCTTCCAGGAGAAGATCAAGCTTGAAGCCGGCAAAACTTATGAACTGAGCTTCAAAGCTAAATCAACGGTTCCGCGGCAGATTATTGTAGAGTACAGCGGGACTTCAGCTGCTACGCCTGCGAAGTTTGATATTACGGCAACCTGGGCTACTTACAGCGCACAGTTTACCGTAACCAATGACAGTCCGCTGAAGCTGAACTATCTGATCGGCAAAACCTTGGGGAATGACGGAACGGCAAATACAACTCCGCATGTCATCTCCCTGGATGATATTGTGATTAGAGAGGTTACAGGCGGTCCGGTCATCGATCCCCCTAGCGGCAGGCTGGATAATGGAACATTTGATGCCGAGCCGGCACTCAAGGGCTGGGAACAGTACTTCGACGGACCCGGAAGTGCGGCAGTCAAGAACGGGGAACTGGAGGTATCCCTGAATTTCACTGGAGGCAACAACTTCAGCGCCCAGGTCGACTACAGGAATTTGAAGCTTGTACAGGGCAAGAGCTATACGCTGACCTTCAAAGCCCGCTCAACTATCAATCGTCTGATCGAGCTTGCAGTCGAGCATTATGATGAGGGCTGGACCAAACATTTTGTACCGGCGGAGGCTATAGCTCTGACGGATGCGATGCAGACCTTCAGCTATACCTTCACCATGAACAACGCAACTGATGCCGGTGCGCATCTGGTCTACCTGATGGGAAAGATTGCCGGCAACAGCGCTGAAACCAACACAGCCATCGAAGCAGGCAACCTGATCTGCATCGATGATGTCAGTCTGGTGGAGAATCCGTAAGGATTGTATTGATATTGCAGTCAATAGAAACAGCAGCACGCAGAGCATGATAAACGGCCGTAATCCTTGAGAAGGATTACGGCCGCTTTTGCATTTTAGGAATCAGGAGCGAAGGTGTATCATTACATGCTTAGCGTTACGGACTGAGGAGACGTTAAATTGCGGGAAAGCAGCTGAATTCGCGCCTTAAACGGACACCAGTGAAGTTATTTCACTAGAAGAGTGGAGATAGGCATGAAAAAACGGTGAATAAGAGCTGTGATGTCCGCAAGGGCAGAAGGAAATGAGTCTTACTTGCCCCGGCCGGGAAAAAAATCCTGGGATTTGCTTGAAGCTAATCTTCTTTAGGGATAAAGTCAAAAATCTTGCCCGTCTCCAGGGCTTCAATCAGCTTCAGCAGCCAGCGGTAGTATTTGATGGCTTCCTCAATCTTAGCCTCATCGGTCTGCAGTAAGCGTTCGATGCCCGGCTCCTCACTATATTCGCTCTTCATCTGGCGGATTTCGGCCAGGGAGCGGTTAAGCGCAGTCATATTGCCCTCGACGGCTTTTCTCCACTTAATAGAGAAGTAATCACTGAAATTCTGATGCCAATCGGGAACAACCTCGAACAAATCCTTGCGCGTGCCTTTTCCCCAGACTTTATCAATCATCTTCAGATCCAGCAGTGTGCGTACCCCGGTGCTCATCGATGTCTTGCTCATGCCCATGGTGCGGCTCAGCTCATCCAGCGTGACCGGGCCCTGATTGAAGTACATATACCCATATAAATGCCCGATGGACAAGGTAATTCCGTATAAGTCCATATTTTTGCCGATGGAATCAATTACCCGCTCGCGGGCTTTGCTGATTCGCTCTATTTGCTCGGGCAGAAGCCCATCTAAATCGTTCATGATGTCCCTCCTGAGGATTAAGCTTACAGATACAAACCTCTCCAATGTATTGTAATCAAATCCCTAGTAATAAGTAAAGAATTCAACCGGAACGGAATTTGGCGTTAAACGGAGTATTCTATACGTAAAGTTCGTAAAGTTAAAACTGTACACTAATTTTTTAGCGAATATGAGCTTTGCATGACTTTTCACAAGTCCGTTACACTAGTTCAGGAGAACTAACCTGAGAACTTAAATGGAGAGAAGGAGGTCACCATGGCAATTATAGAGGTGAAACAGCTTACCAAAGTATTCGGTCATGATGCAGTACGGGCACTTCCATTATTAGAACAAGGCTGGTCCAAAGAGAAGATTGCCCGGGAAGTGAAGCTGACAGTTGGAGTCAATAAGGCTGAGTTCAGCATTGAAGAAGGCGAAATATTCGTCATTATGGGCTTATCAGGCAGCGGGAAGTCGACGCTTGTCCGGTTACTGAACCGGCTGATTGAGCCTACCGGAGGCCAGGTCCTGTTCAAGGGCAAGGATGTGGTCCGGATGAATCCTGAGCAGCTGAGAGAGTTCCGGCGCAAGAACATCGGGATGGTGTTTCAAAAGTTCGCATTATTTCCGCACCGCACAGTGCTGGCTAACGCTGAATACGGGCTTGAGGTTCAAGGTGTGGAGAAGAGCAAGCGCACACAGCTTGCTATGGAGGCCCTTGAGCTGGTAGGCCTGAAGGGCTGGGAGAACCACCGCCCGGATCAGCTCAGTGGCGGCATGCAGCAGCGTGTCGGCCTGGCCAGAGGCCTGGCCAATGATCCGGATATCCTGCTGATGGATGAAGCGTTCAGCGCGCTTGATCCGCTGATCCGCAAGGATATGCAGCAGGAGCTGCTGGAGCTGCAGGCGAGAGTAAAGAAGACGATAGTATTCATAACGCATGACCTGGATGAGGCGCTGCGGATCGGCGACCGGATTGCCCTGATGAAGGACGGCGTGATCGTCCAGATCGGCTCGCCGGAAGAAATCCTTATCCAGCCTGCGAACAAATATGTGGAGCGCTTCGTGGAGGATGTCGATTTGTCCAAGGTGCTCACCGCTGCACATGTGATGCGCCAGCCGGAGATGATCCGTCCGGAACGCGGCCCCCGGGTGGCCCTGCAGCTTATGCGGGACAGCGGGGTGTCGAGCCTCTATGTGGCGGATAATGAGATGAGGCTGCAGGGTGTGCTTACGGCGGATAATGCAGCGCAGGCGCTGAAGGAGAACCGCAGCATCCTGGAAGTGATGCAGCGGGAAATTCCCCGTGTTCATCCGGATACGCTGCTGAATGATCTGTTCGAGCTGATGTCCGGGACTCATCTGCCGGTCGCTGTTGTTGATGAAGGGAACAAACTGAAAGGTATTGTAATCAAGGGGGCTGTCTTGTCCGCACTTGCCGGCAATGCGGTTCCGGAAGGAGGTGCAGCTTCATGAATCTTCCCAAAATCCCCCTTGGCAAGGGCGTAGAATGGCTCGAAGACTGGCTGACGGCTTATTTCGGCCCTTTATTTGATTTCATTCATGCGGTAATCGGCGGAATGGTAAGCGGCATTAATGCAGCGCTGACCTTCCTGCCCGCCATTGTATTAATCATTCTTATTGCTGCACTGGCTTATTGGATCGGCAAATGGCGGATGGCGCTGTTCGCTGTCGTAGGGCTGCTGCTGATTGATAATCTCGGATTATGGGACCCTTCGATGCAGTCACTGGCGCTGGTGCTGACGGCTTCACTGCTGGCTGTAATCATTGGAGTGCCGCTGGGTGTGCTGTGCGCACAGAGCCGGACATTTCAGAACATTGCGACACCCATCCTGGACTTTATGCAGACGATGCCGGCGTTTGTCTATCTGCTTCCGGCGGTATCCTTCTTCTCGCTGGGTGTAGTTCCCGGCGTCATTGCTTCTATTATATTCGCGATCCCGCCAACGATCCGCTTAACGAACCTCGGAATCCGCCAGGTCTCACCGGAGCTGGTAGAGGCTGCGGATGCCTTCGGCTCGACGGCAAGCCAGAAGCTGTTCAAGCTGCAGCTGCCCATTGCCCTCCCGACCATTATGGCCGGTATCAACCAGACGATTATGCTCTCGCTGTCGATGGTGGTTATCTCGTCCATGATCGGTGCCCAAGGGGTCGGGGCTTATGTGTACCGTGCGGTATCACAGGCCAAGACCGGAGCGGGCTTCGAAGCAGGGATTGCCATTGTTATTATTGCGATATTGCTGGACCGTCTGACGCAGAAGCTGTTCAAACCTAAAACTCAAGGATAAGGAGTGTTTAATATATGTTTAATTTCAAAACAAATAAGTTTGCCCGTCTGAGCCTGGTTATACTGCTGCTGGCCGTTACGGTGATTGCCGGCTGTTCGTCTAACAATAAGGACACTGTGAAGCTGGCTTATGTTGCCTGGGATTCCGAAATTGCCAGTACGAACGTTGTGAAGGAAGTACTGGAATCTAAGCTGGGCGTTACGGTGGAGATGCTGCAGGTCGATGCCGGACCGATGTGGGCAGGTGTTGCTGACGGCAGTGCCGACGCAATGGTCGCTGCCTGGCTGCCGGGTACGCATGCTTCCTACCTGGAGAAATACGGCAACGATATGGAAGATGCCGGCGTGAATCTGGACGGAACGAAGATAGGTCTTGCTGTTCCGGCTTATATGGATGTAAACTCCATTGAGGATTTGAACAAACCGGAAGTGGCAGCTTCGCTGGACAACCGGATTATCGGGATCGAACCGGGGGCCGGAATTATGACGGCTACGGAAACTGCGCTTGAAGCCTACGGACTGAGTGGCTATACCCTGCTGGAGAGCTCTTCGGCAGCGATGGCACAGGAGCTGCAGAAGGCTTTTGACAATAACGAACCGATTGTAGTGACCGGCTGGACGCCGCACTGGATGTTCGCGAATATGGATCTGAAGTATCTGGAGGACCCGAAGAATGTGTATGGCGGTGACGAGCAGATTCATACTATGGTGCGTACAGGCCTGAAGGACGATATGCCCGAGGTGTACACGTTCCTGAGCCAATTCAAGTGGACACCGGAGGATATGGCACAGGTGATGGTGAAAATTCAAGGCGGCGAGTCCCCTGAGGAAGCGGCCAAAGACTGGGTAGATAACAATGAAGCTAAAGTAAATGAGTGGCTGGCCGGTGTGGCAGATCAGGGATGATCTTCCACATCCCCTGATTTGGCAGTGGAGTTCGATGTGTGCTATGATTGAAAGAACATAGGCTACAATTCTGTAACTTGTACGCTAACGACTGTTCTTTACACCTACATATCATAAGCAAACTCATTTAATAAACACCCCGAGAGGGGTGTTTTTCTTGAAGATTAACGAATCGTCAAGCGTTAATATGCGGTTGCCTTATGTTCATAGTAAATCAGGAGACGGCTGCTGCAAGGAGTCAGGAAAGGAGAGAGCTCCATGACTGAAACCATTAATGCCTGGATTGACTGGCTGCTGCAAAGTCTTGGACTCAGCGGCCCGTATATCCTTTTCGCCACAGTACCGCTCGCGGTTCTGCAAAGTTTGTTCGGATTTTTCCCCTTGGCGATCCTGATTGTGCTCCATGTCTCCGTATTTAATGTAATCGGCGGGATGATTGTCAGCTGGATAGCCTGCAATATCGGGGCGGTCCTTGTCTATTTCCTCTTCAGGCGCTACCTGTTTGACTGGTTTGACCGGAAATGGGGCTATAAGCTGCAGAAGTATGACAAATGGCAGGTATACTTAGACCGTTACGGCATCTGGACACTTGTACTGCTCCGGACGATTCCGATTATGCCGAGCAATATCATCAACCTGATGTCGGCTGTGTCGCCGGTTAAGCCTGCTGCATTTATCTGGGGGACTGTGCTCGGCAATCTGTCTTATATCTGGCTGTTCGGCACGATCAGCTCCACGCTGATTGTCCCCCGGGAGGAATGGAACGGGTTCCTTGCCTGGTACGCGGTATTTGTGGTGATCCTGATTGCTATATTTGTCCGCCGCCACTGGGGCCATCTGCAGGAGGATAAGCGCAAGCGGCTGGGGTAGAGCAGAGCCTGCTGCGCTTTTACCAGCCCCTGCGTCTGCGCAAGGAAATAATATGTGCGAGATGATGCTTGCCGTGCCAGGCGTAGATGCCTATATTTCTGCCAATGGAGACTTCTCCTGATTCCGGATGAACAAATGTCTTGTCCATATCTGCAGGAGTCAAGTTGTGTAAAAGCTTCGTCCAGCGGGTGTGCAAGGCTTCCAGAAGCACAAGTGAAGTCTCGATTGGCAAAGTATAGTCAGATAATTCCGCCCACTCCGTTTCGTTATAAGGCTTGATGGTAGGACGTTCTTCTGTAAGAGCTAATTTGAAACGGATGAAGGCATTCATATGGCTGTCTGCCACATGATGGATGACTTGCCGCACAGTCCAGCCCCCGGGGCGGTAAGCTGTTTCAAGCTGTTCCTGATTCAGATCTTGTACAGCAGACCTTAATAATCCCGGTAAAGCCCCGATTTCACTAATCCAGTTACTTGTAACACTGCCGGTAATTTCTTCATCAAATTGAAAAGTGCCGATCGGATATTTCAGATCCATTGGTGCCATCCCCCTTCTTGCAGCCCACTCAAATGAACCGCTATAGATATAGCTCTAATTCTACAACGAATTCTCCGGCACCTGTACCCCTGAATTGCGGCGGCCGGACAAGGAAACTTACCCCTGTGCCCCACATTGTGGGGTTATTTTGCCTGTCTCCCGAATAGCCTATAAGTATGGAGGCGGCTTGACCGCAGCATGTCGGGAGGGATTGCAGGGCATGGGCAGAATCAGAAAATGGGGGAACCGGAGAGCAGGCATGCCGAACCTTGGCCGTATCCGGCTGCCGGGACTCAGCTGGAGCGGGCTGGCGAGACCGGCCGGGTTCAAAGCTAAACCGTCTAAGGCTGCTGTATTCAGGCCGCCGGGATCAGGTGCACGGTTTCAGGCGAAGCCGTCCAGAAGCGGGGGGAGGCCGGCCAGCCGGGGAACGGGAGGCTTCGTGGCGAAGCCTTCACGGACAGCGGGGCGGCACCTGCAGGGGGAAACGCGCTACGAGAGTGTTCCGCCTGCAGGTGCCGGCGCTCCCGGCCAGCGAGTCTGGCGCAAAGCCGGCCGGGGAAGCGGCTCGCGGTGGTTCCATTTCTTCGGCGGCAGGCGGCAGGGAGGGCAGGGAGCGAACCCGGGGAAGGAGGCCAGGCCGCGCAGGCGCGGCAGATTCTGGCTGATCCTGAGCCTGGTGCTGATTCTGGGCGTGCTGCAGGGGCTGCGTTATGTGGAGCGGCATTTGAAGCCGCCGATTGTTCATCTGGCACAGATCCGCGTGAAGCAGATTGCTACGGAATCAATCAACAAGGCGATCACCTCACAGGTTGAGGACAGCGGAAGCGCTGAAGGCCTGATTGACTGGAAGACGGATCAGAGCGGCAAGATCTCCGGCTTCATGCTCAACTACAAGGAGCATATGCGGATTACCTCGCAGGCAGCGGAGGTCATCCAGTCCACCCTGCAGGAGCTGCAGAACCGGACGGAGCATATTCCGCTCGGCCAGGCGCTCGGCAGTCCGCTGATTGCCTCTTATGGTCCGGATATTCCGATCAAGATAGAGCCGCAGGGCGCAGTCAAGGTAGAGCTGAATACAAGGCAGAAGAATGCCGGCATCAACATGATTCTCGTAGAAGTGTTTATTCATATCGTTACCGAGGTAGCGGTTGTCGTTCCGTTCGATATGGAGCCGCAGATCGTAGATACGGAGATTCCGGTCTCGTACCTGATGGTCGTCGGCGATGTTCCGATGTACTATTATGACAACCAGGGCCAGCCTGTTGGCGAGAACGGCAGCAGTGCACCGGGCATTGCCATTCCGGCACCGTCACTGACCCCGGAGAAGAGCGGCGCGAATACGGAGGGTACAGCCCCCGGCGGCGGCAGCTCAAGCGGAAATATGAATACAGAAGAGAATAATCCACCCCCGGCAGGCAATAACTCCTCACCGTCCGCAAACGCCGGGAACAGCGGCGCTGATAATGGCGGCGGAGAGTAAAGGGATGTAAGAGTAGTAGAATAAATAAGTGGAAAAACTCCATCTGCTGTTGGATGAACCGCTGATTCTGGTAGCTTAGATTGAAAAACGGCACTTAATTTTAGCCGGATTTGCTTACTGCGGGGATATAGGCAGAATTAAGTAGCATAAATCCAATTAATTTCTGTAAAGCAAGCAAACCGGAAGGATTAAGTGGAGGAAATCCAACTATTGTACCTTGGAGGGCCAGGGGCAGCAATCTTGCGGGCCTTCGTGTCGTTGAAGAGATAATAAAAAAGACTGCCAGGAAGAATCCCAGGAACCCTAAGAGCCGCCGTGAATAGGCGGCTCTTCCTTTTGCGCAGGCATAGCCGTGCTTGATGCAGTTAAGAACAGCTTTCCTCCCGCACTCCGTCCACCTGCACAATCATAATCCACCAATCCAATATTAATGCCCTATGATTAAGCCGTTACGGCTTTTATAATTAGGGCAAAGCTGCGGCGAAGCGAAGCTGCAAACCAATATCGGGGGGCTGAGCATAGTGAGAATATTGATCGTGGATGATGAGCCCAGGCATCTCAGGGGGATGGTCAATCTGATTGGGCGTCTCCGGCCGGAGGACCAGGTAGCGGCAGCGAAGGATGGCTTGTCGGCTATGGAGCTGGTGAAGGCTCATCGCCCGGAGGCTATATTGACAGATATCCGCATGCCCGGCATGGATGGGCTTGAATTTCTGGAACGGCTTAAACAAGAGGGCATCACAACCAGGGTTATTATGGTATCCGCTTACAATCTGTTTGAGTATGCCCAGAAGGCGGTTCATCATGGCGCTTATGATTACCTGCTGAAGCCGGTGGAGATTGAGAAAATAGCGGATGTCTTAAGCCGGATCGATCTCCAATTAATAGCAGAGAAGAAGCAGCGGAGCGAGGAGGAGGAGCTGCAGCACCGGCTTAAGCTGTATGGGCTCCGACCCAGATTGGGCATAACGGCCGGCATTATCTGGTCTTTGCCTCGAATGATATTCAGCAGGACGGTGAAACCGGGGGGCTTGAGATAGCCGTCGCGGATTCCCCTGAAGGTCCATACCGAGGGTATCTGGGCAGGCCGCTGATTGGCCGGTTCATTCACGGCGCCCAGCCGATCGACGCTCATCTGTTCAAGGATGATGACGGCGGCATCTATCTGTATTACGGGGGCTGGGGACATTGCAATGTATGCCGGATGAATGAGGACATGACAGGCTTTGTCCCTTTCCCGGACGGGCAATTGATCCGTTCTATTACCCCGCCCGGTTATGTGGAGGGGCCGTGTATGATTAAGAAGGACGGCCTGTATTATCTGATGTGGTCGATGGGCGGGTGGACCAACGGCACGTACCGGGTCGCTTACGGCGTAAGCGATAATCCTCTGGGGCCGTTCGATAACAAAGGAACCATACTGGAGAAGCAGGAGCCGGTAGCGGACGGCCCCGGCCATCACGGATATTTGCATCTGCCGGACCGCGATGAATGGCTGATCGTCTATCACCGGAGAATCATTGGAGACCCGGAGCCGGGCAACCGGATGCTGTGCATCGACAAGCTGGAAATGAATGCAGGCGAGATCAAGCCGGTCATCATGACTGACGGGTGGTGAGCATGTCTGCAGAAATGGCAAAGCAGCCGCTGCGGAGCAAATCGGGTTAACGGACCCCGTGTCTGCTGAAAATGGCAGATGAAGGGATACCTGCACCATCCCGCTCATACACTATAGACAGCACAGTTTTGACTAATGGAGTGTGAGTCTGAATGTCTTATGAGGCGATGAATGCTTGGAATACGGAGACGGACGGGAGTGCGGCACAAGCGGTCAGGAATGAACGGCTTGCCGGGAGATACAGCTATCTGGAACGGGAGGGCCTGCTCCCGCTTCCTGTGCAGGGAGGCATTACGCTTGTAGTAGAACTGCGGCATGCCGGTTGGTCGGCAGAATGCCTGCGGCTGCTGCTTCAGCACTCCGGGCCGTCAGTCCGGCTGATTGCGGTACCGGTGACCGCTGATTTTCCGCTGCAGTCTTTGTCGGAGCAGTTCGCCGGGGAACCGGGGCTGCTGTTTCTTCCGTTTACCGGAGATCATTACAGGGTGAATGAGGCCTTGGCTTTTGCCGAGACCTCCTTTGTCGTGCTGCTGGAGGATTGTGTGATGGTGTCGCCCGGCTGGCTCGGGAACCTGTTGTGGCCGCCGGTTGATGATCCTGCAGTAGGCGTGGTGGCACCCTATTCTGCGTCGGAACGGGGAGAGGGGCAGCAGCGGCGGCATTTTGCCGGATATGGAGAGCTGTCAGCTTATGCGGGGCATTTGCGGGATAACCGGCAGGCTGACTGGAGTGCCCAGGAGGTGCTCAGCGGCTCTTGTCTGCTCATCGCCCGGGAGCTGCTGCTGAGAGTAGGGGGTTTAGATGCTTCGCTGGGCGGGCGGCGGCTGATCATAGCCGACTGGTGCCTGCGGGCTAGGCAGTCGGGGGCAAAGCTTGCCCTCAGTGCTCCGGTATATGTTCATGTTCTGCATCCGCTGGAGGCAGGGGCTGTGAACAGTGCCGGCAGCAGAGCCCGGAGTGAGGAGGAGCAGGCCTACCTCCGGAAATGGAATTTGCCGGAAGGCTCTGACGGCGGGGATACGCGCCTGGTCCCGGCGGACCTCGCGGCTTGTCCTGCACAGCCGTTCATTCCGCTCGGGCTGGATTCAGCCGCCGGTATGCTGGTTACAGCTGTGGTCTATTTCGAAGAGAACTGGACGGCAGCGGATTCCCGTGAACGCCAGCAGAGCCTGCAGGCAAGCCAGAGCTACGGAAATATCCGCTGGGTCTGGGTCAGGGACAGCTGGAGCCAGTCATTCCCGGAATTTCCGGTGCAGGAGCGGGATGCTGTGATCACCGTCCATGGAGAGCAGCCCTGGCTGCATGCGCTGGAGAATATTTCAGCTCTGTACAGCGGCGAAATTGTCGTCTACTTGTCTGCCTCTGCAGCATACGACAGCCAATATGTCGGGAGTATGGCAGAGATTCTGCAGCATAGCCGGGCAGATATTATCGTCAGCTCGGTTTATGCGGCAGATGAGCCGGGACAGCGTGCGGAGACAGACGGATATCCCGGCGCGCTTCCGCTTGAACGGACTGCGCACCGCAGCGGAATTACTCCGGGGAGGATCGTCAGGCGGGAGGGCTCCCTCCGCAGTCTGGTGCTGGCTCCTGACCCGGCGCTGTCGGTCGGCTATACCGGTGGGCTGGCAGAGAAGCCCGGTCCTGCCCGTCCGGCGGCTTTCAGCGGGGAGGGCGAAGAAGGATGAATTATATTGTGCTCAGCCATGTGGCCTGGGAGGATTATCCTTATAAAAGAATGCTGGAGCTGCTCCCGGACCGGGGCGAGGTCTGTTATGCCGGACAGCTGACGCCTGCCCAGCAGCTCCGCTGCGGGATCAGGCCCGTGACGCTGCCGGAGATCTACAGTATGAAGGCTGATGAATATACTTTGCTGGTCTCTTCCCCCTACTGGCTTCCGGATGTGCTTGCGCTTCAGCCTGCTTATACCGTTGCTCTGCTGGAATATTGCCCTGAAGGGGAGGACAGCAAGCTATGGGATAAATACAGCGCGCTGCTCGCGGCAAAAGCAGACCTCGTAGGCACCGCATCGGAACGGCTGTACCTGGAGCAGAATCTGCGCCGCAGCGGCGTGGTGTATTTAAGCGGAGACCAGCCGCTGTCTTACGGGCTGCTCCGCCGGGAGGAAGTGCTGTATTTCCTGGCTGATTATGAAGCCGTCTGGAACCGCGCGCTCATAGAATTATGGCAGCCGCCGCGAGCACCCGGGGAGGTGCCGGACTGGCAGGACATCCAGCGCCGGCACCGGGCTGAATTCTATATCTCGATGTGCGGGCTTATGCCGCAACAGCCTTCAGTGCATTACTTAGCCGCTTCTTATCTGTATTTGTGCGGCGATGAGTCAGCTGCGCGTTATCTGGCGCGCTCCTTCGAGCTGATGCTGCTGCATGATTATACGGATTGTCTGCACTCCCACTACCGATTCTTCTCAGCTGTTGAGACGAAAAAAGGTAATTTGGAGCTTGCGGTACAGCAATATGAGATTACCGCGTTCACGGCCGGTGAACGGGCAAGGGTTGCGTTAATGAAGCAGTGGCTGGACGGCGGCGAGGCCGGGCAGGAGCTGCTGCGGGCAGAGCTGTACAGGGTCAATGAGGACGGGGCGGCGGCCGTTGACATACTGAGCCGGCTGCCCGGACGGGAGGCCCGGGAGCAGCTGCTGCTGAATTATACGGGCACATCCGAGTGGGAGAAGGCGCTGCGGCTGTATGCTGAGCTGGAAGCCGGTGAAACGGGTGGTGCGGAGAATGCGGCATTGGCCGGAGGGGCGGCAAGTGGAGGTGGTACAGGAATTGTGGGAAGTGCAGTGAGTGTAGGAAGCACGGGGAGTGCGGGAAGTGTGGGAAGCGCGGGGAACATTATTCCTGCAGGCGGGCCGGCAGGGTTAAACGATGGGCAGCTGCCCGTAATGGAAGGGACGCTGCATCTGCTGTACGGCAGGCGTCATGAGGCGATCCGCAGCTTCCTGCGCTCGGCAGTGGCGGATCAGGGAGCGAGGCAGCTTTTTGCTGAGATGGCGGATCTGGAGGAAGCGGTGCAGCGGGTAAGGGGGAGGGCTAAAGGTGGCGAAGAGCAGACGTGAACCGCTGCGCAAAACCTCCGGCAACCGCCTGACGGCGATGATGCAGGTGCGCAACGAAAGCGGCCGGTATCTGGAGCAGGTGCTGGAGGAGCTGAGCGGATTTGTCGACGATATTGTAATTGTGGATGACGGCAGTACGGATGAGACGGTACGGCTGTGCCAGTCTTTTGCCAAGGTGAAGAAGCTGGTATCGCTGGAGAGCTCGGTCTTCGGACGCGAATGGGAGCTGCGCAAGACACTCTGGGATTTGGCGGTATCTACCGGCCCGGATTGGCTGCTCTCCGTGGATGCCGATGAATTCTATGAAGACCGGGCCAAGCAGGAAATGCGGCGGCTGATCGATCAGGATGCCTATGACTGGGTGGCCTTCCGGATCTACGATTTCTGGGGCGGTACGACCCATTACCGGGAGGATGAGCACTGGGATCTCCATACGAAGCATACACGCACGCTGATCCGTTATCTGCCTGATTTCTATTTCTTCACTCCGCAGATGGATCATCATGTTCCCCGGCTGCCGCTGTCGTACGCGGTCCTGCCGGGGTTCCTTGCCGAGCTGCGGGTGAAGCATTACGGCTGGGCCCTGGAGCCCGAGGCGCTGCGCCGTAAATACGACCGCTACATGGAGCTTGACCCCGAGGGCAGATGGGGCAGCCTGGAGCAATACCGTTCCATCCTGGATGCGCAGCCCCGCCTGGTGGAGTGGAGGGAGTAGGGGGGCGTGCGGCTTCGTTTGCTGGAGCGGTATGGGCAGGGGCTATGTGCAGTTTACCGTCTGCATTCAATAGCCCTAATTGGGGCTAATCTGTGTTTCACTTATACCGACGAAGCCGTACGCGCTACATTATCTTCATTCTCCTCATGGTCCTCCATTAGTGTTCAAACAGCGAGCTGGCACCCCTGATCCGTCCCTCGTATTTAGGGGATATCCTCACAAATACTCACTCCTTCGCAGGGTTTCACCGCGGTGGAACGGGGGAGAAATCGCCGTAAGCTGCCGGTGCAGATAGCTGAAATCAGGGGCAGAAATACCCCTAATATAACTAAAAGTGGACGATACGAGGCAAACAGGGGCAAAATCACCCTTATTATTCCTAAAAATGGGCGAAAAGAGGAAAATAGGGGCAGAAGTGCCCCTAATATCGCCAAAAGTGAGGAATAGGAGAAAATCAGGGGCAGAAGTGCCCTTATTTTTGCCAGAAGTGGGATATATAAGGGGATTAGGGGCTCTAGATTTTGCTAGAAGCAGGCTGATTCGGTCTAACTGTTGCTTGAGGTGCGGCAAAGCAGAGTAAGCAGGCTGAGGACCTGATGTGCATCAAGTTTCTATTTGGACCAAACTGTTGCGGCTAACTGACAGGAGGAAATGTTACTGTAAATAATTAGTTTTAGTGAGAAGCTGTGAGCATTACGAGTGACGATGGTAATATGATTGCATGTGTGTATCGCCGGGTTACGGACAGCTATATCGACCGGTGTTGTCGGGCTTCTTGGAGTGCGGATCTGACGAGCAGCAGCCAGGGGATGTTACCGGCAACGGGTGCGGTTAGCTGTCTCTGCGGAAATGCCTCTGCTGCAAGCAGAAGGTTATGATAGCTGATACCGATTGCTGCTGCAGTTCCGCCGGATTGCCGAAGTGTATGTTCGTCTGCCGGAGTCAGCTGAGGCATCAGCCCGCAGGAAGTAGACAGGGCTGCGTATAGCAGCCACTCGGCAGCATCGCCGGGCGAGATGTAATCATGAGCCTGCCTATCATACATAGCACACCACTGTATTCTAAAAGGAGCAGGTGCATGCAGCAGCCCATGCAGCAGGGGCTGGGGCAAGCGGCTCCACCTGAAGTGAGTTGTTCCGGTTAAGCTGTGCAGCAGGAGCAGATTATCCCAAGCACCTGCCTGGGCCAGCAGCTGGGCAGCATAAGAAAGGTCCGGGAAGCTTAACGGCTGCTCGGCGCTTTGCTCCGCTCCGGTCATATTCTGCAATAATGGACAGGCTGCATCTGCACCCGTCTGCCCGTTTGTCCGGGCGTTGAGACAGCCGGACGCGGGCGTTAGCGCATCCGGGCTGAGTCTGCTGCCCTGCGGAGGCTGGCATGCGGGCCCGCTGCCAGCTTGTTTACGGCTCCCTGCAGGGTAGCCGTCAGGGAGAGCCGTCTCCGGCTGCTGCGCCGCCGGAGACACCGGTGCCCCGCCTGCCGGCTCCGCCAGGCAGCGGTGCACAGCAGAGAGGCCGTGCCTGTGCGGCGCCAGCCTCTCCAGCCACAGTCCTGCTGCAGCGGTATCGCCGCTGCGGCAGGACAAGGCCCAGAGATAGCCGGACAGCCAGGGCTGCTCCGGCGCTCCCGGGAGCAGCCGTTCCAGCTGAACGGCTGCGGTGCAGGGCTGTTCCGGCTGCCGGAACAGCGTACCCAGCAGCACCTGGAGCACCTGCCGGACGGCTTCCGGCAGATGCGGTGCTGCGCAGAGCGCCGCCAGCCACCCGGCGGCGCGGGCATTGAGCGCGGCAGGCACCAGCCTGCTTAGCAGGTCAGGGGACAAGGAGGGGAGCAGCTGACGGGTGAAGACCGTCAGCCGCTCCTCTTGTCCCCCCAGCAGGCACAGCGCTGCAAGCTGTTCCCAGGCCGCGGGGGAGCCTGGCCTGCAGCGGATAGCCTGCTCATAATGACCGGCCGCTTCTTCGTACAGGAACAGCTTTTCGCAGAGCTGTCCGGCGGAGCAGCGGGTGCGGCTGGTGCCGCTGCCGGAGGAAGAGGGATATCTCCGGGCGGCGTCACCGCTCAGCAGCGCGGCCTGAAGCAGCTCGTAAGCCTGCGGGTAATTCCCTTGTTCCTCCAGCAGACCGGCGTAGCTCTCCAGCAGATCCGTGAAGTCTGCATAAAGAATCCGGCCCGCCTCATACACAGCAATGGCTTCTTCCGGCTTTCCGGCAGACTGAAGGGCGTAAGCCGTCTTCAGATATAAATCGGCTGTGTACCCTGAGCCGGCCGGAACCTGATTCAGCAACGGCAGCAGCACACCGGCGGCTGCGCCGTATTGCTCCTGCTGGTAATACTCTGTGCCGAGGGCGTATTTCAGTTGAATGTTATCCGGATCATGCTTCAGTGCGGCGCGGATCAGCTTCAGGTTGCGGCTGGCCTTATCCTTGCGCTGCAGCTCGCCGTCCAGATAACCGTAGTGATGAACCGGCAGGCCGGCATAGGCGATATGACCCTCAGGAAGGGCCCAGATACTGGAGGCTGCCTCTTCATGAATGCTGCCGCGGAAGTGGATGCGCTCATCATTGC
Source organism: Paenibacillus sp. MMS20-IR301 (assembly GCF_032302195.1). Lineage (NCBI taxonomy): Bacteria > Bacillati > Bacillota > Bacilli > Caryophanales > Paenibacillaceae > Paenibacillus > Paenibacillus sp. MMS20-IR301. Next base: position 7,092,519 of record NZ_CP135275.1, read on the forward strand.
GGAACAGCCGGCACACATGATCTGTAACATAATCCTCTCCGCCGGTACCCCCTACATAATGGATAAATGGCAGAAAATAACCCCAGGCTTCCGCCGCTTCCAGCAGCAGATTTACCTCCTCAGTCTTCCAGTCTGCAAGAACTTCATCGGCGTCCAGCACCAGAATCCAAGGAGAGGAGGCCGCGCACAGCGTCACGTTCCTTGCTTTGGAGAAGTCATGCTCCCAAGGCACCTCAATGACTCTCGCACCGAACCTGCGGGCAATCTCTATACTGCCGTCCGTCGAACCGGTATCCGCGATAATGATCTCCGAGACGATCCCCTGCACAGATAAAAGACAATTCTCCAGATGCTGCGCCTCGTCCTTAACAATCATACAGAGTGAGAGACCGGGTGTGTCCATACCTTAAAGCCCCTTCCTATTCGTCTATCAAGGGAAGCGGAAGCATCATGCGTACTGCTGCGGCAGCCGGAGCATAGGGCGAAGCAGCCTGAAGCTCAGCAAGCACCCGGTCAGCCAAAGCAAGCCAAGGCTGTGCCGGGGTAATGGCTGTCCCGACGGTCCGGGAAACGGCAGGATGCAGCAGCAGTGCGGCAATATCCCCGGTTGTTATCTGAGCAGCAGGAGTTTCCTCCGCCATCCGCAGCAGTCTGAGTAGCGAAGCTTCACCATCATCCCCCTCACCTGCTGTGCCCTGCGCATCCCACTCCACCGCCCGCGCTGCCATCCGCTCTGCATCCCGCTGCTCCGTCCGCTCTGCATCCCGCTGCTCCGTCTGCTCTGCATCCCGCGCTGCCGTCCGCTCCACCGTCCCGGCCCCCAACACTTCAGCCGCCGCTGCATAACAGCCGTCCCTGACCAGCAGCTGCACAAGGCTCTGCCGCTCCTCAGCCAGAACACGGGGCAGATGATCTGCCAGCCATCCGCAGATTTCCGTTTCCCTGCCGGCGCATTTGAACTGCCGGAGCAGCCGGGCAATCAGCGGCCAGGGGGCAGGATGAAGCTGAGCCGCGCGCGTGAAGCAGGCAATGGCTTCAGTCTCATCGCCAGTCTGCTGGCAGACTTGCCCGAGCAGGCTTTGAGTGAGGTATGTGCCGATGCCGTTCTCGGTATGGTAGGCAGGAGGGGAGACCCCGATGTCCAGCGCCCGGTGCAGTGCGGCCTTTGCCTCAGACCGGGCGGAAACCTGCAGCAGCAAGGCCCCCTTAATATGATGCAGATCGGGATAATCCGGAAAAAGCGCAATCCCCTGCTCGCAGGCCTCCAGAGCTGACCTTGAATCGCCTAATGCAGCCAGGCAGCGGATTTCGTATTTATAGAGCAGATGCAGGTAGCTTGTATCCGGCTCTGCCCCGGCAAGTGAGGTCCGGAGATGTTCCAGCGCAGGGTTGTACTCGCCAAGCCGCATATATTCAACCGCCATATTGAAATGATGAAAAGCATCCCCGGGACTCCGCTCCAGCTGCTCCTGAAGCAGCCGGATATTGCGGGTGATTTTATCTTTTTTTTCCACAACCCCGTCCGCATAGCCGTAGTGATGAACGATGACAGTGCTCAGGTGCATTGCGGCTGCCGGTCTTTTCTCTACAATGACACTAGCAATCTGCTCATGAATAATCCCGCTGAACCGGTACTCTGGCCGGCTTCGGAACATGCGGAGGATCGGATTGACTGTAAGGGTCTGCGAAGAGCGTTCAGTTCCCTTATGGTTATGAATCCGGACCCAAAAAGCCTCATACTCCATATGCTGCGCGCATGCCCGCAGCTCATCTTTACTCCCCGGCTCCAGCTCTTCATCCGCATCCAGTACCAGAATCCAGCTTCCTCTGGCCTTGGCCAGGCCGGCATTGCGTGCCGCGGCGAAATCCCCGCTCCAGCGGTGCGTGATAATCCGGGCACCGAAGCTGCGGGCAATAGAAACTGTGGAGTCGGTAGAGCCTGTATCAACAACTATGAGCTCATCAGCGACACCCCGAACGCTTGTTAGACAGCGGGCCAGTGTATCGGCTTCATTCTTTACGATCATACATAAGGAGATTAGCGGTTTGCGCGATTTTGTCATAAGTCTGGTTCGGCTCCTCTCCGGCGCTGCCTGTAGTTCCAGCTTGTGTGCCAGGGAACACGGTTAAGCACAGTTATGGCATGGGCGGTTGCGGTCAGATCCTCCTGAAGAGGCCCATGGACCTTAGCCCCCTTGAAGCTGCCTATAGCCTCCTCCAGAGCCTGCCGGGCCAGCTGCAGATAGCACAGCGACAATCCGGCGTTTGCTGCCCCGCTCCCGGACTCCTGCCCGGACAATAGCCGGTACCAGCCGGCCGCTTCAGCATAATGGCCTTTATCAAGCAGCAATTCCCCGAGATATTGCAGTGTTGTTCCAGCCTCCGGCGCCTGATTGCTGCTGACAAGAGCGATGAATAATTCACCCGCCTCGGCCCGCCAGCCTTCTTCATACAGGACGGCCGCCAGATCCTCCCTGCAAGCGGGGAATACCGCAGCTATAACTTTGCTTAACGGTACGAATTCCAGCTTAACTGCAAGCCGGATGATTTCAGTAAGAAGCGGAGCATGACCGGAAGCGGTGAGAGCTGCCTGCGAAGCGGTTTCTTTTGACGCCAGATGCTGATCGATAAAAAGCAATCCGGAACGCAGCTCCGCCGGCACGGATAACTCATCCTCCTGCGGCAGTGCTTCGCCATGCTCCCACCTGCATAATGCCTCTAGCAGCCATAGCTGCCTTGCAGTTTCCGCATCCAATGCTCCGGTGCTCAGCTGCAGTCCGTTTGAGCGCAATCCGGCTGCAGTCTGCCTGAAAAGAGGGTATTGGCCGGTCATGATCCAGGAGGACAGTCTGATTATAAGTGTCTCCGCCTCCAGCGGGTATAGCTCAGACGGTAAGCCGGCAATCACCCTGTGGGCGCCGATTTCATTTAAAGTACAGAGGATTGCAGCTCTTGCTCTGCCTTGCTCTGTACCGGCGAGCTGCTGCAGCAAGACGGCGATATTCTCATCCGGGACCTCAAGCTGCTGAAAGGCGGAAGCAATCCCGAGCAGCGCGGGGGGATAGACGGAATGATGCTGCAGTGAGCGGTGAAACAGCCGGGCGGCCTCCTCCAGCTGGCCAAGCTGCTGTGCGATCCATCCCATCCGTTGCAGCGGACGGAAGCTGTCCATACCGTGTTCGCTGACATAAGCCCTGTGCGGAACCGTAAGAGCTGCGCTGTCCACAGCATGCTGGTAAGCCTGGTAAGCATGTTCCCAAAGCCCCTGCATCTCCCAGGACTGGCCTTGAATAAAGTGCAAGTCGGGGTAGTCGCTGTAGCGTGCCAGTTCACGGGCCAGAAGGCTGTCAATTGCTTTTACTTTTCCGGCTGCAAGATAGATTTTACACAGATCACGGATGATAGACGGACGATAGGAAATTTGAAGCGGAGCGTAATTGAGGCTATGCCGCAGCAGTTCCTCCGCTTCTTGAAGCCGCCCGTTCTGGCAGCAGTTTACCGCAAGATTGTAGCTGTGAAAAGCATCCTCAGGTTCTTCAGCCAGCGCGAGGCACAGCAGATGTTCGTTGCGGGTGAGTTTGTTTTTGGAGCTTATAATTTCAGGCAGATAGCCGGTATGGATAAGCTCGATCGAACTGCTATGAATCGCTGCGGATCCATGTGTATGCAGAATAGAGGAATCCACACTCTCATGAATTCTGCCGCTGAAGTGGAAGCCCTGTCCGTTACGGAATAAACGCACGCTGCTGTGATGCAGGCGGTCCTCCGGGCTGTACCCCAGCAAATTCTCTATACGCACTGTGTAGGCTAAGGCTCCGCTGTTTTGCAGCAGGCTCCGGATGGTTCCGATCGGGGTATGCAGGACTTCATCCGCATCCAGGACCAGAATCCAGTCCGCCGCAGCATGGGATAATCCGGCATTGCGCGCCGCTGAGAAATCATGGGTCCACGGGATCTCATACACCGCTGCTCCGTAAGTCCGGGCTATGTCTAGGGTATGGTCTGTAGAGCCGGTATCAACCACGATCACCTCATCGGCACCGTCAATACTAGCCAGGCAGCGGGGCAGGAGTCCGGCTTCATTCTTGACGATCAGTTGCACACCGAGTGTAAGCCCGGCAGATTTGTCCACGGTAGATCCTCCCTTGGCGAATTAAATATCATTCGGGTGCTGTTGACAGGCGGCTGGTATACAGACAGAAGGAGAGCGGCCGTCTTATGTAGTCACAGAAGGTCGCACAGGAAACAAAGAGTACACGGGTATCCATGCACTCTTTGTTTAGTTCACGAAATTGTAGCTTAGTACAGTAAATTTACTTCTGTTTCTCGCTGAAACGGACGCCGTCCTACGAAGGGCGGCGTAGCCGTTTATGCATGCTGCATTATATGACGGATGGAAGGCTTACGTTCCTTGGGCATCAAAAATGACATTAATCGTTGATGCTGCCCCCGGAGTAGCAGACTGATAGGAGAGACGGGTGTATTTCAGGAAGCGTGCAGGAACGATAACATCCACGGCACCGGCTGCCAGCGGATTATCGCCTGTAGTATCGATGAAATAGTTTGTTCCGTCTGCGCTGATCTCTACGCGGGTGTTCACAGGATTGGCCCCGGTGTTCACGACAAAATAGGAATAGGTGCCAAGCACGCTCGTAGTATTGGCCGGCAGAGGTGTGAAGGTATCTCCTGTTGCAATTCCGTTCGTAGCAAGCTCGATAAAGCTGCGCTGCGAAATGGAGGTTACGCTGCTCAACGTACCGGCAGTAATCGTAGCGCCAAGCACGCTAGTGATCGTACCGGCGAGGATGTTAGTAACCGTACCAGCTGACGATAATGTACCAGCAGTAATCGTAGCCCCAAGCACGCTAGTAATGGTACCATCGAGCAGGTTAGTAACCGTACCAGCCGATGATAATGTACCAGCAGTAATCGTAGCGCCGAGCACGCTAGTGATCGTACCATCTAACAGGTTAGTAACTGTACCAGCCGATGATAATGTACCAGCAGTAATCGTAGCCCCAAGTACGCTAGTGATTGTACCGGCGAGGATATTAGTAACTGTACCAGCCGACGACAACGTACCGGCAGTAATTGTAGCGCCGAGCACGCTAGTAATCGTACCATCTAACAGGTTGGTCAATGTACCAGCAGTGATCGTAGCGCCGAGCACGCTAGTGATCGTACCATCTAACAGGTTAGTAACTGTACCAGCCGACGATAATGTACCGGCAGTGATTGTAGCCCCAAGCACGCTAGTGATGGTACCATTCAGCAGGTTAGTAACCGTACCAGCCGATGATAATGTACCAGCAGTAATCGTAGCCCCGAGCACGCTAGTGATCGTACCATCTAACAGGTTAGTAACTGTACCAGCCGACGATAATGTACCGGCAGTGATCGTAGCGCCGAGCACGCTAGTAATGGTACCGGCGAGGATGTTAGTAACTGTACCAGCCGACGACAATGTACCGGCAGTGATCGTAGCCCCAAGTACGCTAGTGATGGTACCATTCAGCAGGTTAGTAACCGTACCAGCCGATGATAATGTACCGGCAGTGATCGTAGCGCCGAGCACGCTAGTGATCGTACCGCCCAGAATAACGGGGGTCAGGTTTCCGCTGGCATCCGTTGTAAGCGGGCTGTCGATCAGGGTTGAGGGGTCCCGGCCGAAAATAAGTGTGCGCAGATTATCCGGGTTGGCCTGAAATGAACTGAAATTCGGCAAAAGTATTCATCCTTTCATCATAGAATAGATATCGCCAGCGTACTCATGAAAAGACCCAAACCGTCGTCTGGGTCTATATCATATATAGGCTGCCGTTTGCGTAAGGTGGTCAGGAACCATTCGAATGGTGTGATATTACTATATGGGGATTTTAAGAGAACGCGCGGGGCAACTGTGCAAAAATACGCAGATTGCCAAACAACCCCGTACACACGGATGCATACTATGAGAGTATGCTAGGGCCGATAGGAGGAGTGAGGAAATGCCGAATGATGCAATTTTTAATCAGAATAGCCAGCCGCTGTATACCGAGCAGGTCAATACTTATGTTGCTCCAGCTATAGATACATTGCCTGAGGCGGGAGCTGCCATGTCAGGCTTGCTGTTTGGGGTTCCTTTTGCCGCGACGGTTACTGCTGCTGCCCCGCTTGTTCTGCAGGTGGCGAATCCGGGCGGAAGCGGGCGTACGGTATATATCTCGCGGGTAGTCGGGAGTACCGGAGCCGCGGCGGTAACCTTGACTCTGCTGCGTAATGCAACAGTCGGAGGTTCCACAACGGCTCCGGTTAACTATAACTTTGGCAGTGCGGTCACCAGTGTGACAACTGCCCGTACAGCAGCTGCGGCACCTACAGGCAGTCCGGCAACCATTATGTCCATGCTGCTGGCTATAGGTCCGGTTATTCTTGATTTTGACGGAAGAATTATTGTGCCTCCCGGCAACTCGCTGACCCTTACAATAACAGCTTCGAGCAGTACGGCGGCTACAGGGAACATCAGCTGGTGGGAGAACTAGAATGGGAGGGGGCGGGCTATGCCGAATAATTATGTAATCAACGATAATGATCAGCCGGTCTATGTAGAAATGACTAACACCTTCCAGTCACCGGATATTAGCGCACCGCCGGAGATCAGCGCTTCAGAGTCAGCGGTATTATTTACGGCCAATGCCTCGAACTCTGCTACGATCGTACTGGGGCTGAGCTCGGCGATCATATCGGTGCGCATCAACAATCCTGCGGGCAGCGGCAAAACCTTATATTTATCACGGATCAGCGGCAGTATTGGCGGAACTTCACTGCTGACCTCGATCTCGGGAACCTTTACATTAGTCAGAGGGGGGACGGTCTCGTCTCCAGCCACGGTAACCCCGGTGAATAATAATCTGGCCAGCCCGGCCGCGAGTGCCATGACTGTCCAGTCCTCAACTGCGGTCATCTCAGGAGGGAGTATACTGGCCACATATCAATTGGCGCCGGGAGTGTTCACCCCTATATTTACCGGGAGCATCATTGTGCCGCCCGGTGCGGCGGTCAGTGCCAATGTTACCTCTTCAAGTGCTGCTGTCGGAACGATTATTTCAGCGCTGAGCCTGACCTGGTGGGAAAGATAGCCGGCCGTTCTGCAGATATTCATAACAGGAACCACAGAGTAAACCTTGACTTCGGGGAAGTTAAGGTTTATTTTTCTATAAATGGATCTTAATGTAGAATGGATAGAAGGGGGGAATGGGCGGTATGGACAGTTGTTTGTTGATACATGGCTTCACAGGGGGCGAATATGAAGTCTTACCGTTAGCGCAGTTTCTGGGAGCCCATGATTACATAACCCGGACATTTACGCTAAAAGGTCATGGGGGTACCCGCCGGGACCTGCTTCATTCGGACCGCCATGACTGGCAGCAGAGTGCGGAAGAGGAGCTGAACATGCTGCTGTCCGGGGCCGAGGGGGTACATCTGGTCGGATTTTCCACCGGTGCACTGATTGCTTCCGGGTTGTCTGTCCGGTATAAGCCCTATATCAAATCACTGACGCTGCTCTCCGCGCCTGTATTTCCGCTTAACCCGGCGCAGATCCTGCGGACCCTGGGCAGTCCGGAGATGGTCAGGAACTATTTACGGAAATGGCGCTCCACACCGCTGAAGGCAACCAGGGAGTTTCAGCATTTGGTCCGGGAGAGCTTCGCAGTGTATCCGGAGCTTGAGCTGCCTACATTCATTGTACAGGGCAATCGGGATCATCTGGTGAAATCCAAAAGCGCGGGGTATCTGCAGCAGACCATCCCCTCCCGCCGCAAGCAGGTGCATATGGTATGCCATAGCGCGGACAGCGCCGGCATGATGGATGAAGTGCTGCAGTTTATGCGCAGTGCGGGAGATTACAGATAGAGCTTGTTATTTCTTGTTTTTTTTCAGCCTGCGGTATTCCTGATTCTCCCATTGCTTCAGCAGCGGGTAAGGATCGAAGGCCCATTCGGTAATTCCGCGGTCGCGGTAGATTCCGTAGTGGAGGTGGGGCGGGAATTTACCCTGGGTGCCCGGATTGCCGTAACCTGAGCTGCCCACCCAGCCGATGGTCTGGCCCGGAATGACTATATCTCCACGGGAGAGCGACTTCTCATACCCCATCAGATGCGCATAGTAGTGGTAGCGGTTCTCGATATCGCGGATTCCGATCCGCCAGCCGCCGTAACGGTTCCAGCCCTTGGTCTCTACCACGCCGAAGCAGGTGCTGCGGACGGTCAAGCCATGCGGTGCGAACAAATCCGTGCCTTCGTGGATGCGTGCTCCGCCCCAGCTCCGGCCTGTGCCCCAGGTGCTGCGGTAAGCGTAGTTGGTTCCTATTGGAAGCGGAAAGGCACTGCCCGTTAAGTCAAGACGTCCGAAATGCTCGTACAGCTTGGCGAATTGGGCCACACGCTGGGCCGCCCGGCCGTTATGATAGTACTCCCAGATGCCGATACTGAAGTCACTGGCGGAAGTGCCGTACTTTAGCAGATGACTGGCCATGCTGTACAGAACGTCGGCATCATTAGCGGGATCGGCGAGGCCATCCCCGGAACCGTCCCGGCCGAAGCCGCCGAAGAAGCTGATAGATGCCGGCTGCTTGTCCTCCTGGTCAGGATTCAGCGGCCCCGACCATACCGGTGCGGGAATGGTGATGCCTGTGAGCCTGGACGGAAGGTTCGCCGGGTCAGATGCTGCGGCGGCAGCTGCACCTTTTTTCTTTTTGGATACGGACCGTTCATATTGATCAATGGCAGCGAAGCGGAACCAGGGGATACCGGTCGCTGCACTCATCTGTTCATAGAGTTCTTTGCGGGCAACAGCAAGTGGCTCTTTAGTGTCACCGGCAGCCGGAGCAGCCGAGCTCAGCTCCGGCGCTGTGTAGGAACGCGCAGCGTGAGCTGAGGCGGCGGGCAGGCTGCCGCAGAGCAGGGCGGCTGCAGACATGCATATCAGGGTTTTCCGGGTGGTATCTTTTTTGAAATATAAGAATTTATCGGTGGTACGCCATAAATAATCCTTATATTTCTCGCTGAAACGGATACCGTCCTCTGAAGGACGGCACAGCCGTTTCTGCTTGAATAGGCTCAGCATGCTCACAACCTCCTGCGCTTTCAGGCGCGTCAATGATATATACATCCGCATGAATTGCAACTTGCAGCTGCTTTTCTTTAGATTGAAGCAAAAGCGCTGTTTTTATCCATTCTGTTAAACAGGATGGTCCACAAAAACAGGCAATTGCCCGGTGCACATGCTATAATATGAGGCAGATTGTGATATATTGGCATTAGGACAATAACTCCAGCCTTCGCTTAAAGCAGCTGAATGTGGAGTAAATGGAAAGGCAGGCGACACACGCTTGATCGTTATAGGTGGAAAAGGCTACGAGCTTATGCTCGATCATAAGGACGGCTGGAACCCGGAGGCATTCCGCGGAAGATACAGTGAGGTACTGGACCGTTACGATTACATTATCGGCGACTGGGGTTACAGCCAATTGCGTCTTAAGGGTTTTTACCGGGATAATCATCCGAAGGTGAACCGGGATACAGCGATTTCAGGCATGGTGGATTATATTAATGAATACTGCAATTTTGGCTGCGCTTATTTCGTGCTGCATAAGCTGAAGGAGTCACCGCAGGAAGGAACCTTCAAGGATATTCTGATTAAGGAGCTTCCTGAACCGGGGCTTGAGGAAGAAACGGAGCAGGCCGCAGCGGAGCCGTCAGCAAATGTGAAGGAGCACCGGGAGACTCCGGCCAAGGGAGCGAACCGCGAGAAGGATAATGCTAACGCGCCAGGCCGGGAGCATCCGGCCAAGGACAGACCCGTGCGTGAGCATCAGAGCCGGAACCACCGGAACAAAGAGGGCCAAGGCAAGAAGAACCATAAGGAATTCCAGGGCAGAGCGCAGCAAAGCCATCAGGGGAATTCGCATAACCATAAATCAAACCATCAGGGTAAGCAGGATAACCCGAACAAGCACAATAACCAGAACAGCTGATGTACCAGGAAGGCATAAGTTCAATGCATACAAAAAGAGTCATCCCAGCCGCAGCGGCCGGGATGACTCTTTTTTGTACATATATGAATTTGTATTAGCAGGGATTATTTCACCGACAGCTTAAGCTGGTTCTGGGCAGCATTGTAGCTCCAGGTCAGCTGCGGGAATTTCTTCTTGAAGGCAGCAAGGTCAATGAATGTCTCGCCCTCCTGGTATAAGGCTTCTTTGGAGGCCAGGGTGAAGCCGGAAATTTTGCCGGCACCTGTAGTAATCAGCACCTTCTTGTTCTTGGCATCCCAGGATACTTCGCTCTCCACGAGAGCAGATAATACACGGGAGGAGGCATAGACTTGATTGCCTTGTTTAACCAGACCGACATTTCCGGCAAAAGCAGTACCGTTAATATCCAGAATATGCCCGTCACCGGAAGCGGTAATTCCGGTCATTCCGGCGATTTGCAGTGCGGTGATCAGCTGGGCGGTTTTGCCCTTAACCTCAATATCAGGCGCAAGTCCGATATGGTTGAAATCTTCTTTGCTTGGAGTCAGGTATTTCATGGTTGTCATCTTCAGTTCAGCACCGTCGGAGAGGGGAATTAAGCTCTGAATCCGTGCTTTACCGTAAGAACGGGCGCCGACAACTGTAGCGATCTTGTTATCCCGGAGCGCGCCGGTCAGCGCTTCCGAGGCGCTGGCAGTATATTCGTTCGTCAGCACAACAACGGGAACACCGATTTTGCTGCCGTTCGTGATGGTTACAGGTGTTGGAACACCGCTCTGGTCGGAGGTGTACATCATAATGCCGGCATCCATGAACTTGGCGGCAATGTTCTGGGCACTTTCCATATAGCCGCCTGTATTATCGCGCAAATCAAGCACCAGTGATTTCATTCCGGCGGCACGCACCTTGTCGAGAATTACAGCGAATTCTTCATCGACTGTCTGTGTGAAGCCGTTGATTGCAATGTAAGCGACACCCGAGCCGATGATTGCGCCGCTAACAGACGCGGCTGAGATTTCTCCGCGGGTTACGACGATAGATTTATTAGCCCCGTTTCTCTGAATGAGCAGTGTGACCTTGGAGCCGGAAGTGCCGGCCAGCTCATCTCCTGCTGTATCATCCACCGGTACGCCGTTAATTTTGAGGATGGTGTCCCCGCGCTTGAGTCCGGCTTTCTCTGCCGGAGACCCGCTCATCACTTCTTCGATGTACAGCTCTTTGGTCGTATAGATCAGGCGGACGCCGATGCCCACATATTCCAGATCCACCTGGTGCCCGAATTCAGCAGCCTCATCCTTATCCAGATACTGGCTGTACGGATCATCCAGTGTGCTTACCATACCGTCGATGGCTCCGCGGATCAGTGTATCCTGGTCTACGCCTTCGACATTGTAATATTCAAGATACTGCATAATCTCATTGATAATATCCAGCTTGGAGGATTGTCCGAGCTCGGTGGTAGCCGCATCTGCAGCGAATGCAGCAGGAGAAGCGGCGATGGATAAAGCCAGCAGGCCGCTGAGCGCTGCGGTAACAATTTTTTTGGCTGATTTCATTAGGTCATACATCCTTTAAATAAATTTTAGATGATTAGGATTGCGCGGTTTGTACGGTATCAAAGCTGATGTGATAAGTATCATCAATGGTCCAAGATCCGCTCTCGGATTTGAACATAATGAATATAAGTGACTGGGTATAGTTCTCTCCGGACTCACCGTCTTTAATGGATACTTCTGTGTAGACAGCTGCTTCGTCATCGGAGTAGTAATAGATATTGGCTGTACCCAGTGAATAACTGAGATCGTAGGTATCGAACAGCGCCTGAAGATCGGCTTTGGCGGCAGCATCATAATCCTCACCATAGGAGGTCATCAGTGCCATTGTTGCATCCACATTCTGAGCGCCCATGTACTGGTAGTATTTGCTGAGAGTATCCTTAATCACAGCCGCATCACCTTGCGGAAGCACAGCCGGCTTCATGCCTGCTTCGCGGGTCAGGAGTACAGTGGATTCCTGAACCTCCATATCGGAGATCTTCCATTCCCCGTTCCTGCGGACCAGCGTATACAAATATTCAAACCGTTCATCCGGTGTATAGTAACCGCCGGTACGGATGTTAGTCTCCACCGTGTAGACCGTAGCCTCATCTCCGGCCAGACTCAGAATCTTAAGACTCTCAATAGTATTCTTGAGATCATAGGCCTGGAACAGGGAATTCATATCTGCTACAGAATTCATATTATCAGATTCGGAATCTACCAGAGAATAAAAGCTGATTGCTTTCTCTTCATTATAATATTTGTTGGACAACTGAATAAGAGCTGTAATCTCCGCCTGATCGGTGGAAGCAGACTTGGGTACGGTAATTTTAACGCTGCGGCTTGCGGAATCCCAGAGCGCTGTACCGCCGGTGGCCTCGGCAATGAAACGCAAGGGTATGTAAGTGGTACCCGCTGCGGCGACTGGGGCAACGGTAAGCTGCTTGACGGTACCGTTAACGGTTGCCCGCTTGCTGCCGACCTTAAGGCTGATATTCAGGGTTGCTCCTGTGCCGGTAACCGTTCCTGTCTTGGCATCCCACAGTACCTGCAGTCCCAGCTGTTCAAAAATTACACGGAAAGGCACGAGCACGGTGTTATCCTTCAGATACGGCGTTCCCGCCGGGAAGGACAGAGTAGTGCCGTTTATGTAGACTTTGATGGGCTTCTCCGCCGCAAATGCAGGAACGGCCAGCATGAGGGCCAGCAGGGTGATGCCTATCATGGATAGTAGTTTTTTCAATAGATTCGCTCCTTTTAATTTAACAATCTTTGTCAAATAGATTTATTATACCATTTGAAAATTCTCTCTGTCTATTTAATCTGCCAGATATTCCGGAGGGCGGCAGGCCTCCCGGCAACCGGCACAATAAAGCCGGAGAGGCGGGGCATCTCCGGCTTTATGAAGTAGAAGACAGATGTGTTATTCAGCCCGGATGTCTTCTGTTTCTTCATGCAGACTTCAGATCAGAAATGCATCACGGACACGGTTCCAGAACGGGAAGGGGCGGTAGCGGGCGAAGCTGATTTTTTTGTCAGACACCTGGCAGCGTACGGAGATCAGGTCATCCACAGGGATGTTATTGTGATCTATCGTGAGCAGCAGGCGCTGATCCTTGCGCGAGAAAATATCACAGTGATGGTGCTTCGGCAGCAGCAGCGGCGAGCCCATGGTCCGGAATACCCGGTTATTAATCGAAGCAATTTCCGAAATCTGCAGCGCTTCAATCGTAGGATGCACCATCGCACCCCCGAGGCTTTTGTTATATGCGGTACTGCCTGACGGTGTGGAGATGCACAGACCGTCACCGCGGAACATTTCAAAGGTTACATCGTTGATATCCACCTGAATAACAACTGTTCCGTCTACTCCCTTGAGCGTGAATTCGTTCAGGGCAATATGCGAGCTGGAACCGGATTTCTTATGAATCTCCAGTTCAAGCAGCGGATACTTGACCATACGCGGGTTATGCGGTCCGATATCCCCGCACATATAATCAATCAGGGTAGGCAGTTCCTCGGCCTGCCAGTCCGCATAGAATCCCAGGTGGCCGGTATGCACGCCGACAAAGGCCAGATTCGGAATCTGATCAATGAACGTGTGAAAAGCATGCAGCATCGTGCCGTCTCCGCCAATCGATATCACGATTTCCGGAGATTTGGCATCCAGCTCCAGATTCCGCTCCGCCGCCAGCTTGTGAAATTGCTCCGCTAGTTGGATGGACAATTCATCTCCGCGGTCCAGAACATAATATCTCAAGATGTACAGGCTCCTTTGTATAATTCAGTCATACACCGATCATAATCAATCTTGAACCGGAACACAATATTCAGGGATCTTAAAGTCCCTAAAATTGCAGCTGCCGGTTGACCGGATGTACGGGATTACCTGTGGCCGGGCGGACGGCGGAGCTTGCCGAGCAGCAGAATCAGCAGAGAGAGCAGCAGCATGAATGCCAGCAGAAGGCAAAGCAGGCTGAGGCTGCTGAGCAGGCCGGATTCGGGTGAAGCCAGACCGGCAGCGGCGGGCAGCGTGCTGAAATACGCTGCCAGGCGTGAGCCGGTTACGGGCTTCCACAGCAGGAGCACAAGACCGGAAGAGAGCAGCGCGTGCACGGTCCGGGCCGCCATGAACGGAAGATAGCGCAGGCCGGTGCCGTTCAGGATGCTGGCTACCTGGGCGTGGACAGATAATCCGCCCCAGGAGAGGATACAGGCGGCAGCCGCAGCCTTGAACTGCAGCGGCAGCGCTGCGCCGGCTTCTCCGGCAGAGCGGGCACCGAGCGTCACTTCGAATAATCCGCTCACGAGAGCGGAGGACAGCCCCTGGGGGAATCCGGCCAGGGACAGCAGCCAGCCGGTAACGCTGAACAGGGTGGACATAATTCCGGCGCGGGCGAGCAGCTCCATCAGCACATTGAAGAATACAACCAGGCCGCCGACGACAATAATAAGCTGCAGCGACGACTGAACCGCATTCTTCAGCAGTTCCCCGAAGCTCCGGCCGTCCTGGCGGCGGGCGGCGGCCATGGCATTCAGCGCGGTGCGCAGCCGCCCGGAGCCTTGTCCGGCCGGTCCAGCGGGATTAACCGCCGCCTTGGCCGGAAGTCCGGAGTCCGGGAGATCGTTACGGCCGTGGAATTTCATGAGCAGACCCACGATGAAGCCGCCCCCGTAATGGGCAAGGGCCAGCACCAGCCCGAGCGAGGCATCGTGAAAGAAGCCGACCGACACAGCGCCCAGCAGAAAAATCGGATCCGAGGAGGTTGTAAAAGCCACCAGCCGTTCCCCTTCAAGCCTGCTGATCATTCCCTGCTCCCGCAGCTTGGCCGTCAACTTGGCGCCTACGGGATAGCCCGACACATAGCCCATGGCTGCGACAAATCCGCCGCTGCCGGGAATATTGAAGAGCGGACGCATCAGCGGATCCAGCAGGGCGCCGAAGAGATGGACGATGCCGAAGCCCAGCATAATTTCGGATATGACAAAGAACGGGAACAAGGAGGGAAACAGTACATCCCACCAGACGGACAGCCCGCGCAGTGCTGCATCCAGAGAGCTTGCCGGATGGATCAGCATCAGCAGCATGCAGCCTGCCAGCAGAGCGCCGAGCAGCGGACCGGACGCTTTAAAAGATAAGAAATCAAATATGCTGTGCCATAAATGTTCCTTATCACTTGAAGGATGGCGTAGCCGATTCTGCTTGTTCAGTGTCATATTGCTCCCTCCAGTTCTATGCTTAGTTGTATGCCGCAGTAGGGACAAACATCACAAAAAAAACCGGAAAGCGGTTACATTTTACGGTGCTTTTTCGCTGAAATTATGATAAAATAAAAATTAATTAATGCACATCTTAATCTAAAATGATTTCGGGATGGAGTGATGGTGATGAGTGTAGTTGCCGGAGTTCTGGTTTGTGCCTTTGTATATGTAATCCGGGTCTCGCTTGTCCCGCCCGGTGATGAAGAATTTAGAACCTACTAGAATATGTCACGGGTGCCGGACTCAGGTTCGGCATCCTTTTTTTATGATAAATTCAGATCTGTTTTTGGGCCCATGCAGAGCACCCGGGTCAACTTTGAAGCTAAAGCCCCACTTTACGGAGGCATTTTGGTGCTAATCGATGCAAGTATCACCGGGCATTTTTTGGTATAATAAGTGCAGGCTGCCTGTCAAATTTGAATGAAAGAAGGCTGAACCTCCAATGAATCATCAAGAAAGCCTGTTTGATAAGCTGGGAGGTGCCGGGGGCGTTCACCGCCTGGTGGAAGTGTTCTACTCCAAGGTACAGCTGCATCCACAGCTTAGCCCATTATTTCCTGAAGATATCACACCTGTGATGGAGAAGCAGTATCAGTTCTTAAGCCAGTTCTTTGGCGGGCCGGCACTTTACTCGCAGGAGCACGGCCATCCTATGATGAGAGCCAGGCATATGCATATTCCGATTACACCGGAACTGGCGGATGATT
Source organism: Paenibacillus sp. MMS20-IR301 (assembly GCF_032302195.1). NCBI lineage: Bacteria > Bacillati > Bacillota > Bacilli > Caryophanales > Paenibacillaceae > Paenibacillus > Paenibacillus sp. MMS20-IR301. The sequence continues at coordinate 7,108,541 of NZ_CP135275.1, forward strand.
GGCTGGGCTGTATGAAGGAAGCGCTGGAGGAGACAGGTGTAGAGGAGCCTTTGCGCTCATTTGTGCTCAGCCGGCTGGCGGGTCCTGCGCATCATTTTGTCAACATGCCCCGTGAATAAGAGTTGTTGTGAAAGGATGAGGGCATTTTGCCGGATTTAATACCCCTGTACGCTATTAAGGTTACATGCTGCAACTGTGAACATGAATTTACAACATCAAGAGTGCGTCCCAGCCTGAAAAAAGCGATCCGCCGGGATGCGGACTTCTGCTCGTACTATAAGGATGAGAATCCCGACTATTATGTCGTGCGTGTGTGTCCGAAATGCGGGTTTGCTTCCACGGAGAATTCCGCGGATAAACTGGCTGACTGGCAGCGCAAGTCATTTGACGCGCAGGTGGGTAACCGCTGGACAACCCGTGATTTCGGTGAGAAGCGCAGCTGGGAAGTAGCTCTGGAGACGTACAAGCTGGCGCTGATCTGCGCCCAGAGCATTAAGGATAAGGAACGGATTATTGCGAGCCTGCTTCATCATATTGCCTGGATGTACAGGTACAAGGGGGACACAGTCCAGGAGCAGCGCTTCCTGCGTTATTCGCTTGAGGAGTACGTACGCGTCTTCGAGAATGATTCCTTGGGCGGAAATGATGCCCGGCTGATGTATCTGATCGGGGAGCTGAACCGCCGCCTCGGCGAATACCCCACCGCGGTCAAGTGGTTCTCCCGCCTGATTAACGACCAGCGCATTACGGATGCGGCAATGATCCGGGCTGCGCGTGAACAGTGGGCCATTCTGCGGGAGCAGATGCGCGGGGAAGATATTGATCCTGACGGGCTTCCTGCAGGTACATAGCACTCTCAAGCAGCCTGCTCACAGCCGGAACTGCTTGCAGGTAAAAGGCGCAGAAGAGGATTTTCTTCTGCGCCTTTCCGGGGGCAAAGCTATAGTTAGAGCTGCTGCTCTTTGACTGCAGGTTAGCGGACAGCCCGGTCGAATAGCAGATAGTCGGCATCATTGTCGATGACCGTCGGGCTTGCGCTGCAGCAGGGGAAGACGAGCAGCTTTTTTTTGCCGTCACGGACGTTCTGCAGCTCTTTGGGCTTCATTGGCAGAAGCACGTTCTCCCGGTCACAGAACGGGCAATACTGGACGTACATATCTCCCAGAATAATGTCATAAGGCCAGGTGTGGCTGAAGGGGATCATTGCTTGTCCTTCTCCGGAGACGGGGCGGCTGCGCCGCCTTCAGCTGGCTGTGCGTCTTGCTTCTTTGACAGTTCAGCAATTTTTTGCAGCAGGATATGTTGGGGCATATGCATCAGGTGTTCCAGCGGAACGCCGAGTTGTTTGGATAGTGTAATGGCCGTTTCCGGCGATATTTGCAGTGGCTTCACAAGGATTACCTCCTTAAAATTTATGCTGTAGTATTGTAATTCACTTTAACATGGCTGCAGCACAAACACAAAGAAAACCAATCGATTACAAAGGAACGGTGAGAACATATGAAACAACCGTTATCCCTGACATGGGAACTGGAGTCTATTTTCCCGGGAGGCTCGGCATCGCCGCAGTTTGAGCGTTTCCTTAGCAGCCTGGAAGAGGATATTGAACAATTGCGCGTGCAGGTAGCTGCTGCTGTCTCCCCGGCAGATGCTGCCGGAACGGAGTCCTTGGACAGTGTGATTGCACTTCTGCAGAGCTGCGCCGGACGCCTTACACAGGCTGCTGAATTCGCAGGATGTCTGGGTGCACAGAACCAGCAGGACAAAGGAGCTGTGAGGCTGTCAGCGAAGGTAACCGGCATGCGCGCCGGATATGAAGGCATCAGCGCTGCTTTTGACAACGTGCTGCGCCAGACTGCGGATGCGGTATGGACGGAGTGGATGGCCCGGCCGGAGATTGCCCCTTTGAAATTCGTCCTCAGTGAGAGCCGGAATCTGGCCCGTGAGAAGATGAGCCCGGAGCTTGAGAGTCTGGCGCTTGAGCTTGCCGTTGACGGGTATCATGGCTGGAGCGAGCACTATGAGACGATCGTCAGCTCCATTCAGATTCCATTTGAGGACGGGGAAGGAATGAAGCTGCTGTCTGCCGGGCAAGCCTTCAACAAGCTGAGTGATGAGGACCCGGAAATCCGCAGCACCGTGTTCCGCAAATGGGAAGAGGCGTGGGGCGGTGCTGCCGATTATTGCGCCGACACGCTTAACCATCTGGCCGGCTTCCGCCTGAAGCTGTATAAGGGGCGCGGCTGGGAGGATGTGCTGAAGGAGCCGCTCGGCATCAACCGGATGACCCGTGAGAGCCTTGACATGATGTGGCAGGTTATTACGAAGAGTAAGCCGGCGCTCGTATCCTATCTGCAGCGCAAGGCGGAGATCCTGGGCCTGGAATCTCTTGCCTGGACCGACGTGGAGGCGCCTGTCGGCAAGTCCTCCGGCAAAATTCCTTATGAAGAAGCGGCAAACGACATTGTTACCCAATTCCGCAAATTCAGTCCGAAGCTGGCGGACTTCGCCGAGCGCGCTTTCGACAATAACTGGATTGAGGTGGAAGACCGCGCAGCCAAACGTCCGGGAGGCTTCTGCGTATCCTTCCCTGAGAGCAAGGAATCCCGTATATTCATGACCTACAGCGGTACTCCGTCCAATGTGTCTACCCTTGCCCATGAGCTGGGCCATGCTTATCATTCGTTCCTGCTGGATGACCAGCCGCTGTTCAACCAGAATTACGCGATGAATGTTGCCGAGACGGCCTCAACCTTCGCGGAGGTTATTGTAGCTGATGCCCAGGTGAAATCAGCCGGAAGCAGCGAAGAGAAGCTGGCGCTGCTCGAAGCGAAGATTCAGAACAGCGTAGCATTCTTTATGAATATCCATGCCCGATTCCTGTTTGAGACCCGCTTCTATGAGAAACGCAAGGCCGGACTGGTCAGCAGCGAGGAATTGTCTGCCCTGATGGAAGAAGCGCAGAAGGAAGCCTTCTGCGGTGTGCTGTCGGAGTATCATCCGCATTTCTGGGCCTCCAAGCTGCATTTCTATATTACCGATGTGCCGTTCTATAATTTCCCGTACACCGTAGGGTATATGTTCAGCACCGGGCTGTACCGGCTCGCTCTGCAGGAAGGGCCTTCCTTCGCGGATAAATACGACAGCCTGCTGCAGGATACAGGGGTTATGACCCTTGAGGATCTCGTAGCGAAGCATCTCGGCGTTGACCTGTCGCAGCCTGAGTTCTGGCAGGGGGCTGCTGATCTGATCGTGGCGGATATCAATGAATTCCTGGAGATGACTGCGCAGCCTTCTTAAGAATTTGTCGGAATTAAGGCGAAAGCGGTTTTGTATGATGGAGCTACCAAATGTTATCTATGGTACGAACACGCAAAGGTCCCGGATACGGGGCCTTTTTTATAATGTATTTTTGTCGAATATGGGCGACAAAAGTCTGGATTTGCTCATAGAATTAAGAAAATTGCGCACTTGTAGGGATTATAACCCAATTATGTTGAATAATGTTGTACGCCCTTACTTAGTACCCTATAATGAGCCTAAAGCTTTATATAAGCCTCACTGCAAAGCCTAAGCGGCGGCTTACAAAGCGGATTTTGTGAAGTCAGTAAAGTCAAGTCAGGAGCAAGTTTTGTGAAGTCAACTCAGGAACTGTCTCACCTACAAAACTTTTAGGAGGAAATATATGCTTAGAACGGAGCAACTGTCACTGGCAAGACAAATCGATCTGGTGTTCAAGGAACTGCAGGAGGAATTGTCAGGATTGACTTCCGGTACTGTATTTATACAAATCCGAAATAACGTCATCGGCAAATTCGGCATCCGCCATAATCCGCTCGCCGGGCGCAGCGGCAGCTTCACGGCAGAGCAGGAGGGGCTTACATCAGGCCAGCAATCCTCTTTCCGGCTGATGGCTCTGGAGAGCCTGAAGTACAAGAAGCGCTGGACCCATGGTGAGATCAGCTACGAATTTGCTGTCCGCCAGGGAATGGTGGTGGTCGATGCCACACTGGAGTCGAATTACAACATGGCGAACCTGATGATCCGTTATCCCCGCAGCAGCCATGGGGAGTCATCGGACCAGTCCTTTGCCTGAATACATAAATCCCGGATAAACAACAAAAAGCCCCCCTCACGCTTCGACGAGAAACGCGTGGGGGGCTGTGAAGCTGCTCGGCCTAAGTCTTGCGGCTTGGCCGGATACTTATGATAAGGCTGTTACTACGAACGACCGGACAGTTGTTGCTCTGCCAGCTGCACCAGACGTTTGGTGATATATCCTCCCAAAGAACCGGTTTCGCGGGAAGTGTAGTTCCCATAATAACCGTCAGCCGGAATCGTTACTCCAAGCTCCTGTGCTGCTTCATATTTCAACTGCTGCAGCGCTGCATTCGCTTGTGGAACGACCAGGTTGTTAGAACGGCTACCACGACCTTGTTGACCTGCTTGACCCATGTTTGTTCACCTCCTTCGCCCGTTGTGAAGATAGTATGAGCGCTGTGGGGAGATTTCATGCACAGATTTCGAAGGTTCAAAGGCTGGTAATTATATGAAATTTATCAGCGGGGATAAATCAGCTGCAGGCTGCTGCCAAGGGCCAGTGTCTGTCCCGGTTCAAGCGTGATCAGCCCGGTGAAGGAAGCATCCTTCGGCAGGTTTGGCGCATCCGGCAGCCAGGTGTACGGCTCGGCGCATAGGTACTGGTCTGCTTCGCCTTTAGTATAGAGAACCCAGTGGCGGAACAAGTCCTTATCTACCGTATAACGGATTCCGTAGCCGTCGTCACGCATCAATAGGGCCTCAGCAGGCTGTTCATCTGCAGTGCGCAGGACCGTATCCATATTCAAGCCTTTCAGATTCAGGCTGCGGTTCAGGGCATCCAGTTCACCGAGCGGCAACAGGTTGCCGCTGGTCAGAAGCTCATCATTCAGCTCATAAACGGCTTGGACCGGAAGGGTGACCGACCAGCGCTCAGGTGTACCGTCAAGCATGAACCAGGTATGATAACCAATGCCAAACGGGATGCGCGCTTTGCCCAGATGGGTAACTCTCAGCGTCTGCTCCAGCCGGTTATCCTGCAGCCGGAAGGTCATCTCAAATTTGAGCGGCTCCGGGAATTGCCTGATCCATTCTGCATCATCAGTAGTAATGAACTCGGTTGTTACCGCGCAGCCTTCCTCGTCCTCTTCAATGTCGCTGACACACCAGGATTGCGTGCGGTGCAGGCCGTGGATATGATGTCCGTCTGCAGTATTCCGGTCGAACTGGTAGCTTGTGCCTTCGAACTGGAATTGTCCGCCGCGGATGCGGCCGGGCGGTACAAGCAGCGGAATGCCGAAATGATAAGGCTTCTGCAGATACAGAGCCAAGTCGCTTTCATCCGGCTGGCGCAGGATTTGCCGCTCCTCCTTGCGGTCCCACAGGGAAATTACGTTGTTCCCCAGCCGGGGTAAAAGCGTGACTTCCAGCTCATGGCTATGCAAAATATATGTATCATACCCGTTCCATTGCCCTTTGGTCACCTGTTTCATGAGAGATATGCTCCTTTGATAAGCTGTAATCAGATCATACACGAATATCCTTATCATACCAGATTTAATCCGCAGTGGTTAGGGATTTGACAACTTCCCTGACTCGCACTATGATTGAGGCATCAATGAATGACAACAACGTGATGACAGGGACAAGTAGGCAGAGAATGCATCTTCCAGAAAGCCGGTGGCTGATGTGAACCGGTGATGTACCTTTGACCGAATGGACCCTCGAGCGCCGCGCTCGAACGGGCTGTAACAGCCTTCAGTAGACCGGCCGGCTCTTCCCCGTTAACGGAAGCCAAGGCTGCTTGCCATCTTGTCGGTTAGGCATTTAGCAGCGAATAAGGGTGGTACCACGGTCTCACGTCCCTTGCGGATGTGGGGCCTTTTTGCGTACTGCGTTAGCTGGAATAATGATATGGAGGGTATAATAATGGCTAAAAAAGTATTGTCGGGCATTCAGCCCAGCGGTTCACTCACACTTGGGAATTACATCGGGGCGATCAAGAATTTCGTGAAACTGCAGAAGGAATATGAGTGCTTCTTCATGGTAGTGGATCTGCATGCAATAACGGTTGCCCAGGAACCGGCTGCACTCCGGGAGAATTCTGAATCAGTAGCAGCGCTGTACCTGGCGGCAGGCATTGATCCGTCGATTGCGCATGTCTATATGCAGTCCCATGTGCCTCAGCATGCGGAGCTGGGCTGGATGATGACTACGCTGACCGCGATGGGCGAGCTGGAGCGGATGACCCAGTTCAAGGATAAATCAGCGGGAAAAGAATCCGTCGGGGCCGGGCTGTTCGTGTACCCGTCACTGATGGCTGCAGACATCCTGGTCTATAACGCTGATCTGGTACCGGTGGGTGAAGACCAGAAGCAGCATCTGGAGCTGACCCGTGACCTGGCCGGACGCTTCAACCACCGGTTCGGCGACTTCTTCACGATTCCGGAGCCTTATATCCCGGAAGTTGGGGCACGGATTATGTCTCTTGACGATGGTACCAAAAAAATGAGCAAAAGCGATCCGAATGCCGGCAGCCGAATCGGCCTGCTTGACCCGCCGGATGTAATCCGCAAAAAAATCAGCCGGGCGACAACCGACTCCGGGCGTGAAGTTATATTCGATCCGGCGAACAAGCCGGAAATCAGCAACCTGATGAGCATCTACGCCGAATGTTCAGGAATGAGCCTGCAGCAGATTGCCGACAAGTATGAAGGACAGATGTACGGCGGGTTCAAAAAAGATCTGGGGGAAGTGGTCGTTTCCCTGCTTGAACCGATCCAGCAAAGATACTATGAAATCCGCAGCTCCGGCACGCTGGGCGATATTCTCGCCCAAGGTGCCGAAAGTGCGCGCAGCAATGCTGCCAAGACGCTGGAAGGTGTCAGAGAACGGATGGGCTTCCTGCCCTACCGTTAAGCAGAAGGCAGCTTGCTCTCGGCCTTGCGTCTGATTCTGGCTTTGAGGATAAAGCCCCAGCCGATGTTAAGCACGCACAGCGCGCCCAGAATTAATGCCTGCCAAATATTATAGCTGATGGACATGGAGGCTGCGGTTAGTAGAAGAATTGAAGAGCAGGCGAACCATAGTGACAGACCTTTACCCATATGTTCCGGCCTTCCTTTCTGCTGCGACAGCGGTGAATGAATCCCGTAATGCCTTTTGGCATTGCGGGATTTTTTAGAAAGATAACTTCGAAGCCAAAGCCCCACTTTGTGGGGTTGTATGCGATACTGAATGTAACCGCTTTATGGTGATTGTGCCTTATGCAGCGCCGGGCGTCAAGGGGCTCATCGCTGGAAGTCAGGCTCAGTTCCAGGGCGTAAAACCGGACCAATGAAAAAAGACACCCGCCGGAAGCGGGTGCCTGATGCGGGTCTGGTCCAGGCTACAGCTTGACTGTGCCGGGATCAATGGCGAAGCGTTCATCCAGCTTTTCACTGCTGAGCCAGCCTACATAAGTATTCAGCGGATGATAGTCATTATCCATTACCAGCACGGCAACAAACGGGAATTGCTTGCGGTGTAAATAACGGACATCCCCCCAGCGTACAATATAACCAGAGGACAGCTCTTCGACTTCCGCGACAGCATAGGAGGTAAAGTACAGAAAAGCCTGAATATCCGGATGCGACTTAGAGTGTTCTACAGCGGGGTGAGTGGAGCACACCGCATGCTTGAACCATTCCAGCTTGCCGTTGTTCAGCAGGCCGACATTGTAGCTGCCATCCGGCTTCGCTTTAACTACATTCCAGCGCGTAGGTGAAATGGTAGGAATTACGTAATAACGGTCACCGGCATCATGATGGATATCCTTATTCTTAATGTTCCGGGTGATGCGTGCATGCACCAGTGTCCGCCAGATGTAGTAGAGGATGATACTGGCATACAAAGTGATGAACAGAGGGGCCGGCGGCACAATTCCGCCGATCCAGAGAATAATCGCTGCCGCATGGCTGCCGAAGATAAACGGGTCAAAGATGTGGATGATGTTCCAGGCAATCCATTTCTCCGTGAACGGACGTGCCGCCTGGGTACCATACGTATTGAACAGGTCAGAGAACACATGGACAGCGACACCAATGAAGCTCCAAAGGGCAATATGGCTAAGCGCATGGAGATCGGTGAAGCCGAAGAGCGGACCTATAACCAGTGTGATCAGAGCCGGCCAGAGCACTAAAAAAGGCAGCGAATGGGTTATCCCGCGGTGGTTGCGGATGTAGACCGCATTGTTCTTGAGGCGTAGCGCTGTATCGGCATCCGGTGCCTGCGAAGCCAGAACAGTGGCAACCATCACAGCACCGGCCAGTGTCCCGTGGGAGGCGACGGCCGGGTCAACGAAGGACAGTCCGGCGAGTCCAAGTCCCATAACAAAATGTGTAGCAGTATCCATAGGTCAGATCTCCTTTGTACGGAAGTTCTCTATTAATAACTACCCAATTTTACGTTCAGTTATTTAAGGGCAGGAAATAAATATTGTCACGTAATTGTCGAATTGATGAACATCATGGTCAATGATTGTCAAAGTCTTTCGGAGTTTGCTATGATAAAGTTAACAGCGGAGCGGTAACATTATCCTGTATTAACCAGGGCGTTATCCGGTCTCCAGCGGAGCGTAAGAAGTCCCTTAGAAGGAGGAACACCATACGTGGACAATCAATTAAGATATCAAGCTTCTTCCGATTCCGCATCAACGTCTGCCAAATCCCCGCAGGAAGGTGCGGGCTGGCGTGACTTTATTACGGTAACGAAACCCGGCATTATCCGGTCCAATCTGATCGCTGCCTTTGCAGGGTACTGGGTTGCGTCAGGCTGGGAGGTACAGTACGGGCGCCTGCTGCTCACGCTGCTCGGCACTATGCTAGTGATGGCCTCGGCCTGTGTTTTCAATAATTACTTCGACCGTGACCTCGACATGAAGATGGAGAGAACACGCGAGCGCGGACTTCCGACAGGCAGACTGAAGCCGGGAACGGTGCTGGCCTACGGGATCAGCCTGGGAATTGCCGGGCTGGCTGTACTCTTTGCCTTCTGCGGCGTGCTGGCCGGTATATTCGGCATCGTGGGCATGTTCGTATATGTTGTAGTGTACACCCTTTGGCTCAAAAGAACTTCAACCTGGAGCACCTCGGTGGGAGCCATCTCCGGTGCCATGCCGCCGGTCATCGGTTATGTGGCAGTTACCGGAACTGTAGATCTCGGCGCCTGGCTGTTGTTTGCAATGCTCTTTCTATGGCAGCCGCCGCATTTCTGGGCGCTTGGCATCCGCCGCAAAGAGGAATACAGGGCAGCAGGGTTTCCGCTATTACCCGTAGTGAAGGGGACCCGCCGGACCAAATTCCAGATGATTCCTTATGTGGCGCTGCTGCTTCCGGTTCCGGTGCTGATGTATGCTTATGGTTATGCAGGGATCTTTTATCTGATTATCTCAATGGCATTATCCATTGCCTGGCTCTACCTAACTTTAATCGGATTTAAAGCGAAGGATGATGATGCCTGGGCGAAGAAAAACTTCTTTTTCTCCATTAATTATTTGACGTTAAGCCTGATTGCTCTGGTACTGAATACGATTCACGGCTAAAGGAACTCCGTATAGTGCTCTGAAAATGGGGAGGGCGATCTGTGCAGACCTTGAAACGTTATAAATGGACGTGGCTGCTGCTTCTGCTGGCAGTGATCATGGCGGCCTATCTGGCATTCCAGTCGTTTGGGTGGAAAGAGGAGAAGCTGCCGGTTATCGGTAAGGTGCAGGACTTTTCACTGGAAAATGTGGATGGAACCCGGGTAAGCCTGGCGGATACCGCAGGCAAAGTGCGGCTGGTGTATTTCTTTTTCACCGAATGCCCCGATGTATGCCCGATTACGACCTACATGCTATCACAGACGCAGGATTTGCTGATAAAGGACGGCAGTTTCGGCAAGGATGTCGAGTTCGTCTCCATTTCCTTTGACCCTGATAAGGATACGCGGGAGGCCATCCAAACGTTCGCCGACAAATTCCATGCCGATTACAATGGCTGGTATTTCCTGCGCGGCGGACAGGAGGAGATCCGTAAGCTGGCTGCAGAATCCTTCAAGATTCTGATCTATGGTAACAACAAGGAGAATTTCGCCCATGCCAATCTGATCGGTCTGGTTGACCGGGAGAATAAGTTGCGGGGACTGTACGATGCCGGTGATACGGACAATATAACGCCGGAGTTTCTGGCTAAGACGCTTAAGAAGCTGGCCCGGGAGTAAGCTGCGGATATTTAATTCATAGTGTGAAATACAGGATAAGCGAAACGCCCTGCAGGATTCCTCCAAGTGATCAAGGAGCATCCGGCAGGGCGTTTTTGTTATTTATTTGATAATGAACTCCTCAAGCCCCGCTTTCTCAAGCTGTGTAATGTTGTATTCATCAGGAGTGCCCTCAACCCCGGCATATCCTTTACGTGTATACAGATGAACTGCATCAGGGAAGGCATCACGCAGCACCCCGCGGATTTTTTTGCCTGAGCTGTCATTATCCATATAAAGATACACTTCCCCGTCTCTGACCGTTTTCTTCAGCGTTTCCAGCTTGAGTGTATTCAGAGTGCCGAATGTGCACAGAATGTCGACCTCTGGCCTGAGCAGACGCCTCAGCCGGCTGCGGTCATTTTTGCCTTCGACAATAATAGTGATGGACATATGTGCTCAGCTCCCGGATCGTAAGTTGGTATGACGATATTGTACCTAAGGAGCGCTGATTTTAACAGCTGGAAGAGCATTATGTATTCATTCCCCGGGAAATGTCGTAAAATAACCCCGCAATGCGGGGCCTTAGCTCTATGCAAAAAAAACGCCGGACCGCCGGCAAGCTCCCGGGAGGGCAGTTGCGGCGCTTGCCGGCGAATACGGCACGGGAATCAGGCGGCATGGCTGTTTAAGTCGGAGCGGTAAGAAGCCAGCCTACCGGAGCTTGCCGGCGGGAGCAGCAGAAGAGCGGTCATCAGCAGAAGGAAGGCGATGAAGTAAGGCGAGACATAATCCCGCAGCTGGCCGGCCGCGACCGGACCGGCAAAAGCGCCGAGTGACATGGCGATGGACTGCAGCGAGAAGGTGCGGCCCATCCGGCCGGCGCCTCCGAGACTGATGAACAATGAAGCCATAGCCGGGAATAACACGCCTTTGGCTGCGCCAAGTATGAATAGAATCATTCCGGCCGGGATACTGCGGAAGGCGGCAAGTGCGAAGAAGCAGACGGCCATCCCAAGCAGCGCACATGCAATGCGGATGCCCGGTGCCAGCCGGTTCAGGAAGAACAGGCTCAGCGTCAGAAGCGCACCGAGACTGAGCAGTGACAGCAGAATGCCGGTAGAGATTATCCCGCTTCCGCCGCCTCCCTGGGACAGCGGAAGCTCGAAGAAGAGCACGCCCTGGGAGCAGGATACGAAGAAGGGCAGCAGGTAATAGCGCTTGGAGACAGGCTTCGCCGGTGCCTCCGGCTTTCCGGGTTGCTCCGGCTTCACCGGCTTGTACAGAGCAGTTCCGGGCAGATGCCTTGGCACGCTAAAGAACGCCATGACCCCCGTGAAGATCAGCAGCCAGCCCAGGGTGCTGAAAGTACCCGAGTACCCGGCTTTAGCAACAATGAACGCGCCGGCTGCGGGTGAGACGACCGAGGCCAGGGTGTGGATGATCCCGTGGCCGGACATGTACTTACCCTGGGTCACCGTGTCAGACGAGAGGGAGGCCAGCAGGGTCATGCAGGCAGGCGAGAGGAATGCCAGCGCGAAGCCGCTTGCTGCCCGCAGCAGCAGCAGATGCCACGGCAGCTGTGCATGAGCCTGGAGCAGCAGGATTATTCCGGCTGCTGTCAGCGCAAAGACGATGTACCGGCGGCTGCCGTTACGGTCGACCAGCACACCGGCCAGCAGGTTGCCGGGGAGGTGGGTCAGCGAATACATTCCCATCATCCAGCCGATGAAGGCTGGTCCTGCTCCCAGAGAGATGGCAAACGGTGTCAGAATAGGATACTGGGCATGGAGATCAAAGAAGGCAAGAAACAGAAACAGATACAGCCACAGCGCGGTTTTCACGGAATGCACCTCCAGATTGGCGGCCAGCTGTCCAGGTTGGGTAACGGGTTCATGCGGAAGAAACGGCCTACTTGTACTTTACGTGACCCGCAGGGGGCTTATACCATATTATTGCTGCTCAGCAATCTTTAAGTACCGGGGCCGCGCAAGTTATCGGGCTTCTCTTGGCCAATCCCTGTATGAAGATCTGCTATCCGGCAACCATGAATTATAGAGGGCATTCATGTATAATAATTATTATTCATAAAATAGTGGTGAAAATTGCGATAGGGGTGTTGTGAAATTGATGGATCCTGAAGTGTGGTCACAGTTTATCAGAGAGAATTGGCTAGTCATTGTCATTGCGCTTGTCCTGCTGTTTGCGGTAATTAATCTCGTTAAGACTGTGGTGAAATGGGCAATCGTAATCCTTATCGTTGTAGGGCTGTTCATCTATAGCGGAGTCACAATGGATCAGATTGGCGACGCTGTGAACAAGGTAGCGGACGGAACGGTTAACACGCTGAAGAGCGAAGCCCAGGAAGTTATGCTTAAAGAGGCGAAGGAGGCCGTGTACACTTCGAACGGGAACGGCACCTTCACCATTACAACTCCCAATCTGGAAGTGAAGGGTGCGGCCGGCGAGGATAAGGTTGAGGTGACCTTCCGTGGGGTCAGCCTTGGCAAGTGGAGTGTTACGGATACGACCAAGACCTTTATTGATGAAGCACGGAAGCAGGCCGGCAAATAAGTGCGCAGTAATGCCGGCTGAGAAGATTGAGCTGGACGCGGAAGGAGGGGGAATATGCTGAATAGCTGGATAGATAGTCTTAGCGAAGCCAACATCATCACCATTGTTCTGCTGCTGGTTGTGCTGTTCTCCGCCTTGCAGGGCTGGGGCCGGGGCTTCAGGAGAGCAGCCGGAGGGCTGTTCGGACTGCTTGGCTCCGGGCTGCTTACTGTAGCCGCGCTGGCAATGGCGGTACCGGCAGCCGTGTATCTGTCCCCGCTTGCCGCCAAATACGCAGCGGAGGCTGCCCTGCCGGACAGCCGGCTGAGCCAGTGGCAGCAGCTGTACTATACAGCGCTGTCTGTGCTGGCTAATTCACCGCTAGTCCGCTTCCTGCTGCTGCTTCTGCTGTCCTATCTGCTGATCCGCCTGCTGCTGGGCCTTTTGTTCCTGCTCCTGCCCTTCCGCCTGCCCCGCTCCTCGGCACGGGGAGGGAAGCTTACCGGTGCCAGCCGGCTAAGCGGCGCTGTGCTCGGCTTCGCCGCCGGGCTTGCCCGGGCGCTGGCCCTGGTCTTCGCCCTGTACATCGGCGTAAGCCTGAACCCGGGCAGCGGATTCAGCCGCTATGTGGAATCCTCGCCGGTCTACAGCCAGAGTGCCGCAGCGGTCTTCGAGCCGCTTGCCGGCGAACAGGTGAGAGGCAGGCTGCCGGTGCTGACCCAGGCAGTAGCGGCTGAAATGAATGATATTCTGCGGCGCAAATATGAAGTGATTGACCATGATATTTCTGCGGATATTGCTGGTGCTGCTGCAGATATCGCCGGAGAGGCTGGCGGGGATGAAGCGAAGGCCAGGCTGCTGTATGACTGGATCGGATCACGTATTGCATACGACTATACCAAGGCTGAGAACTATGAACAGAAGCGGATCTGGCATGAGCAGACCCCTCAGGATACCTTCGATACCAAGCTTGGGGTGTGCATTGATTATGCGCGCCTGTATGCCATGATGGCCCGTTCCCAGGGGCTTCAGGTGCGGGTTGTAACCGGCAAAGGGTATGACGGCCGGGGCGGGTACGGGCCGCATGCCTGGAATGAGGTCTACATCAGCAGTGAGGAGCGCTGGATCCCTCTGGATTCCACCTGGGCAAGTAGCGGCAACTGGTTCAACCCGCAGGATTTCAGCACGACCCATATCAAGGAAAACATCCTCTGACAGAAGAAGCGGATGCTCCTGCATCTATGGTACAATAACAGCGTGAAGAAGAGCATCTGCCTGCAGCCTGCCGGAAGGTCTGTTGTGCAAACCATATAAGGAGAGGACATGCTGTGAGATGGTTCGGTAAGCCGGGCTTTGGCCCGGAGTCTTCGAACACCCGAAACTACCTGAGTTTACGCATAAATCTGTTTTTCTTCGGCACCTTTTTTATTTTTTGCATCATCATTATCCGGCTTGCGGGGCTGCAGTTTGTGGAAAGTCCCGAGCTTGCCGAGGCGGAGGCCAGCCGTGAGACTAAGGAGGTTCCGCTTGCGGCGATCCGGGGGATCATTCATGCGGCCGGCGGCGAGAATATTGCCTATTCCACATCGATTCAGTCGTTATATATCACTTTAACCCAAGAATATACAGCTAAAGCCAAGAATAAGGACACCGGACATTATGACTTCACTGCTGAGGCCAAAGCCAATGCGGATTCCCTGGTGAAGCGGCTGTCGGCAGTTTTTGCAGAGTATGGCGATTCTTCCAGAGACGGGCTTACCGGAGCGGAAATCCTCGCGCTGCTTGATCTGGATTACAAGAAATCGCTCGGGTATGTTCCCCGCAAAATCAAAGCAGGGCTGACCGAAGCAGAAGTTGCCCACTTCATGGAAAATAAGGATAAGTACCCCGGAGTTTCCATTGTGGAAGAGAGCGTCCGCCACTATGACAGGGACACGGTGGCTGTCCAGACAGTAGGCTATATGAAATTATTCCGTTCTACGGAGAGCTATGATATATACAAGAATATCCGTAATGCCATGAAGCAAACGGATGCAGATCCCGGCCTGATGTACCGCGACGATGAATTTGTGGGTATTTATGGCCTGGAACAGCAATATCAGCGTGAGCTAAGAGGCAAAAACGGCTATCAGCGTCTTGCAGTGAATCCGCAGAATATGGCGGAGGAGGTTATTGCTTCCGTTCCGCCGGTCAAGGGCAATGATATCTGGATGACGATCGACAAAGGGGTGCAGATGAAGACGGAGCAGGCGATCACGGATCAGCTTGACTGGCTGCATAAGAATCCGGTTCAAGGCAAATATCACCCTGATGCATTAACCGGCTATGCGGTGGCGATGGAGGTCGATACAGGGAATGTCGTGGCGATGGCCAGTATGCCTGACTATGACACGAATGTCTATAATGCCGAGAAGCTGCTGCCTGAGGCCTATGAGAAGATCAAGGATAATAACCAGAACGGTACGATTACACAGAATACTTCCGGTGTTTCGGGGAACGGGCTCAAGTCGCTGGTGTTTCTCGGCTCCACAATCAAGCCGTTAAGTGTATTAATCGGTTTGAATGAAGGCTTCTTCTCCGTTACAGATACGTATACGGACAAAGGTATTGCTTATTTCGGTAAAAACGACAGCTCTTCGGTTAGCAATTCCTCCGGCCATGTGCTGGGAAGGATTGATCCTGCCGAGGCGATTCAGGAGTCATCCAATGCCTTCATGGTCGATGAAGTCGGTAATCCGCTGTATAAGAAGTATCAGGGTGAAGGCACCAAAGTATGGGACCAATATATGAAGGCCTTCGGGCTGGGGGTAACGACACAGAGCGGTCTGCCGGGCGAGATCGCCGGAGTTATCGATTACCTGAATACGGAGGAAGCAGGCTCAGCACAGGCGGCACTGGTGTATGCTTCTTTTGGGCAAAAGGGCAAATATACAGCACTGCAGCTGGCCCAGTATACGGCAACGCTGGCTAATGAGGGTGAGCGGATCAAGCCCCAGCTGGTCAGCAGAATTACAGATGCCGAAGGCAACACCGTTAAGGAATTCAAGCGGGAAGTGCTGAACAAATTTACATTTGATCCCTCCTACTGGGAAGAAATTAAGCAGGGTATGAATACCTCCGTTAAAGTGTTTGACGGGTTCCCGTATGACTTTGCCCGCAAGACGGGTACCTCGGAGATGGAGGCCTACGGGGCGATCCGCGACAACGGGGTATTCATTGCTTATGCTCCGCGGGAGCAGCCGAAGCTTGCCGTAGCGGTCATTATTCCGGAAGGCGGCTTTGGATCGAACAGTGCTGCACCGGTGGCCCGGAAGATATTTGAGGCCTATGACTGGGAATACGGGCTTGACGGAGTCCCTAAGAAGAATCTGCTGCCGCCAGCCGGGCAGGATTCAGCAGTGAAATAACTGAAACGGTGCTGCCCCTGTTAAAGGGCGGCAAATCCGTTTCCACTTGAGATGCAGAGGAGTGAAAAACTGTGAGTGTTTTCCGAAAGCAGGCCTCTCCCACAGACGAGAAGGACAGCAAGAGCTCGCTTGGCCTGCGGCTAAACGTGTTTTTCTTCAGCACGTTTGTTATTTTTTGCGTAATTATCATCCGTCTGGCAGTAGTGCAGTTTGTGGAAGGTCCTACCCTGACTGAGGTGGAGACCAGCCGGGATACCAAAAGTGTGCCGCTTGCTTCTATCCGCGGGGCTATCCGTGCTGCCGGAGGCGAAGAGATTGCGTATTCGACCTCGGTTCAGTCGCTGTATGTAACGCTGACGAAAGAATACACAGCTAAAGTTGTAGATAAGGAAACCGGAATCAGCACACTGAAGCCTGAAGCCCGGGAGAACGCCTATGCCCTGGCTAACAGCCTGGTGGCGCAGTTTAATAAATTCGGCGATCCGAACGGCGAGAAGCTGTCGGTGAATGATGTGATCAGTTCCCTGGATTTATATTTCAAGAAATATTCCGGCTATATGGCCCGCAAAATCAAATCCGGGTTGACCTCGCAGGAAATCGCCTATTTCATGGAGCATAAAAGTGAGTTTCCCGGCGTTGAGATTGTAGAGGAAGGCGTACGGCATTACGACAAGGATACAGTTGCTGTACAGACGGTAGGGTATATCAAGCCGTTCAAATCCTCCAGTACGCTCAATATCTACAAAAATATTCTGAATGCGATGAAGAAGATCGGTTCAGATCCCGGACTGAGCTATAAAGACGATGAGTTTGTAGGCTTTGACGGCCTGGAGCTGCAGTATCAGCGTGAGCTGCGCGGCAAAAACGGCTATCAGGTGATTTCTGTTAATCCGCAGAATATGGCTGAGAAGGTTGAAGAGGTTGTACCGCCGGTCAAGGGCAACGATATATGGATGACGATTAATAAGGATGTCCAGCTCAAGACTGAGCAAGCGATTACGGAACAAATTGACTGGCTGCATAAGAATGCGGTACAGGGCAAGACCCACCCCGATGCAGTAACAGGCTACGCTGTGGCTATGGAGGTGGATACAGGGAATATCGTTGCTATGGCCAGCATGCCGGATTATGATACGAATGTCTGGACTGCAGAGAAGCTGGATTCTGCCGTATGGAACCAGATTATGGGCAACTACCAGAACGGTACCATTACTCCTTATTCCTCGGGGATGTCCGGACATGGGTTTGGCTCTACAGTACTGCTGGGTTCAACCATTAAGCCGCTGAGTGTGCTGATTGGGCTGAATGAAGGCTTCTTCAGCACTTCCTATACGTATACTGACAAAGGTATCGCTTATTTCGGCAAGGATGACAAGTCTTCTGTGCGCAACTCCTCCGGGCACGTGTACGGCCGGATGGACCCGGCGAAGGCGATTGAGGACTCCTCTAACGTATTTATGGTCGACATGGTCGGCAAGAAGCTGTATGAGCAATATCAGGGCAAGGGAATTGAGGTCTGGGACAAATACATGAAGGAATTCGGTCTTGGCGTATCTACCCAAAGCGGACTTCCCAATGAATATCTCGGACAGATCAACTACACCGATATCAAGGCAGCAGGCAGTGCGCAAGCGGCACTGGTCTATGCCTCCTTCGGGCAGCAGGGACGTTATACTGTACTTCAGCTTGCCCAGTATGCTTCAACGCTGGCCAATGAAGGAGTACGTATTAAGCCGCAACTGGTCAGTAAAATCACCGATTCAGAAGGCAACGTGGTCAAGAAATTTGAGCGCGAGGTGCTGGATGAAGTCACAACGTTTGATAAATCGTTCTGGAAAGAAATTAAGCAAGGCATGAACAGTAAGGTTTCGGCGTTCGCCGATTTCCCTTATGATTTTGCCCGCAAGACAGGGACGTCCCAGCAGCTCGGTAAAGGGGAACTGCGAGATAACGGGGTATTTATTGCTTTTGCTCCGCGTAATAATCCTAAGCTGGCTGTTGCTGTAGTTATTCCTGAAGGCGGGTTTGGCTCCAACAGTGCCGCGCCGGTCGCGCGTAAAATATTCGACGCTTATGACTGGGAGTACGGGCTGGACGGGATTCCTAAGAAAAATGTAAAAACTGCAGACCCCGCTGCCGGGGATGCTGCAACTACCGGGGGAGGAGCGGACACAGCGGCAGGAACTGCCGGAACGACAGGAACCAACTGACGAACCGCCGTAGGCCTGATTCACAAATATACAGCCTTTCCGGTAAACGGATGGCATACAAGAAATGGAGGGGTGGCATATGACTGCCAAATACCGCCTGCTTGCACTGGATATGGATGGAACCCTGCTGAATGATGAACTGAAAATTACCCCCAAGACTGTGGAATGGATTAAAAAAGCGATGGAGGCCGGAGTGCATGTCTGCCTGTCAACCGGACGCTCCTCGCGGAGTGCTATGCCTTATGCCGAGCAGCTCGGACTTAAGACGCCGATGATTATGGTCAACGGAAGCGAGGTCTGGCGTGCGCCTTATGAGCTGTACCGCCGCTCCCTGATGGATGTGGAGCAGGTTAAGCAGATGCATAAGATTGCTGAGGAATTTGATGTATGGTTCTGGGCGTATTCCGTGGATGAAGTATATAACCGGGATACCTGGGACGGCGATATCGAGGGCCGGGAATGGCTGAAATTCGGTTATTCGACCGAGGATCACGAGATCCGCCATAAGCTGCTGATGCGGCTTCAGGAGCTTGGCGGGCTGGAGATTACCAACTCCTCGCCGTTTAATCTGGAGATTAATCCGCTTGGCGTCAATAAGGCGTCCGGCATTCTGGAGGTCTGCAAGCTGCTTGGGATTAACATGTCACAGGTAGTTGCCGTCGGCGACAGCCTGAATGATCTGGCGGCCATCCAGCAGGCCGGCTTCGGAGTAGCGATGGGCAACGCGCAGGAGGTCGTCAAGCAGGAGGCCGACGCAGTGGTGGCTACGAATAATAATGACGGGATTGCGGAAGTGATCCAGAAGTATATTTTGACGGAGGCGGGAGCCTCAGCCGGAAGGATTTCCAAGCGGGCTTGAGCTTGTCCTATCAAAACTTAAGGAGCTGAAGGAATTGACGATCCTGGGTTGGATTCTGATTATTGCTTTGTTTGCAGTAGGGCTGGCAGGAGCGGTATATCCGATTCTGCCGGGGGCGCTGGCGATCTATCTGGCTTTCTTCGTATACGGCTGGTTCTTTTCCTTCGGCTCCTTCGGTGCCTGGTTCTGGATTATACAGACGCTGATTGTGGTTGTGCTGTTTGTGGCCGATTATGTGGTGGGGGCCTGGGGTGTCAAAAAGTTTGGCGGTTCAAGGGCTTCCGTTATCGGCAGCACGATCGGGATCATTGTAGGCCCTTTTGTAATTCCGGCCTTTGGCCTGCTGATCGGCCCGTTCCTGGGCGCCTTTATCGGTGAGCTGATTGCCGGCTCGAAGCCGGATAAGGCGGTCAAGGTCAGCTTTGGCTCACTCTTGGGGCTGTTCAGCAGCACCGTAGTCAAAATTATTTTGCAGATTGTAATGGTCGTCCTCTTCTTCATCTGGATTGGACGGTAGTAAATTTATTGTGAAGAAGGCGAAACAGCTTGTCCAACAAGAAGGAATCCTTTGTCAAAGGCACGCTTATTCTGGCTGCGGCAGCACTTGTGGCCCGCGTGCTTGGTCTTGCCCAGCGGGTGCCGCTGGAACATTTATTTAACGATATCGGTAACGCCTCGTTTACACAGGCCAATACCGTATATCTGATGCTTCTCCCGCTGGCGACGGCTGGAATTCCCAGTACACTGAGTAAAATGGTGTCGGAGCGTTATGCGCTGAACCGTCCGCAGGAGGCACAGCAGGTGTACCGGGCAGCGCTGATATTTGCGGCTGTAGTTGGTGTACTGATGAGCACGGTGCTGTATATCGCCGCTCCATATTATGCGGATTATGCCAAAGTTCCGGAGAGTACGCTGGCCATCCGGGCGATTGCTCCGGCGCTGCTGCTGTTTCCATCCATTGCAATGATGCGCGGCTATTTCCAGGGCCGCAACAATATGATGGCCGGGGGCATTTCACAGATCGTAGAACAGATTGCCCGGGTTTCCACAGCTGTTCTGCTTGCCTTTATCCTGCTCCGCCAAGGGTACAGCAACACATGGATGGCGGCGGGGGCTTCCTTCGGGAGTGTGTTCGGAAGTATCGGGGCCTTTGGGGTAATGATGTATTACGCTGTGAAAATGCGCCGTACCGAGGAGAAAGCCGCTTTGTATGACAGCAGTGAAGCCAGACTTCCCTTACTCGGTATTTATAAAGATATCTTTAAGTTATCCATTCCGATTGTACTTTCTTCTGTAACCGTACCGGTTGTGAACTTTATTGATACCTCCTTAATTGTACCGCTACTCAGCGGGCAAATCGGGGCAGATGCGGCAACCCGTGCCTTGGGCATCTTCGGCAGCCGGGCACAGAGTGTAGCCGGAATTCCTCCGGTGTTATCCATTGCACTGAGCACTTCACTCATTCCGATCATTTCAGCAGCATTTGCGCGTAAGGATGAGCAGCATCTGAAGCGCCAGGTGACCCTGGCGCTGCGTATTTCAATTCTCACAGGCACACCGATAGTAATTTCGCTGGTGGTTGCAGCATATTCTGTTAACGGTTTGCTATTCAGCAGTCTTGATGGCAGCGGAATCGTAGCTATGCTCACTCTGGGGACAATTTTCCAGATTACGATGATGACTACGAACTCCATTCTGCTCGGAATGGGCAAATCGCGGATTTCGATGTATTACGTACTGGCAGGTATTGTGGTAAAGCTGGCTTCAAGTTTGCTGCTTAGCCAAATTCTCGGGATCTACGGCATTATCGGGGCCACTGCCCTGTGCTTCATTGTAATTACACTGCTTAACTTACGGATGCTCAAAAAAATCGTACCCTTCGAAATTCTCGGCAAGCGCTGGGGAGGGTTCTCGATTGCTGTGCTGGCCGCGGCCGGAATCGGCTACGGATTGAATGAGGCGGGAATTATGCTGACCAACTGGCTGCCTGACCGGCTGGCCTTTCTGATTACCTGTCTGGTGGTAGGAGCTGCAGTTGTCATCGTATATCTGGTTCTGCTGATTGTTCTCGGTGTACTGAGCAGCCAGGAGATTGCGGGATATCCGCGTCCGCTGCGAAAGCTGCTTAATCCGTTGATGAAATTACAGCCTGCCCGTGTGCGTGCTAACGAATAATGATGTGATTATTGTCTTATTTTGTCTTTTTTATTTGACTTATTCCGTACATTTTGATTCACTTAAAGTAAGACTTTAAGTTGCAATGGTCTACGTAGGAAGGGAATGGTCACTGGATGGATAAAATTACTTCTCCTGCCGGTTTTCAGGTCGCAATTCAATCTCCGCGCCTGACAGTGGCGGTGTTCAAGGCGGACTGGTGCTCCGACTGCAAATTCATCGATCCGTTTATGCCGGATGTAGAGCTCAAATATGGTGACCGCCTCACACTGGTTGAAGTTGATGTGGATGCCGTGGGCGATGTCAGCCAGGAACAGAATATACTGGGCATTCCCAGCTTTGTCGCTTATACCGACGGCCGGGAACTGGTCAGATTTGTGAATAAGCTCCGCAAGTCGCGTGAGGAAATTGAGAATTTCCTGAATACGGCACTGGACGTTTACCTCAGCATTCACAAGTAATGCAGCAGCACCGCTTTCGCCCTACCCGAGCAGAAGCGGTGTTTTTTTACAATTTTATACTTATTCATTTCAACTAATAAAATGCGGGTGATAACATTGACAACGCTCCAACTGAAATGGCTCAGCTATATGACCTGTACCGTGATGTTTCTGGCGCTGCTCGGCGGAGTGGTTGTGACCAAGACAGGGTCAGGGCTGGAGTGCGGGAACGGGTGGCCGCTCTGCCACGGCAAGCTGATTCCGGCCTATACGATAGGCTCCCTGATTGAGTACACTCACCGTCTGTTCAGCGGGCTTGCCGGACTGATGTCACTGGCCTCCATGTATGCTTTCTGGCGTTATGCCAGGCACCGCAAGGATTTGCTTACCTATGCCCTGCTGACGCTTGTGTTTGTGATCGTGCAAGGAGGAATGGGAGCGCTTGCGGTAATGAAGTCGCAATCTGCAGCCGTAATGGCCCTGCACATGGGCTTCTCTCTGATTGCCTTTGCCAGCTCACTGATGCTGGCGCTTGGAGCCAGACAGGCATATCTGCACGGAGAATACAGCAGTACAGCAGTTAATTCTGCCCGTGTCAGCAAAAGCTTCCGCAACTTAACCTGGGTTACTGCACTATATTCTTATATCGTCGTTTACATTGGAGCATACGTAAGTCACACGGACTCCCAGGGCGGCTGTTCGGGGTGGCCGCTGTGTAACGGCGAATGGGTTCCGGAGCTGACCGGCGGAGTCGGGATTGTATTCATACACCGGATTGCCGCAGCGCTGCTTTTCCTGCTGACGGCTGTGCTCGGCCACCTGGCATTCTGGAAGCACCGGGAGCTGCCGGAGCTTAGAGCGCTGGGGATTGCTGCAGTTCTGCTCTGCCTGCTGCAGGTACTCAGCGGAGCTGCTGTTGTACATACACTGTACAATGAGCGCTGGTACATATTCTCGGCACTATCCCATATTGTGCTGATCTCAGGCCTCTTCGGGGTTCTGTGTTATATGAGTGTCCGGGTCTGGCAGCTCAGCAGAACGGGCAAGCAAAGATAAGATGACGAAACGGATATAGGGGATGAGTGAATAAGGAGAGGTCCCGTTAGGAGGAACGCTATAGTGGCATATGGTAATTTGCGACAATGGATTGAACAGCTCCGCAGGGACAAGGATCTTGCCGTAATTGATACTCCGGTAGACCCTAACCTGGAGCTGGCAGAGATCCACCGCCGGGTGGTCGAAGAGGAAGGCCCGGCGCTGCTGTTTACAAATGTACTGGGAACGCCGTTTCCGGTGGCAAGCAATCTGTTCGGTACAGTCCGCCGGGTCAACAAAGCCTTTGGAACACGCCCGGAGCAGCTGATGAAATCAATGACCACTGCGGTGGAGGCTATGCTTCCGCCGTCAGCTTCCGGTCTGTGGAGAGAAAAGGGCGTACTCTTTGATCTGCTGAAAGCCGGAACCAAAAATGTGCCGCAGGGTGAAGCGCCGGTGCTTGGCCTCTGCCGCAGCAATGATCCGCTGAAGGAGTTGCCCCGAATAACCAGCTGGCCCAAGGATGGCGGGCCGTTCATCACCCTTCCCTTGGTTTACACAGAGAGTATTACCAACCCCAAAGATCATAATCTCGGGATGTACCGGGTTCAGATTCATGATGACAGCACCACAGGTATTCATTGGCAAATTCATAAAGGAGGCGGGTTTCATCACCGTCAGGCTGAGCTTCTGGGTGAGACCCTGCCGTTATCTGTATTTATTGGCGGACCGCCGGCCCTGATTGCAGCTGCCGTTGCACCCGTACCGGAGCGTCTTCCCGAATTGATGCTGGCTTCACTTATGCTCGGCAGCAAGCTGCCCATGGTTCAGGATCCGTTAGGCGGGCACCGGATTCCTGCTGAGGCAGAATTCTCGCTCCGCGGGCGCGTGTCGCCGTTTGAACGGAGGCCGGAAGGCCCGTATGGCAGCCAGCTCGGCTACTATTCGCAGCAGCATGATTTCCCCGTAATGCATGTGCAGCGGATGTGGCACCGCAAGGATGCCATCTTTCCGGCAACGATTACCGGCAAGCCGCGCCAGGAGGATTATTACCTTAAGGATTATTTGCAGCGGCTGCTCGCTCCGGCCTATCCGCTGCTGATGCCTTCCGTTAAAGCGCTCTGGGCGTATTCCGAGACCGGATCCCATTCCCTGACCGCGGCTGTGGTGCGGGAGAGCTATTCGAGGGAAGCGGTGGCGGCAGCTTTTCGTATTCTGGGTGAAGGCCAGCTGTCCCTGACGAAGTTCCTCTTCCTGACCAGTGAACAGGTGGAGCTGACGGATTTCCCTAAGCTGCTGGAAACGGTGCTTGAACGCTTCAAACCGGAATCGGATTTGCTGATCCTGGCTAATACTTCAATGGATACGCTGGATTATACCGGCCCGAGGCTGAATCACGGCAGTAAAGCAGTGGTGCTGGGTATAGGGAATCCGGTCCGTGAGCTGCCTAGAACGTACACCGGCGGGCTGCTTCCAGCAATCACCGCCGCTGTTCCTTATTGCGGAGGATGTTTAGCCGTTTCCGGAGCATCCTATGAAGAGGACGCAGAGCTGCCGGCCAGACTTGTGGCTTCATTTGAGGAAAAGCCTGCAGACTGGCCGCTGATCGTGCTTGTGGACGATGCGGAAGCGGCGGTCAGAACACAGACCTCATTCCTGTGGTCCGTGTTCACCCGGTTCAACCCGGCAGATGATATTTATGCCGGAATGAAGGTTAGGCGTAATACGGTCAGCTATTCGCTGCCGGTTGTCATTGATGCCAGGATGAAGCGGGGATATCCGGAAGAGCTGGTTCCCCTTGAAGACACCGTAGAGCTGGTGAACCGCAACTGGAAGCACTATTTCCCTCTTGTATAGAGTCATCATTTCATAAGGAGGACCATCATATGCTGCGGATATTGCTGGGAGAGCCGCCCCGGGAGAACAGCGGGGTGCTGGCCGAAGCCATGGACAACATGGCGAAGGTTGCCTCCATGCTGCGCAAGGAGATGAACGCGCATGAAGACCGTGACCACGAATACCGCAAGCTGGAAATATGGACACGCGGTCTGATTTCATCACTGGACGAGCTGGAGCAGAGCTGGTTCGCTGCGGCCTTTTACCGGAGGTCCGTAGTGGCCGGTTATATGGATGATATGTCACCGGATGAGCAGGGGGAGTACGCCAGATATGTGTATTTCTATAAAAACGGCTTTATCCGTGTCTTCTCCCTGCTGGACAAGCTCGGAACGGTGCTGAACAGCCTGTATGATCTGAACACGAGCAAGGTTAAGGCACATTTCTCCTACTTTACGGTTCTGCGGCAATTTCAGCTGCTTAAAGCACATACGCCGCTCGCAACGGAGCTGGAGGGGATCAAGAATTCCTACCGCGAACCGCTGGAGAATCTGCGCAAACGGCGCAATGCCGAGATTCATTATATGAACGCGGAGATGACGGATGATCTCTGGCAGCGCCATCAGGGTCTGCATGACCGGATTCAGCTCGAGGATCTCGACAGCCATCTCGAGGATTTGAAGCAAGGCGTGGAGATGGCCAGCAAATCCTTGTCTGCCGCATTCAGGTACAGCAACGAGCAGTGGCATAGGAACAAAGCTGCTTCCAGCCTGAAGCCAAGGCAGCTGCATTCGTAAAAACTTACCTTTGACAAAGAACAGGAAACTTAATATACTTAGGCATACATTAATTCCTGACATTTGGCGGAATATTAAACTTCATACTTTTATCTTATCGAGAGCGGCGGAGGGATAGGCCCGATGAAGCCCGGCAACCGGTTTGTATACAGCTTACTGCTGCGCGCAAATGTCATGGTGCTAATTCCTACAATGCCGCCAGGTTTGCGGTATTTGGCAGATGAGAAGGCATTGTCATTATACACACAGGGCCTCTTGCGATCTGCACGGATCGCAGGGGGTCTTTTTGCATAAAGCATTAACAAGCATTATCAGCTCTAAGGGGGACGGGACGATTGATTGAACTGAAGGATTTGACCAAAGTATACGGAAAAGGGAGTAAAGCGGCAACAGCACTCTCGGGACTTAGCCTGTCGATTAAAAAAGGCGAAATATTCGGTGTTATCGGCCACTCCGGTGCCGGCAAAAGCACACTGATCCGCTGCATTAATCTGCTGGAACGCCCGACAGAGGGCGAGGTATGGGTAGACGGGGTGGAATTAACGTCTCTCAGCCAGGGCCAGCTGCAGGAGCAGCGGCGTAAAATCGGCATGATCTTTCAGCACTTCAATCTGCTATCCTCAGCAACCGTCTTCGACAACATCGCCTTTCCGCTGCGGCTGACCGGCACCTCCAAGACAGAGATTGAGCGTAAAGTCAAAGATCTCCTGGCTCTGGTCGGGCTCGAGGAGCACTGGAACAAATACCCGGCGCAGCTCTCCGGCGGTCAAAAGCAGCGTGTCGGCATTGCCCGCGCGCTGGCAAGCGACCCTGATGTACTGCTGTGCGATGAAGCGACTTCAGCGCTTGATCCGCAGACGACTGATTCTATTCTGCGCCTCCTGCTGGATATCAATACAAAATTCCGCCTGACTATCGTGCTGATCACTCATGAGATGCATGTCATTCAAAGTATCTGCGACCGAGTGGCTGTCATTCATGGCGGCGGAATTGTGGAGCAGGGCGAGGTAGCGCAGGTATTTCTGAAACCGAAGCATGAAGTTACGAAAGAATTCATCCGCAGTGAAGCCCAGTCTGACGGGCCGCTGCGCCAGGCGATCGACGCGGTGCATGAAGGATATACCAAAGCTGTTAAGATAACATTCCTTGGCCAGAAAACATATGAATCCACCCTTTCGCATGTTGCCCAGGGAACGGGAGTCAACTTTGCCATTCTGCAGGGGACCATCTCGACCATCAAGGACATACCCTACGGCCAGCTGATTGTCCGGTTCGAGGGACCTTCTGAGGCAGTAGGCGCGACACTTACGGAACTTACGGCCCAGGGCCTTGATGTGGAGGTGATTTCCTGATGGGCGGCTTGAATTTTAATGATATTAACTGGCAGGAAATGCTGGATGCAACGGTAGCCACACTAAAAATGTTAGCTTTTTCAGGAATATTCACAATTATTCTTGGTTTACCGCTCGGAATTGTGTTATATTTATGGGGAAGATCAAATAACATTATTATCAGAGCTGTTTACTCGGTATTATCACTGGTTGTAAACATCCTGCGCTCGGTCCCGTTCATCATCCTGATGGTTGCACTTATTCCCTTAAGCAAATCGATTATGGGAACTTCAATCGGCGTTCTTGGCACGATTCCGGCACTGGTGATCGGTGCGGCACCGTTCTTTGCCAGACTGGTGGAGACGGCACTGCGGGAGGTTGACCGGGGAATTATTGAAGCGGCGCAAGGCATGGGGGCATCCACGGGGCAGATCGTTATGCGCGTGCTGCTGCCTGAGGCTCGTCCGGGCCTCTTGGCCGGAGTAACAATTACCATTGTTACACTTGTCTCCTATACCGCTATGTCCGGGATGATCGGCGGCGGCGGGCTGGGTGACCTGGCAATCCGCTACGGGTACTACCGGTATGAGAAGGAAGTTATGCTGATCTCGGTAGCGCTGATGGTCATTCTGGTGCAGCTGCTGCAAATGGCCGGCGACCGGCTGGTCAAACATTTTACACGGAAATAAGGTACGTCCATATAGAGCCTTATTCAACAAACCATACTGATTTGAGGGGGATTTACAGATGAAAAAAGTACTGCTCACATTCTTCAGCTTGACCATGGTATTGGTGCTTGCAGCTTGCGGCAACAATAACGCGGCGAACAATGCAGCGAATTCCGCGGCTACCACTGCACCGACAGAAGCTGCTGCGGCTGAGCCGACAACTGAACCTGCTGCTGAACCGGTAACCCTGGTGGTTGGAGCTTCGCCTGTACCGCATGCGGAAATCCTGAAAGCTATTGCTCCGCTGCTCGAGGCACAAGGCATTAAGCTTGAGATCAAAGAATTCACGGACTATATCCTTCCGAATACACAGCTGGCCGAGAAGGGGCTCGATGCGAACTTCTTCCAGCACAAGCCTTATCTTGATGACCAGAACGCGAAGAACGGTACAGATCTTGTATCTGTGACTGCTGTTCACGTTGAGCCTTTCGGCGCTTATTCCAAAAAAATCAAATCCATCGACGAGCTGGCTGAGGGTGCAAAGGTTGCAATCCCGAACGATGCGACTAACGGCGGACGTGCACTGATCCTGCTGGCTAAGAATGGCCTGATCACCCTGAAGGATGATACCAACATCACTTCCACCAAAGCTGATATCACTGACAACCCTAAGAAGCTGGAAATCATCGAACTGGATGCAGCAATGCTGCCGCGTCAGCTGGATGAAGTGGATATCGCGCTGATCAACACGAACTATGCGCTGGAAGCAGGCCTGGTACCGACTAAGGACGCTTTGTTCATCGAGGGCGGAGACTCCCCGTATGCGAACCTGCTGGTAGCCCGTCCTGACAACAAGGATTCCGATGCGATTCAGAAGCTGGCTGCAGCGCTGACCTCTCCGGAAGCTAAAGCCTTCATCGAAGAGAAATACCAGGGTTCGATTATCCCTGCATTCTAAGCTTGAATCTTAAGCTTAAGCTGAGTAGTTGAAGAGAAGACCAGAGCTTGCTCCGTTAGCCTTATGGCTGCTGAAGCGGACTCTGGTCTATTTTTGTTGCTTAGGATGGTTTCAACATTCCAATTTCTCGCAATAGGCGAATATTGTTCCTAATCGGGCTGTAAGGTTGCCGCTATATATAAAATTTAATATAATAAAATGGCCCCACAAAGTGGAGCTCTGGCTTCGATGATTAATCAGGCACTTTGCAGGGACCCCGAAAAACATTAATTCATAGCTCATAAAAAAATCCCGGCGCTTCTTCAGCAGAAGGCCGGGATGGTTATGAAACGGGATTAGAATACTTGAATAACTTCTTCAATGCCTTCTACTTCTTCGATAAGGGCACGTTCAATCCCGGCCTTCAGCGTGATCGTGGAGCTTGGGCAGCTGCCGCAGGCACCCATAAGCTTCAACTTAACGATGCCGTCTTCTACATCGATCAGTTCTACGTCACCGCCATCGCGCTGCAGGAACGGACGAAGTTTATCAAGCACTTCCAGTACTTCATCATACATGGCTGGGCTTTGTACATTCTCACTCATTTCTCAATCACTCCTTTCGTATGTTTATTATAGTACAAAAAGTTAAAAAATAAAATGGTTTGGGCAGGATAGGGAGATTAACATGAGACCAATTATTGAATTTTGTGCCAGCAATACCGGACATGGCACAGAGGCGCTCAAAGCAAAGCTTGAGCAGAACCCCGAATATGATGTCATTGAATACGGCTGCCTGAGCAACTGCGGGCAATGTTACCTGCAGCCGTTCGCCATGGTCGACGGGGAGATTATCGAAGCGGAATCCCCCGCCGAGCTTGAAGAGGCGATCGAGGCTGCAATCCAGGCCGCAGCGGCCTGGGACAGCCTTGAGATTGATTAAGCGGGAAGCCCGGGAGGTTCTAGCCGAAATGGCGTTTGGACATCCAGAGCACACCGCTCTTGAGCAGGCGCGGAACGCGGCCCATAACAGAGCGGCGGCCCATCAGGCCGAAGCCGGCATTTTTACCAAGTGAACCGAGTGTTCCCTTGAGCTTGATCTTATGCAGCCTTGGTGTTTCATCACGCCACAGGGCCTGAATAATCTGCCCCACCTGCTCTCCCTGCGCCCCTGCCGCCTGTGCGCTGGGTGCAAAGGGCAGGCTGGCGCAGTCGCCGATGACGTATACCTCCGGGTAGTCAGCTACATTATAATACTGGCCGACGATAATCCGTCCTCCGCGGTCCTTCGGAAGCTCCAGCTGCTGCACGACCTGTACCGGCTGAATGCCGGCAGTCCAGACCGTAACATCAGAAGGAATTGCCTGGGTGCCATTGAAGATGGCATCCTTTTCTACATGAGAAACCGATACCCGTCCGATTGTCTCCACCTGATGCTCATTGAACCATTCCTCCACATAGCCGGACAGCTTGGCCGGGAAGGAGGATAATACCCGTTCCCCCCGGTCCAGAATCGTGATGTTGAGGTCCGGCCGGCTCTCCCGCAGCTCCGCAGCAATCTCGACCCCGCTTAGACCCCCGCCGACAATATTCACCTTTCCATAAGGCTTCACATCATTCAGCCGGCGGTACGTTTCCCGGGTTCCAGCGAAGCTCTGAATGCTGCCGGCGTATTGCTCAGCTCCGGGAATGTTATGATAATTATCCGTGCAGCCCAGAGCAATGGCCAGAATATCATAGGCTACGGGCTCTCCGGTGTCGAGAAAAATCAGCCGGCTCTCGAGGTCAATGGAGCCAACCTGCCCATAACGTACAGTCAGCCGGGGATGAACCGGAAACTGAATACGCAGATGATGATCGGCTACAGTCCCTGCGGCCAGTGCATAATATTCTGTCTTGATTCCCTGATACGGCATCCGGTCAACCAGGACGATTTCCACATCATGGGGGAGATGATGATTGAGCAATTGCTGAATGAGGGCAAGACCGCCGTAGCCGCCGCCCAGGACAAGTAGAGTTCTCATGCGTACTGATCTTCCTTTCGGATATGATGCAAGCTGTACATGCAGTTCCGCAGTCCTTGAAGCAGTATTAATTATTCGTATACTTTAATTTCGTTGTAGAAGGTATCGCGTTCTACCGGAATCCGTCCCGCTCCTTTGACAAGCCAGATCAGCTCTTCACGGGTCAGTCCTTCCGGTGTCAATGCGCCTGCAGCGTGGCTGATCCGTTCCTTCAGAATGGTGCCGTGCACATCCGATGCCCCGAAGCTAAGCGCCACCTGGGTCAGCTGTGCTCCGATATTAATGAAGTAAGCTTTAATATGGTCGAAATTATCCAGCATTAAACGGCTGACCGCAATGGTCTTCAGATCCTCATAAGCAGAGTTGCGGCGCATAATGCCTGCATTCTTGTTCTTAGGCTGCATGGAGAGCGGAATGAACACCATGAACCCGCCTGTTTCGTCCTGCAGCTCGCGGATTTGCAGCATATGGCGGATGCGGTCCTCGCGGGACTCAATGGAGCCGTACAGCATCGTGGTATGGGTCTTCATCCCCATCTGATGCGCTGTCCGGTGAACCTCCAGATATTCCTCGACATTCGCTTTGTCGACACGCATTTTTTTGCGGTACTGGTCAGACAGGATCTCAGCCCCGCCTCCGGTGAGTGTCTTCAGTCCGGCAGCGCGCAGCTGCTCCAGCACCTCGCGGATGCTGAGCCCGCTGATGCGGGTGAAGAAGTCGATTTCAGCGGCAGTATAAGCCTTAAGCGTAACTTCAGGGAAGCGCTCATGTAAGGCTCTTAGTGAATCAACATAATACTGGAAGGGTACATGATCATTATGACCCCCGACAATATGGAACTCCCGCACGCCGGGATGGATATGCTGCTCGACATATTGCACCATTTCCTGGCCGGAAAGGGTATAGGCGCCTTCTTCGCCCTCATCCTTGCGGAAATTGCAGAAGGCGCAGCGGGATTCGCAGACATTGGTGAAGTAGAGGCTCATATTTTCAATAAAATAAACTTTATTGCCGTTTTTACGCTGGTTAACCTCTCCCGCCAGCTGTCCGATCGTTAACAAATCGTTGCTCTCATATAAATAAACGCCATCTTCCAAATTTAATCTTTCTCCGCCGCGGACCTTCTCAATGATGTTCGCCATCCGGGCATCCATGTGTGGTGTTATAATAGTAGACATATGATTTCCTCCTGAAGGTAGGCGAGGCGAATGCATCGCAGAATCTTGTGCTAAAAACTAAGCCGGAAACGGTCTCCGTGACAAATTTCCGAATTTTTGCGTATAGCGCTTTACCTATTATAAACCTCTCCCGGGGGGTGAGCAACCGCTGGCAAAGACAGGATAATCCGCTGTAAAGCGCAAATCCGGAGAGTGTTTGTGACTTGAGGGTAAGGGAATAGTGGAGTATACTTAGTTTAAATCAGAATAAAGCTAGGATATACCTCATATTTACCCGTTTCTTAGCTGAATCGTTAGATTGTTACTTACAGCCTGAAGGCTGCTTGATACAAGGGCGTTAGAAGAGGCTGAACCATTTCAATTAGAGGAGGACAATCATGATTACAATCAGTGATACTGCAGCAGTACAATTGAAAGCTATGCTGGCTGAACAGGAAGTGCCGGATATGTTTCTCCGCCTGGGCGTAACAGAGGGGGGCTGCAGCGGCTTCTCCTACGCTATGGGCTTCGACGACAACGAGACTGAGCAGGATGTGTACATGGATGTTGCAGGCCTTAAGGTTATCGTAAGTAAAGATGATATCCGTTACCTGAACGGCCTTGAGATCGACTTCGAGGAATCGGGCATGACGGGCGGCTTCACCATCAATAACCCGAACGCCAGCGCCACCTGCGGCTGTGGTTCGTCGTTCCGTACGAAGGAAGAGGCGGGCAATCCGGCAGCGGAGCCTTGCTGATAGGCAAGTTCGACAACTTCTGAAATTAATGTTATACAATGATAAATTACCTCCTGAAATTGTGTTGATGCTCAGCACAAATTCGGGAGGTTTTTTTATGGAGCAGCAGGGTTTTGAAGAGACCAATTTTGAAATGGAAATATGCGCACTTCTGCATAACATGCGAAATTCCCGGGTTTTGCATCCGTTTTTCGTAAGTTTTCATGTTTTTATTGAAAAAATAGATAAAATACGACAATGTTCACAATAACGACGATATCTTCCTTTATAACTTTAGGGTATTATTACCATGCAGAGAATAGATTGTATATAGAGTTATGTAATGTTATTCGCAATAAAGACTATTTGAATTACCAAAGGCAAACCTGTACGAAAGTCAGGGACGCAAAGCCACGGGCCTTACATTACTGCATCTCACGATGCTGGATTATGGCAGCCGGGCCGCTTTTTCCGGTGGTTTTTTTGCGTTTTTTTGTTTGAAGAATGGAGTGGAGGGAATTTATGGGCAGGAACAAAAAATTTCTGGTTAAGCTGCTGTGTCTGCTGCTGGTAAGCCAGCTGGGGACGTCCTTCATAGGGGGGACAGCAATGAAAGTTTTGGCTCAGGGGGATACATTGAAAATTCATTTTCAGCCCCTTCATGGTTCAGTTCCTGCGGGATATATAGCTGACTATGGGGACATCTATGCTGCAAGGAATGGTCATGAGTATGGCTGGAATAAGGATCACACTACGGCAACAGTAACAAGAAGTACATACCGGGATTCATATAACAACGTATCTGCAACAGAAAGTACATACAGTGACAATATTCATGACACGTTAACGCGAATCAGCCCTGGTGGAGAGTGGGAGATTCAGGTGGATAACGGTAATTATGAAGTAGCTGTAACAGTAGGGGATGCTGTATATGACAGTAAGAATGCACTTGCTGTGGAAGGAACGGAATTTTGGAGCGATATGAACCTGAAGGCTGGAGAGCATGCGACCCGGTCAAAGATTGTAACAGTCACAGACGGGAAACTTACAGTGAGCCAGATTGACGGTCCAGATGTAGAGACGGCACTGAATACGGTAGAGATTACACTGGTGAATATGTTTACTCCGGTAATTTCACCTCCGAGGATCGGACTTCCCGCTGAGCAGAACAAGATTGCCGGGAACAAGGTTCTAATGTCCGGCACAATGATAAATGTACATAGTGCACCGCCGTATACATATGTAAATGGATTACGGGAAGAAATCTCCCGGCACATGAGTGAACAGGTTGCAGGCATCAGCGAGCAGGTACAGCAGTATGAGCATGCTGCAACTGTGGTGAACGGATCAGATGCTGCTGCTATACAGCAGAAGATTCTCTCAGAAACACAGAGTCCTGCTGTCATCAGATCCGGACACTTAAATCTGGAAGCGAGCGTTACCTTCGGAAGTCCGGATAAGCCGGTAATCCTCATCGTTGACGGGATCAATTCGAATCAGAATTTAACTATCACAGTCTATGGATCATTAATTCTGCGCGGCGGGCTTAATGCGAATGCACCCTTGACTGTTCAAATCATGAATAGCAGCAATACTGTACCGGATGGAAATCTGTGGGTACAGGGGGCTTTTCAACTGAATAATAACTTAAAGTTCCATGTGGATAATGAACTGTATGCCGGCTCACTGACTTATAACGGAGGAACCCTTCAGATTGAGGCCAAACGTGTACTGGTACAGGGCAATATGAATATCAACACTAATGTAACCATGAACATAGAAGAAGAGATGTCGGCAGGAGAGATCGTCTCTAATAATCTATTAGCTAATCTGAATGTTAAGAAAGGCGATTTGTTTGTTCGTGATAACGTCAGTGTAAATAATAATTTGAATATTACTACGGGAGGCTTGTTTGCTGTAGGCGGCAATCTGATTACCAATCAAAGACCGCAGATTCATACAGGAAATGGTACGGAAGGGCAGACCCTGCTGAAATATGTCCTATCGGGTCTGAAAGCGGAATATTTCAGCGGCAACAACTTTACCGGGCAAAAAGCTGTGAAGCTGGATGAGTCCGTCTTCTTGTCGGGACAACCAGTGCTTCCGGTATCCGGTATTGCCAATCAGCATTTCTCAGTCAGATGGACCGGGCAAGTACAGCCTAAGTATTCCGGTCTATATACCTTCTCTGTTAATACCGGCGGCGGGGTCCGGCTATGGGTAGATAATCAGCTGCTCGTCGATAAGTGGAATGCTCAGAACAATACCGGTCAAGGACTTGTTCAACTGCAGGCCGGAGTAAAATATGATCTGAGAATGGAATACGCAAACGATCAGGGAAATCCGCAGGCGAACCTGTTCTGGGAAAGCGACAAACAGTCCAGGGAGGCAGTGCCGTCTGTCTATTTACGTCCATTCGGAATTCCCGAGCCTATTCCAATTCCAGCCGCTACGGCCATCACCTTACAGTGGCCTGCCCAGTTCAATGCGGATGGATATGAAGTGGAGATAGATGGTGAAATTTCGCCGCTCGGGCCTGAAACCGGTTATGTGGCGGATCATCTTAGTCCCGGTACGGAGCATACCTACAGAGTCCGGGCGAATAGTGAAGATATAAAGGGAGAATGGTCACTGCTAACTCCTTATTGGACGCTTCCCGCTGTCCCTCAGAATATCAGCATGGCCTCAACGAGTAATTCTATAACACTGAATTGGGAGCCTGTTATTGGAGCAACCAGCTATGAGGTGGAGGTGAATAACAGCATTCAGAATATTGGAAATGTTACAAGCTATCTGGAAGATCAACTAATCCCGAATATGCAAAAAATCTTCCGTATACGGGCTGTAAACAGCAGCGGTCCGGGAGCCTGGAGCGGGATTATAGCCAAGTCTACTATTGTGGCTGCCCCGGGTAATCTGTCAGGTACTGCTGCAGATCAGTCAATTGCACTGCAGTGGGATGCTGTCTCCGGAGCCATTGCCTATGATGTAGAGGCTGATGGGACGCAGATTGAGAATATTACAGAAACCTCCTATTCGCACAACGGCCTGGAGCCGAACAGCATCCATGAATATAGAGTAAGAGCACACAACGAGAATGGAATAAGTGATTGGAGCAGTAAGATTACTGTATACACTACGCCTGGCATTCCCCGGAATCTTAGCGCCACCGTGGAAGGAAGTGCTATCCGTGTTACCTGGGATACGGTTAAGGGAGCATCGGGATATGACATAGAAGTAGATGGAAGCATCATAGATAACGGAACGGATACAGAATATAACCATACGGAACTAAGCTTGAATTCTGAACATACTTACCGGGTCCGGGCCAAAAATCAACAGGCGGCAGGGGAATGGACCTCCCTGATTGTATATACAACCCATGCAGGGGTTCCCAATAATGTACGAAGCACTGCAACCAGCAGCGAGATTACATTAACCTGGGATCCGGTGCCAGGTGCAACAGGCTACGATATAGAGGTGGATGGTACGGTAGTTCATGGCGGTTTGGATAACAGCTATATTCACAGCGGGCTTAAGCCGTTCTCCACTCACAGTTATAGAATCAGAGCGAGAAATGCCGGAGGTACAGGAGAGTGGAGCAGAGAGGTATCTGCAAAAACAGTTTTTGGTAAACCTGAGAACCTTACAGCAGTTGCCTACAATAGCAGCATTAAGCTTTCGTGGGACAAGGTGGAAGGGGCGACGGGTTATGATCTTCTGGTCGATGGAGAAATCATTGACAACGGTCAAATGACCAGCTATGAGCATACAGGATTAGAGCCGTATTCATGGCATGTCTACAGGGTTAGGGGCAAATATGGAGAGAGCCTTGGAGAATGGAGCAGTGCACTTACCAAATCTACGATTCTGGGCATTCCCGGGAATATTAAGGTGAAAGCACTGAGTGATCAGATTACGTTATCCTGGGATGCTGTTATAGGAGCAACAGGTTATGAGATTGAAGCTGACGGCAAAACGATAGATAACGGAGCAAAGCTCAGCTTCACGGACAGCAAACTGTCATCCAACACAAAGCATACCTACCGGATCCGGGCGAAGAACAGCCAGGTGATGGGAGAATGGAGTGACTGGACAACGACAATTACCAGTGTTACTGCTCCAGGAGTACCGCAGAATTTCACAGGTGTGGCAACTATAAATTCTATCGAATTATCTTGGGATAGTGTGGAAGGGGCGGCTCTGTACGATCTGGAGGTTGACGGCAAAATTATCACTGATATCACAGTCACAGAGTATAAGCATCTCGGCCTGGAGCCTAACACAATGCATAATTACCGTGTAAGGGCACGGAATTCCGGTGCGAGCAGTGATTGGACCGACAAGCTGAAGAAGGTCACTACCCCGGCCTTAACCATCCAGCCGGAGAAGGACAGCCAATTTAATTTTGTCATTATTGTTCCGCAGAAATCGGGGCTGACAGAGCGCAAGGTTACGGTCACCTACAGTGCTGAGGATCTGGAGGTTATTGATCTCCGGGCGGAGACGCCGGAACTTGAGACAGCCGCTGGGGCAATATCCGGAACTCCTATCGTTATCACCAGTTATGAGCCTGGAAGAATCGTCTATACCATTCAAAGCACAGGGAAGACGGTTATGAATACGATCAAATTGTCGGCCCGCACGAATGAGCTTACTAAAGTGACTTACAAGATAGAGTAAGGCTAAAGGAGAAACATAGATGAAAAAAATAATATGGCTGTTATGCCTGTGCCTAATATGCACAACAGTTATCCTTCCATCCCCTGCTCATGCCAACAGCAAGGTGGACATTGTGTTCATTATTGACCGTTCAGGAAGTATGGGCGGTTCGATTACAAATGTTCAGGATAATATTAATGCCTTTTGTAACCAATTGAATAACCAAGGTATAGATTTTCGTTTAGGACTTGTAACTTATGAATATGAGACTACAACTTATGATTTCACTTCTAATGTTAATGTGTTCAAGCAATATTTGAGCAGTATCGTTATCGACGGAGGTGATGAGGTCGGTCTGGATGCGATCAAAAAAGCAATGGACTATTACGCATTTGATGTGAATTCGACGAAGTATTTCATCTTGATTGGTGATGAAGAGATTAAGTCGCTATCTATGTACAACACTACAGATAGTGTGAAAAGCCAGCTTGTCAGCAATAACATTAAACTTACTTCTATAGGTGTAGAGTCTATAAAATGGCAGTTTGAGCAGCTTTCTAACGCCACCGGCGGGCTTTATTTAGATCTGTACAGCAATTTCAATCAAAATTTGACGACTATCTTTCAACAGATTCAGAAAATCCCTACGATGGAGATTGTTTCTCCTTACGGTGGACAACTCATTAGTGAGGGCTCGTTCATACCCGCACTTAAGGTAGCCGACTTGGATAATGAGCTTTTGACTCTCCGTTACTATCTCGATTCCGAACCCTGGGCCCGGGAAGAGAAGTCAGTAACCAATACGGCTACCGCCCAGATAGTTTCCTTCAGTGCGGCTAACATGGGGGCGATATCAGAAGGGGCACATACGCTCCGCTTCACAGTCAGCGACAGTTCAGCAACCGTACAGGATGTTGTGTCCATCTTCGTTGATAAATCCAATCCCTTGCTTGGCAGTATAGAAGTAAGCTCAACAGACTCCCAAATACAAATTACCGGGTCGGCTTCGGATACAGGCTCAGGGCTGGAAAGTGCACCTTACCGGTATACGATCGGAAGCCAGAGCAGCGGCTGGACAACAGCACCCGGTTATAGCGTAGGCGGCTTGTCTCCTAATACATCCTATTACACTAAGTTTGAAGCCAGGGACAAGGCGGGACATATTTCTGTAAAAGAGCAAAATATGCATACGAAAGCCCAAATCCCTGCTGTATCGGTGCAAACTACGGGTGAAACCACACTTAAGCTGGTGGTGAATGATTGGAATGCTTCAGGAGTGAAGTATGTCATTCAGTCCGGTTCTTCTTATGTAAGCTCGTCCGGGACACTGGTGGGTTCTCCTGCCTGGCTGACACTGGACGGCAAGAGTCTGGCGGTCAGCGGACTAAGCGCGAATACCGGCTACAGCTTTCAAGCCAAGGCCAGGAATAGCGAGGGTCTGGAGACCGCTTATGGGGCGGCAGTCAGCGGAACAACCTTAGCGTCTGCACCCGCGGGTATTACGCCAGACGTGTCGCAGCAGTGGATTAAGCTAACATGGCCCGCAGTACCGAATGCTTTGGGCTACGATGTAGAAGCAGACGGCACGGTAATCAGCAATGGTACGTCTAGTACGTTTATACATAATGGCTTGTCGCCCAATACACAGCATACCTACAGGGTCCGGGTGCGGAATTCAGGCGGAACAGGGAACTGGAGTACGCTAGTAACAAAGCTGACGCTGCCCGATCCTCCGGCCATTCCGGGACAGCTCTTCACGCTGCCCAGCCAGAGGCAGGTGACCCTCGGCTGGGACCTGGTGGCAAAAGCAACGAAATATGAGGTGGAAGCCGACGGGAATATCGTGGATAACGGCAACAGCAACAGCTATGTTCATCAAGGGCTGCAGCCCCAGACCGATCACAGCTACCGCGTGCGGGCCAGCAATCCGGGAGGCACCAGTGAGTGGAGCGCCCCGGTGAAGCAGCAGACCTGGCCGGATCCTCCGGCTACACCAACGAATATATCAGCGGTTACCGAGATTCATAAGATTGCGGTGAAATGGGACGGTATGGAGCGGGCGACCGGCTATGAAATTGAAGTGGACGGGTTAATCCTAGAGAATGACGGGCTAAGCAGCTATACCCATGAGGGGCTTGATGCGCTAAGCGGTCATACCTACCGGATACGGGCCAAGAATATCGGCGGAAAAAGCGCCTGGAGTGCGCCGCTGGATATTACAACTCACCCGGAAATCCCGGATGTTCCAACGAATATTATGACTACTTCGGATCAGACCGCAATTACGGCATCCTGGTATACCGTACCGCATACGGATAGCTATGATGTGGAAATCGACCACAACAAAGTGGTGAATGTTCCTGACAATTCTTTTGTACATGATCAATTGGCAGCGGATAGCGCACACACCTACAGAATCCGGGCCAATAATATCAGCGGCTCCAGCGGATGGTCCAAGCTGGTAACGATGAGCACAATGCCGGCAGGAACAGATGCGCTGGCGCTGACTAATATGGCGGCAATCGTCACCAACAAATCAATCACCTTGTCCTGGGATACAGTAGCGGCAGACGCCCGGTATGATATCGAAGTGGACGGCAAGCTGCTGGATAACGGTGCGAATACCATCTACAGCCACACTGGGCTGGGGGCAGAAGAATTCCATGTCTACAAGATCCGCGTGAAGCAGGGAACGGATGCCGGGGAATGGGTAGCGGTGCTGGCACTTTCCACGCTCTCGAATCTGCCGGATGCCCCGGAGAAGCTCGATGGCTTCGCCAAAGATACATCCATAGAGCTGCAGTGGAAGAAGATCGAGGGCGCTACAGGCTACCAGCTTGAAATTGACGGCAAGGTAGAGGAGTTAGCAGGGGCAAGCAAATATATTCATAACAATCTTACGTCGGGGACGGCACATACGTACCGTATCCGGGCAATGAATGCAACAGGAGTTACGGCCTGGAGTCCGGCTTTGCAGAAGAGTACAACCAGCCCGGATTATACCCTTGCAGTGAAGAAGGACAAGGAATACAGCCTGACGCTGCTGGCCTCGAGTGTTCAGGACTTTAGCGAACTGGTCTTCACGGTAACTTACGATCCGAATGAGCTTGAATTAGCAGATCTGTATGATTTCACACCAGCCCATGACCTATCGAGCGGCGTCATTCCAGACTCCAATCTGAGCGCGGTGTACAGCAGCGGGAAGATCATCTTCACGATTAACCAGAATGTGGTGCCAGGCTCTTCCTGGTCGGGTGAAATCACAACGCTGCTATTTAAATCCAAAATAAATGGAACAGCGAACGTGCATGTGACAGTAGATTAACAGATTGGCTTAAGGGAGCAATGAATTGAAATGAGCAAAAAGCGGATAAACAAATACATTGCGATCGCCGTAATGATTGCTCTGGTGGCAGAGCTGGCAATTGTTACTTTTCCCAAGCAGAAAAAGGACATGGCAGATCAAATGATTACTCAGCAGGATCAGCAGATTGCGGCAGACCTATCCAATCTGACTGGAGTTACCGCGGATCAGATTATCAAGATTAAACAAACAGGGATCACCTGGAATGAAGTATCCGAGCGGCTGAAGGATCAGACACCTGAGAATAGCAGTACGGATAAGCAGGACCGGAGTTCGCTGCTGAATGAAGCAGGAATCGGAGAGGAGCTGCTGGAGCAGCTTCGCCGGCAGGGGTTCAAAGATGGCGAGATCATGGAAGCCAAACTGTTGACGGAACGGGTTATGCAGCAATTAAAGGAAATTCAGGATAAAGACTCTGTAACCGGTATTGTACAGAAGCCTGCCGCGGGGATGTTCACGGGACAAACCGAGGATTCCGTTCTTCAAGAGGCTTACAGTACAATCAACGGAAGGTTTGTGGAGGGGCAGGCCGTCCGGCTGCTCCTTACCCTGCAGAAGGATTTCGGGTCTATGGAATCGGTGATGAATGAATA
Source organism: Paenibacillus sp. MMS20-IR301 (assembly GCF_032302195.1). Lineage (NCBI taxonomy): Bacteria > Bacillati > Bacillota > Bacilli > Caryophanales > Paenibacillaceae > Paenibacillus > Paenibacillus sp. MMS20-IR301. Next base: position 7,149,582 of record NZ_CP135275.1, read on the forward strand.
CCTGCTCACTTTGCAGACAGGCCTGGAGCTTGAAATGTACCTGACCGATAAGAAGAAATATCTTGAGAATAAAGAAGAACATCTTGCAGGTCTGCAAGAGAATATGATCGTTACGATGGAGCTGCTGGAGAAAGCTATGCTGGAGCAATTGCAGCCAGACCATTCAGTAGCCGGGAACATCGGGGGAACGGAAAATACAAGTTCAGATACTACGCTTACTTCAGGTGCGGATGCAGGTTCACCGCTGCCTGAGATTGTCCCGCCGAGTCCGGGCGATGTCATGCCGCAGAGTCCTGCTGAAGCTGTGAGAGAAGAAATTCAAGCGATTGATCCTAACCGCAGATAGAGGAGTCCATAAGAATGAATAAACGCAGAGTAATTCAAATTACAGCATGCTCAATGATTATAGCGCTTGTGCTTCAAGCAGGTGTGTTTGCCTATTCCAAGGTGGCGGGCACCGAGAACAGCAAGACGGCCAATCCGGCGAAGAGCATGAAGACAACCGATAAACTGCAGGAGATTGCCAAAGTAACCGCTTCTTCCGGAGATATACCTGCTCAAGTATCTACAGCTCAAGCTGTTCAGAATGCTCAGCCGCTCCAATCTGAGGTCGTTCACGTAAGCTATCAGCAATTTCTTAATGCCTTTGATGTTCAGGATGTTTACCGGGAGAAGCTGAAGCAGTTGGCCGCCAGCGGGTATTCACGTGGGGATATATGCACAGCATATGATTTTTTGTATCAGAATTTTGGCAGTGAAGCAGATTTAGAAGCTATGCTTGCCTCTAAGTCTTCAGGGAAGACCTGGGAGCAGATTTTTACTGCCTTTACAGCGGAGCAGCCTAAGTTTGAGCCCCGTGCCTTTGATTCTGACGAGCTGGAGAATTTAATGAAGGCACAGAGTCTCACATCGGACGATATCATGATTGGTGACCATCTATCTTTTGTGACTGGTAAACCGTTCAAAGATCTGATCGGTGAAAGAATCGAAACGGGGGATTGGGGCGCTATTTTTGCGCGGGAGAAGGTCCTATATAGTGGTAAATCATTACCACGGGTTCAGATAACACAGGAGGAACTTCATCAATATACACAGCAAGGAACGTTTAGCGAGCAGCAGGTAGTCAAGGCATTTGTACTGGCACAGAAGGTCGGCGAGGCACCTGAGGTTGTGGTAGCTAAGCTGAAGGAAGGGACTTCTGAAGCAGCCATTATGGCTGACAGCTATTTGAAGAAATACGCTGAATAAATCCGGCAGCAGAAAGGGGTAGCTTTGTGAAACAATCGAAGGCATTATTACGGGTATTAACAGCAACTATGTTCATGATGATCTTGTTCCTGCCGGCAGTGCATGCCGAGACTTTGCAGGACCAGTTAAATAATCTCGTCGGACCGAAGCAGCAATATAACACAATGCTCTCGCCTGTATACTTGAGAACTAACGAAACAGTAGATGAAGTAAGTCCTCAGGGCGGATCATTAACGATTACACAGACGGATTACGTACTGCCGGGCAAGAACGGGCTGGATCTGGAATTCAAGCGGATTTACAAAAATGAATCGGCCAACGTCCAGGACATGGAGGTAGAATACATTGACGGAGCCTGGGTGGACAAAGTCCGCTCGAGCGCAAAGACCTCGTCTTTTTATGAAGACCGCTATAATCTCGGGATTGGTATGCGGTTCTCTTTTCCCGGCATGGAAATCAAGGCTAACACAGACGGCAGCAGCCACAAATTCCTGCACACGGAGAGCGGCGATGTCTACCGGCTGAAGCAATATACAATGGATGGCTCACTCGTCTATTTGCCTGAAGGCCAAACGGTGAAGGACGTTGTAGTCCGAGAGTCGGCAGCCTATCAGAATGGCCAGACCGATGGCACATCCAAATACCTAATGACCGGAAAAGACGGTAAAAATACATATTTCGCCGAAGATGGACGGATACTCGGGATTGTGGATCGGTATGGGAATAAGATTAATTTTGAATACAGCACGCTCAGCTACCAGCTGGACGGAGAGACGATTACCAAGAAACTGATATCTAAAGTCACAGACTCTGTTGGCCGTGTATCTACCCTGGAATATGTGGAGGATCCCGCCTTTACCGTTGGCCCTATCAATAAGCTGGAAGCGCTAGGTGCGAATGATTACTTCAAGGCTTCTGAGAATCCCAATACAACCGATTCAGGGGATTTAAACGGAAAATTCAAAGTTATTCTGCATCTCCCTGGAGACAAAAGCATTGTGTACGATAAATCGGCGGTGCTGGTCAGCGCCTCCAAGCATGTTATCCGCACCCGGCTGCAGCGGGTATACGATACAGATAACAAACCGAAATATTTCTACTGGTACGAGCAGCCTGATCTGGGCTTCACTTATTACAATAAGGCTAACTATTCCGCCTATAACAGGTATGAGAATCTCGTGCTTGTTGATGAAGTGAAAACGAATAAAGCAAAGCGTTTTGTCTACAACACATATACGAAGAAGCTGAATGAAGGCAGCATGCAGTACAGGAAGATTTTTGAGGTTAAGGAGCTTGTGAAGACAGGCTTTGATCCGGCCCAGGCAAATTTCCTTGATAAATTAATTACAGATACCAAGAATAAGAGTACTTATACATACACTAACGAAGCCGATGGATACGGAACTACCGGTTACAAGGAATACGATGATGCTTATCTTAAGGATACCTACCGTTACTATACAACAATCACAGATATTAACGGCAGCACAGTCAAATATACATATAACGGCAAGCAGGAACTGATTCTAACCGAAAAGCTGGGCAAGAATCATAAAGAGACGGTTACGAAAGAGCATGATGAGCTGAAGCTGGTCAAGAAGCAGGAGACTCTGACCTATCAAGTGACTGGCGGGCAGGCAACAGGTGAGCCGGTCCGTAAGATTGAGAATTACCGGTACGATGAATATGGTGATATGACCAGCTATACAGGGCCGATTGCTGAGCGGGACAGCAAGGGTTACCCGGTTAATAATGAGCACACTGTGCTCTACACCTATGATATTAACAAATTTCATATTCTGACCCAGAAGACCTGGAAGCTGGATCAGGATACAACGGCTCAAACCAATTATGAGCTGGACAGCAAGGGAAATGTGCTTAAAGAGAGTAAAGCAAATGACGATCCGGCGCATCCTTGGCTGATCACAGAATATGCCTACGATACCTCCGGCAATCTCATCCGCAAAACTGCGCATGACACTGCTCAGGACTTCACAACTTATTATGAGTATGGTATTGACGCCAATGGTACGGATACCAAAGGGGCATATCTGACTAAGCAGGTTCAGCAGTCTGAAGGTAAGAGCTATGCCAAAACCTATGCTTATGATATGCAGACAGGGAATATCCTTAGCGAGATTGATCCGAACGGCAATAAGACCTCCTATCAATACGACACGGTTGGCCGGCTGCTGAAGAACATCAGGCCGGATAACAAGGTGCTGCAGTACGAGTACCTGGAGAGTCCTTATGCCAACTTCAAGATTCAGTATACGGATGCCGGCAATTATAAATATCTGAACGAGTATGATATTCAGGGGAATTTGCTGAACAATAGTGTGAATAGCCAGGGAGTATGGAAAAGGTTATCCACACTGGAGTATGATGCTTTTGGCAATCAAACTAAAGAAATTAACAGTAACGGGCACAGCACCCGCTATGTCTATGACAGTAATCAGCAGATTGTAGAGAAATCCTACTATGAGAATGATAAGACACTTAAAGCTGGCGTGAAAGTAGATTACCAGATTGCTTCTTCACCCCAGGTTCCGCTGCTGATGACTATTACGAATGAAGAAGGTTATGGTAAGCGGTACTACTACGACCTTGAGAATCAGCTGGTGAAGCAGGAGGTTACACCAGATCATCAGAATTATTATGCCTCTGTCTTTAGTTATGACTATGTTGGCAACCTTATAACGGATACCGATGAAGGCAAGCATACTACCCAGTATTCGTATGATGCGTTGGGACGTAAGACTAGTACCGCGGATGCGCTGGGTAACACGACAACTTATACCTATAACATTATGGAGCAGCCCGTCTCCGAGAAAGCTCCCGGCGGCAAAATTACAGAATGGACTTATGATGGGCTGGGACGAAATTCAGTTCAAAAGATCTATCAAGCCGGGTCACCGGATTATTTCTACACTAATAGTCAATATGATGCCGGAAATAACAAAATTAAGATTACCCAAGGAATGTATTCTGCTGGATTAAGCAGAGATTCTTCAGTGGTTTCGTTCGCTTATGATTCTCTTAACCAGGTGACGGATCAATATACCAGCATTGACTCTGCTTCCAGTACACATACACATAACGATTATGATGCGAATGGCAACAAAGTGAAGGTTGTGGAATATGCAGATTCAGCCGGCAACAAGCTGATCGTGTACAATTATCAATTTGATTTTGCCGGAAATACAACTTCAGAGACAGGCTCATCCAAAGAAAAAATGGATGATGGAACATTCGTTGAAAGAGGTGCTTATGAGACATTAAATGAATACGACCTCGAAGGCAACCTGACTAAGAGTAAACAATTCAATGGTACTGATTATGACACAGAAGAAAATACGTACAATTATAGAAATCTCAAGGCTTCTACATCCAAGCCGTTTAATGACAAGGGGACAAGGCTTACCCGCTATCAATATGACAAGCAGGGCAATCTGATTACCGAGACGGCAGTGGTCGGCGGATCAGAGCAGACAACCTCTTATACCTATGACGGATTGGGTTTTGCAACGGGAACAACCGATCCTATGGGGAATACGATCCGTTATCTTTATGATACGATGGGCAATCTGCTTAAGACGGTTGATGCAAGATATTCTGCGCTTGCTATGGAGCAGGCTCCCGGTATTGAGAATGAGTATGATGCAGACAACCGGTTAATGAAGTCCGTTGCTTTTGACGGGACCAACCGTGAAGTTATTGCTTACAGGGAATATGATGGCAGAGGCAACGTAGTCAAGGATGTTGATGGAGAAGGGTACAACGCCAATCATCCGGAGCAGTCTGTAGGTACTCTCTATCAATATAACGTCATAGATAAGCCTGTTGAGAGCATCTCGGCTCAGATGGCTTATGACAATCAGCAGTTAGGTATCCGGAAAGTCAGCCAAAAGATAACCTATGATGGATCAGGCAATGTGTTGAGTGATACAGATGGGCTTGGTCATACCACCTCATATACCTATGATCTGGGGGGACGACTGAAGCAAACTACCTATGCTGACGGTACGCGTACAACAACTAATTATGATTTGACAGGTAAGTGGATTACTGTCAATACGGATAAAGCAGGACACCAGACCAAAATCTACAACAGTGTATTTGGCACCCCTTATCTGGTGGAGTACCCGGATGACACCACTGAAACCTTCCGTTATTCAGCCAAAGGAGAACTGCTGGAGCATATCGATCAGAATGGTAAATCCATATATTACGCTTACGATTCGGCAGGTAACCAGATTTCCCAAAAAGAATATATTCGTGCGGATGAAGCCAATTCTTATTACCGGCTGACCGTCATGAAATATGATGAGGCTGCCAAGCTGCTCTCTACAGAAACCTTCCAATATACTGTTTCTAAGAAAAATGGAGCTGCAACCCAGTCCAGTGCCGGTGATCTTACCCAGCAGATCTATGACAAGGGCGGAAAATTGATCCAGGTTACAGGACCTTTTGGCAGAGAGAGTAAGCAGGATTATGACCGGGCCGGGAATATTGTAACGACTTATCAGAAGATTAGCGATAATAATTATGATGTCACCCGGAACAGCTATGACTCCAGATCACGGCTTACAAAGACTGCCCTGCTGGTCAAGACTTCTGACATCAGCTCAGGTTTTTTGCCTGGCGCAGTTTTTGACAATGAATATGCGGACCGTCTGCAGGTGAATACCACCTACACCTATTCAAAGAATGATCAGGTGGTGACCCAGAGCGATGCTAAGGGAAATACGATTTCTTTTGAGTTTAATTACAATAAACAATTATTGAAGAAGACGGATGCACTTAAGGGTGCAACGTTGTATCAATATGACGATGCCGGCAATGTGCTCACTGAGACGAATCCCAAGGGAACAGTCACCGGTTATGCTTATGATTCGCTTAACCGTGTGCTGCGTAAAAGCCTTCCCGCTGCGGATGGGGAATTAGCAGTAACACGTTACGTATATGATTTAAGCGGGAATCTAATCCGGGAAATCTCGCCTAACCAATATAATAAAGAACTGGATAATACCGTTCAGGTTCTGGATATGAAGGGGATATCTTATACTTACGATACGATGAATCGGAGGTTGTCCACTGTATCTCCAGAAGGCGCAGGTCAGGAGTACATTCAGTATGACGCCAAAGGCCAGATATCCAAAAAAGTGGATGGTCTTAGGTACTCAGGTAATATGGGATCTTCCAAAGGTACAACCTATTTGTACGATGGGCTTGGCCGTCTAATCAAAGAAACCAATGCTTTGGGCGGCAGCAGGGTGTACGAATACGATGTACTTGATCATTTGCTCGCTCGGACGGATGAACTTGGGAATACAACCTCCTATGAAGTGAACCCTGACGGGACACCGGGCAGAATTATTAACGCTGATGGCGGAATTTACAAATATGCGTTTGATAAGCTGGGACGAAAGACTTCAGAGACGAACCCGCTGGGAGCTGTAACCACCACCAGTTATACTGCTTTTGGCAAAGAAAAAGTTGTGAAGGACCCTTACGGATATACGGTTGAGAACAAATATGATCCTAACGGAAATCTGGTATCGGTGAAAGATCAGGCAGGCAGCGTAAGCTTGTTCAACTATGATGCTGCAAACCGGCTTATCGAAAAGAAGTCGCCGCTTGCGCTCGATGACAGTACAAACGTTGTTTATGCTGTAGAGCACTACGCTTATGATGCCGCTGGAAATATGATCAGGAAAGTCCTGTCAGGAACTAAAGAGGACTCTGCTAACCGGGAAACTACTTATATCTATTATGATAATAATCTGCTCAAAAGCGTGGCGGACAACAGCGGAGCCAGCTCTTCTATGGAGTATGACAAGAATGGTAACCTCATCAAATCGGAGAGATTAAGAGATGCTGATCTTTCAGATGTGGAGCAATATGAGTATGATGCCCAGAACCGGATGGTCAAACGGATAGCATGGCTGGATAAGGACACCGTTGAAGGGTATTCGTCACTGCCTAATTTGGCTAGTCTACTGGATTCCTCCTATCAAGATCGAATCCGGCAGATTACTACTTACAGCTACGATGTGCTTGGCAACAAAATTCAGGAACTGGATCCTAGGGCGAATAGCTTCTTGTCCACGGATGTAGCTAACCAGAAGAATTACACAGTAAATTATACCTATGATGCTATGAACCGCCTGGAGAAGATTATTCGTACTCAAGGGTCAGCTGATATCATCAGACAATATGGTTATGATGCAGCCGGGAATAGAATTTCCGATAAGAATGAGCGGGGACACATAACAAAATATGCATATGATCCAGTTAACCGGATCACTGTGGTCACGGATGCGGAGGGCAGAAAGTTTACTACAGCCTACGATCTGGCAGGAAACAAGACGTCAGATACCAACGCCAAGGGCTACACCATGTCATATACCTATGACAAGCTAAACCGGCTTTCGTTAACGATTGACCCGTATGATAAGGTAGTCGGCAAGAAGATTTATGATGCGAAAGGCAATACTGTCAAGGTAATAGATGCTAAAGGTTATGCTGCAGGAGATACGGATGACTCACGGTATGGGACTCTTTACCGTTATGATTTAAGCAATCGTGTGACTGCTGTTATCGACCCTGTACTGGCTGACAAGAACGGAACAGACAAATTCACTACTGTTTATCAGTACAATACTTATGGCAACCTGACGCAAAAGACGGATGCTCTTGGCAACTCTATTCGCTATGAGTATGATAACGCCGGGCGTTTGACTAAAGTAATTGATGCACTGGATGTGGAAGTCAGCTATAGCTATGACCGTATGGGCAACAAGCAGTTTATGAAAGACGGACGGGGCAAAGTTACCCAATACCGCTACGGGGCCTTTGGGATGCTGCAATCCGTCACGGATGCCGGCAATGCAACCATTAGCTATACCTATGATCTAGCGCTGAACAAGCAGCGTATGATCGACCATCAGGGAAATAACACTTTGTATATCTACAATAACCAGAATCTGCTGAGTGAAATGAAAGTGGTTGAAACTGGCGACCGGATTAGCTACGGCTATGACGAAGCTGGGAACCGCATCCGTATGAATGACGAGAGCGGGGCGTACAGCTACATCTACAATTCCCGGGATCAACTGCTGAAAACCATGAAAGACGGCAAGGTTCAGATTCTGTACACGTACGATGAGATTGGCAATGTGGAGACAGTGACAGATGCGCTGGGCCTCACTACGGCTTACCATTACGACAAATCAAGCCGGATGGACCGTGTTGTCTATGAGGGCAAGGAAACGGCCTATACCTACGACAAGAACGGTAACCGGACAATGGTGCAGTATGAAGATGGCGTCAAAGAGGTCTATGCGTACGATCTGAACAATCGTCTGCTAACTTTAATTAACAAACGGAACGGCGGTTCTGAAATATCCAGCTACCGCTATACCTATGATGATGCCGGCAGACAGATTACCAAGACAGACAGCTTTGGAAAAACTTCATACAGCTACGATGACGCAGGCCGTATTGAGCAGGTGGAAGCTCCGGGGAAGACAACAGTCTATGCTTATGACGGAGCGGGAAACCGCAAATCTATGCTGGAGACCTATACTTCACTGCAGCCCAGCAGTTATATCAACCCGGATACCAAGCTGGCGCTTCAGTACAAACTGAAGAAGAGCGAATACCTGTATTCCTCCAGCAATCAGCTGGTGAAGCTGGAAGAACGGATGAGTGAAACGGCAGGCAAGGAGCTGCTGCTTAAAACGGTTGATTATCTCTTCGATAAGAACGGCAATGAGCTCAGCCAACGGACAGCCTATACGCAGCCGCACACAGCGGGGATGCACCAGTCAACCGGAGGAGATGCTTACGAGGCAGAGACTAAGGAGATTAACAGTCTCATCGAAAAAGTGAATCAAACCTACGACGGGTTCAACCGCTTAACGAAAGCGGTCAAGGTGAAGGCGGGAGACCGTACGACCGTAGACTATGTTTATAATGGTGACGGCTTACGGGTGAAGAAAACGGTGAGCAGTGCCAAAGCAGGAAGTGCAGTAACAGAAACGAATTATGTATATGACCGTCAGCACGTGATCCTGGAGACGGACAATAGCGGCAAGCTTGGTGTCCGTTACATCCGCGGCATCAATTATATCGCCAGAATGAATCAAGGCCACGCCTATAGCTATTATCTGTACAATGGCCATGGGGATGTCGTGCAGACCGTTACGCCGGGTGGCGAAATACAGAACCAGTATGACTACGATGTCTTTGGTAATCCGACCCTAAGTATCGAAACGTACACGGAATCCATCCGTTACGCTGGGGAGTACTATGATGGGGAGACAGGACTTTACTATCTGCGGGCACGTTACTACGATCCATATATCGGACGCTTCCTGTCAGAGGACAGCTACTGGGGTGAGGACAATAACCCGCTCAGCCTGAACCTGTATACGTATGCCAATAATGATCCGGTTCAGTATATCGATCCGACAGGACATGCGGCAACGGCAAGTTCACTCCAGAGTAAGATCAAGCAGAATGAAGCCGCGATGGATCGCCAAGAGCATCTGTATTTGGCACAAAAGAAGGCATCGACACCAGCGCCAGCGAAGCCAGCATCACCAGCCCCAGCGAAGCCTGCACAGACTACGAAGCCAGCGGCAACAGTGTCAGCGAAACAGGCACCAGCCAAAGCGGTCACCGCGGCACCGGTAACGCCGAAGCCAGCTGCAAAGACAAGTGCGCCAGCGACATCAGTGGCGCAAAGTAAGACAGCCGCTACAATGGCTAATCTGACAAAGCAGAATCAGCTGCTGGCGGCAGAATTGAAGATAGCGAAAAAGAATGAACAAGCCGCCCAGGCCACCAAAGCCGCAGCGAAGAAAGACCCCGTGCCGGTGAAGCCAGCAGCATCGGGAAAGGGAAGTACATCGGTACTTGATAAGGTTGCAACTGGAGCGAAAAACTTAGGTGTTGGAACCTATAACTTACTCGTTGGTGACGATATCAAGGGGGCATTCGGGAAGAACTCAACGACAACAGAACGATGGATAGGTTCGGCTTCCTTGGCCTTCACAGTAGTAACATTAGGTGAAGGGGCCTTAATTAAGGGAGGCATTAAGGTTGTAGCGCAGGGATTAGAAAAAGCGGTAGCAAAGAATTTGGTGGTAAAAGCTACTGTGAAGGAAACTGCGGAAGTAGTAGGGAATAAGGTAACGCAGCAAGGAGTGAAGCAAACAGGTACAGGAGTTGGGCGACAGGTACAGGAGACGTTGTCGGACAGTTCCAGTGCGCTAAATAAGCTTCAAAAGGGTAGCGTTCCTGCTGCTACGACTGCTGAAAGTACGAATAAAGCAGTTGTGGACGAATATGGTATCTTGAAGAAAAACACAAATATTCCAGGACAGGCTCATCATTTGAACCAAGATGCTGCTTATAGAGATGTAATCCCTTCAAGTAAAGGGATGTCAACAAAGCTAGAAGGGAACGCTTTTACAGAAGTGGATTCTCCACATTATAATGCACACGAAAGCCTAGAGCAGTTCTGGAATCAATATAGAAAGGGTGGAGCAAAATATCGTGAAGCACCCACAAATTTGGAGTACTCAAAGGCCATGGTTGATTCCTTAAAATCAGCCGGGTATACTCAACAGGAAGCGATGCAAATAGCAGCTAAAGCCGTTGAACAGCGCGTCCAACATGGTGTACTTGGAGGAATGCCAGTGCCAAGAATACCTGGTAGAATAAACCAAACCACAAGACCCTAAAAGAGGTGAGCTATATTGAAGATAAACAGACAGATTTTTGACAGAATTGATAACATTAACTGGTTCACGAATTGTGGCACACCACTTACGATGGAAAATGTTATTCAAGTTAGTAGTTGGGAAGAGGCTAAAAATTGGTATTCGGATCCTAATTGGGAAGATACAACACTAGAGGCGGGGAATGTTCTAACGGAATTCCTACACAATAAATATCCCAATAAATATTTAGAATGGAATAACATCGTAAGGGATGCAAAAAGGTATATTGAATCATCTTTGTCAGTCAAATTACTGAACTACCAGGAGCAATATAATCTAGATAATATCTTTGTTAATTGTGTTAAATGGGACGTGGTTAGTGCTATTATGGAGTTTGCATATTCTGATTGCAAGGGAATTTCCCATTTCTTCCTCGATTTACTCCTAGTTTACGAGAATGGAAATTTTCCGTGCGGGTGGGATGGGATTTATCCAAACAGTGGGAAATTAGTTGTATACTAAGATAGAGATTACCTTGAGCGGCTTAATGCCTTTCAAGGTTTCTTTTTTTGTGAGGGTGACGATTGAATCCATCAGTTAATCATTATTGGGGTAAACCATATTTTTTATCATTGAGCTGTATGAAAATGCAGGAAGGTTAAGACTATGCGTTGGGAAATGAAAATACCGATACAATTCGCAGGGCAGTTAGACCCAGCTTGAAGTTAAAGGCAAAGTCTCTTGGTATAAAGTGAATGAATCCGAGTATCTGAACATGGTGGAAGTCAGCGCAGAGGGAAAGTTGTCGGATAGTTCCAGTGTGCTAAAGAGCTTCAAAAGGGCAGTGTTCCTGCTGCTTCGATTGCCGTGGGGGGGAAGGTGGATGGTTGTCTGGAAAAACTGGAGAAGTAAACTGGAAGAGCAAACCTAACTTTGGGCATACTTTTGATACACATGGAGCAGGTAATAAGAATTTAGAATCATTAAAAGGACGCTCAAGAACTGTTAATGAAGTTGGGGAAACGACAGAACAAGGTCAATGGCTTGATAATCAGAAGTCAGCAGAATTTTTGAATTCGTATGGTAAAGTTGATAAGCCAACTATACTAGACATACCAGAAGGTTTAGGACAAGTAATAAAGCCTTCATGGGATATAGCATCAGTAACAAGATCTGTTATTCTTTCTAATTCAAAAACAGGAACACTAAAAACTGCGTATCCTGTAAATGACACATTCAAATTGAAAGAATAAAAGGTGGTGAAACCGGTGTTTAGAATGAATCTACATCATGAAAATAACTTTGATAAAGTTACGATTGAAGAAAAAGAGTATAGTGATGATCTTGATGATCACACAAGTATAATATCTGATATTTCCTTATTAACCACTTGTTCGACTTTTAATTCCTTTGATAATACTATTAGTAATTCTCGTAAACTTGCACTAGTTCTGTATAGTATGCCTCAGATGATCAGAAATACATTTTTGAGTTTCACAGCTCATGATGTTAAAGATTCAGAACTATTAAACAAACTAGAGGATGTTTGGATGGAGTTGGACGAACTAGTTATTGAATATCTCTCTTGAGTTTCAAACCTTGATGAGATTCGTTCTTATCAAGGTGTTTTTTGGTGGGATACAAGCGAACCCTAGTCATACCGCCTCGATAACTGGCGGAAAAGTCTAAGTGGGTATCTGGTAGAGCTGAATGCCTGCTGGAATATGGTGCATGTGATCGACGGAGAATCGACAGCTGCGTACATGTACGATTTGCGGAGTCGTTTGGTGAAGGCGGGGAAGCTGAAGCATCGAAAATGTATGATAGCATAAGAACATTAACTTCCGATGGTCAGCGATTTCTAAGATACAGAAATTAAAGAAAGTCGGATTCAACGTATCAAAGACCATGTATTGAATAATGAGCATATCAAGTCAAATGGATATGGTAAATTCGACCCTGACTTTGAAATCGCTCAAGCATGGCAAAGATTACAGAATGGTACACATACTCCAAATGATAAAACACTTTTGAAACATGAAATTTTTGAATCGAAATTTGAAGGTGTTTTCAAAACAGACTATAAAACAGCACATGATGCAGCAGAAAGCTCCGGTAGAATTTGGAGACCATAGGAGGGAATTAAATGGCGTCCTTTGTATTATTACTTAAAGAATTTGAGGACAATGAAAAGGTTGTTTACAGATTCGGGCCGAATGAACAAGTAATGGGGAAAATTGAATTAAATAAAGAAAAAGAGACTATCCAAGAAATTGAGCCAGTTCAAAATGCTAATAATGAATCAAAATTTTATTTCAAAAGGGCGGCACAAAGATTAGCTAGGTGTTTATATAATGAAGGCGGACATTTTCCTGAAAGAACTACATTTGAATCATAATGTAATTCTAACCTTGATTGGCTTCATGCCTTTCAAGGTTTTTTCTTTGCTGGGACTACCCAGTGCCGAATGAACTTATCATTCAACTAATAACACATCGAGAGATACAGAACCAGTATGACTACGATGTCTTTGGTAATCCGACCCTAAGTATCGAAACGTACACGGAATCCATCCGTTACACCGGAGAGTACTATGATGGAGAGACGGGACTGTATTATCTGCGGGCACGTTACGATTCGTATATCGGACGCTTCCTGTCAGAGGACAGCTACTGGGGGGAGGACAATAACCCGCTCAGCCTGAACCTGTATACCTATGCCAATAATGATCCGGTTCAGTATATTGATCAGGGCGGGACATGCGGCAACGTCAAGTTCACTCCAGAGTAAGATCAAGCAGAACGAAGCCGCGATGGAGCGCCAAGAGCATCTGTATTTGGCACAAAAGAAGGCATCGACACCAGCGCCAGCGAAGCCAGCATCACCAGCCCCAGCGAAGCCTGCACAGACTACGAAGCCAGCGGCAACAGTGTCAGCGAAACAGGCACCAGCCAAAGCGGTCACCGCGGCACCGGTAACGCCGAAGCCAGCTGCAAAGACAAGTGCGCCAGCGACATCAGCGACATCAGTGGCGCAAAGTAAGACAGCCGCTACAATGGCTAATCTGACAAAGCAGAATCAGCTGCTGGCGGCAGAATTGAAGATAGCGAAAAAGAATGAACAAGCCCCCAGGCAACCAAAGCCGCAGTGAAGAAAGACCCCGTACCGGGAAGCCGGCAGCATCGGGTAAGGGAAGTACATCTGTAATCAATAAGGTTGCAACGGGAGCGAAGAATTTAGGTGTTGGAACCTATAACTTACTCGTTGGTGACGATATCAAGGCGGCTTTCGGGAAGAACTCAACGACAACAGAACGATGGATAGGTTCGGCTTCCTTGGCCTTCACAGTAGTAACATTAGGTGAAGGGGCGTTAATTAAGGGAGGCATTAAGGTTGCAGCGCAGGGATTAGAAAAAGCGGTAGCAAAGAATTTGGTGGTAAAAGCTACTGTGAAGGAAACTGCGGAAGTAGTAGGGAATAAGGTAACACAGCAAGGAGTGAAGCAAACAGGTACAGGAGTTGGGCGACAGGTACAGGGGACGTTGTCGGATAGTTCCAGTGCGCTCTATAATAATCTAAAAAAACAAGGTATTCCTACTACATTAACGGACCAGGAGGTTAAAGCAGCTAACGCGGCGGGTCTGAAGATGCAGGCTGGGGGAGCGGGTAAATTTGAAGATTTTGCTGAAAAACCTTTCCTGCCCGATCAGTATTACAAAAATAATTATGCTCCAATGCAAGGAACTCCAGAAGCTAGGGTTGATTTCAGCCGATTAGGTTCAAGTCACAGACCCACATATGCATGAGTATATCTATCAGGATGCTGGAAAAAGTGTTAAAACTGAAACGAAATATTTTATGGACTTTTCTACAGGTAGACTGAGACAAGGCATAATTGATGAAGGAACAAACAAGATAAAATTTATTGGTAAGTGAGGAGGAATGTCTTTTGATTTCTATAAAAAATTACGAGAGTATTACAGATCAGTTAAATGCCCTTGGTTCTTGGACGTTTAAGGAAATAGTCGGAATTGAGTATGCTGTGGACCTTGATTATGAAGATAATTATACAACGCTATTAACCCTTTCATTTCATATTATGGTTATTGAAACAGGGCAAAAATTTAGCATGAAAATTAGATACATTAATGTTTCAGATTTTAGTGTAAGAAAAATAACAAATCTTTACCTGACAAGGAGTTTGATAGTGCATGATAAGAAAGAGTTAGGGTGGGATACGAGTCAACGATACCATGTTCATGACGATAGTGGGTATGGTGAGAACGACGGATACAACTTTATTGAGTTTTACTGCAGTTCTATGGAAGCTATATCATTGGAAGAATTCTAATTCTTCAAACCTTGATTGGTTTAATGCCTTTCAAGGTTTCTTTTTTTAAGAGAATGATGATAAATCCATAATTTAGGCATTATTACAACCGTCGAATACGTCACCCTAGTTTAATTTGTTCGCAACAAAGCTAAGCACAAAAGTGATTGTTACGACATGGAGGAGAATGCTGTGATTCGGGATCAGGACTGTACTATTTGCTTAAGCGTTACTACGATCTGTATATCGGACGCTTCCTGTCAGAGGACAGCTACTGGGGTGAGGACAATAACCCGCTCAGTCTGAACCTGTATGCCTATGCCAATAATGATCCGGGTCAATATATTGATCAGGCGGGGTATGCGGCAACGGCAAGTTCACTCCAGAGTAAGATCAAACAGAACGAAGCGGCCATGGATCGCCAAGAGCATCTGTATTTGGCACAAAAGAAGGCAAGGTTGCAACGGGAGCGAAGAATTTAGTTGTAGATACGTTTAACCTAGCGATTGGTGATGATGTCAAACTAGCTTTTGGTAAGAAAAGTACAGAGATCGCAGGAACCAAGGCGGTGCAACAAGGAGCGAAAGAAGCGGGACAGGTTGTAAAGAGGGGAATGTTGTCTGACAGTTCCAGTGCGCTCTATAATAATCTAAAAAACAAGGTATTCCTACAACACTAACGGATCAGGAGGTTAAAGCAGCCAATGCGGCTGGCCTGAGGATGCAGGCCGAGGGGACAGGGAAGTCTACTTGGAAACCTGGAATGGAGGTTACTGAAGAACATATTAGAGAAGCGATGAAAGATGCTCCCTTACAAACTCAACAATCAGCTGTGTCATTACCTGCGATTAATCTTTATACTCAACGTCTATCAAATGACGAGATGCCACCTCCAATCAAAGTTGACAATAAAATTATTGTTGATGGTAACCATCGTTATATCTCAGGTAGAGTGTCTGGAGTTGATATAACTATTACTCCTTATCTTGGTGGTATGCCTAATAGTGTTGTTAAATGGGGAAATGTGAAAATTGATCCTTTTGATTGGGGAAACAAATAATAAAGAGGGTGAACAAAATTATTATTATTAATAGTATTGCAAATGAACCAATACAACTTCAAATGGATTCCCTTGAAAATTCAAATTTAGACAATCTTAACCTGCACAGAGCTATTCTCAATAAAGAAAATTTATGCGGATCAAGTCTAGTAGGAACAAATTTACGGGGTGCTGAGATAAAAGAGGCAAATTTAAGTAGAACGAATTTAACAGGTGCTTTGCTAATGGTGGCAATGCTTGGATATTCTAATTTAAAATCTTCAAATCTTACAATGGCAAAACTTGCAGGTGCTGATCTAAGCAATGCTAACTTAATTAACGCTATTTTAGCTGGAGCCGATGTATGGAATGCTAATTTTAAATGCGCAAAATTAATGGGAGCTAATATGTTGTGTGAAAGATTACAAGATAGCATGCTCGAAGGTGCCTTATTTGATGATAATACCGTTTGGCCATTAATGTTTAACCCTTTGGAGTATGGAGCGATTAAGATTTGAAATTAAGTTCGTTAAGTAATAAATTTAGATATTATTTTTTGGACCTTGACTGGCTCTTGCCTTTCAAGGTTTTTTTTAATGTCAGATGCTCCATAGAATTTTAAATCATCCGCACGTTCATTTAGCTTATGCAACTGTTCTTTCTCAAATGGACATAATTGTAAGGAAGACAGTTGTTGATTTATTAATAGCCTTAAACAAGAAGACCCTGACATGTTTGCAATTTATGTAGATGATGTGCTGGCAACTGACGGCGAGTGGGAAAAAGGAAATCAGTTCCTGCGGCAGAATTGAAGATAGCAAAAAAGAATGAACAAGCCGCTCAGGCCACCAAAGCCGCAGTGAAGAAAGACCCCGTACCGGTGAAGCCGGCAGCATCGGGTAAGGGAAGTACATCTGTAATCAATAAGGTTGCAACGGGAGCGAAGAATTTAGGTGTTGGAACCTATAACTTACTCGTTGGTGACGATATCAAGGGGGCATTCGGGAAGAACTCAACGACAACAGAACGATGGATAGGTTCGGCTTCCTTGGCCTTCACAGTAGTAACATTAGGTGAAGGGGCGTTAATTAAGGGAGGCATTAAGGTTGCAGCGCAGGGATTAGAAAAAGCAGTAGCAAAGAATTTGGTGGTAAAAGCTACTGTGAAGGAAACTGCGGAAGTAGTAGGGAATAAGGTAACGCGGCAAGGGATAAGGGAAACAATTACAGGAACTGGCCGACAGGCAGCGCAGGAAGCTATGTCTGAGGCGAATCTGGGAACTAAGGGGCTGCCGAAAAAGCAAAACTCTGGTAGTGGTTTGTCGTCTCCGGGTTCTAGCAAACCTACACAAGGTGCTCCTGAACCAGAAGTTCAAAATTTCATTGAAAAATTCAAACAAGAATATCCAAACAGAGAATTTGACTCTGGACATAAACGTCAACATTCTGATGGTAGAGATATTGAGATAGACTTTGAAACAGATAATTCTATACTTGAATTTAAAGCCGGAAATGGTAATGGTCTTACAAGACAAGTGACTGATCGATTAGATTCTGTACTAAATCCACAAGGAAAGGTTGTTATAGGTGTACCTGGTTTGAAAATGAGCAAGCATGCTGCTCAGAGTGTTGAAAAAGCCGGAGGATTAATGACAAACGATATTAAATCTCTACTGGAGCTAATAAAGCCTTAGGAGGAAAACAATGAATGATATTTTCTTTTTAACCAATAAAATCATCTCCATAATAGACATAGAGAAAGTAATAAGCTCGCTAAAAATAATTCACAGTAGTTCTTCAAAAGTAGCTCAAATTTATTATACTATGGAAAGTTATGCAGAATGGGCGGAAATGAAATTAGAAGAATTTGATGATTCGGAAAACAGTGATATGTTAAAAGCAAAAGGAATAAAAAGTATTTTATGCATCTCACATCATCCAAGAGATATCAGCTTAATTATTCCTCAAATCAAGTCTGTGTTAATTACTTATGGCGGTTGGATAGGTAGTGATAGTGAGTCATTCGAACCATTATACAACATTGAGAATATCGATCAATTTGAGTATTTTTCGTCTTAAGATTCTTCTTAGTGAAATTCTTTAGTTGTCTGTACTCTTTAAAGGTTTTCTTGAGCAATTCAGTTTTAGATGGACGTATAACTCAATCAATATAATACCCTTACTTGGATTTCTCTATTTTGTTTTGACGTAAATCAGGGTTTTAATTGTATAACTTCGTCAAGTCAAACAGGTCGATTATGGTTATACCATGATTGATCTGTTTTGTTCTACAGTTGACAATTTCTTTAAAGATGAGGGCTCGTTAATACGATTCTTATATCGGACGCTTCCTGTCAGAGGACAACTATGAGGTGAGGACAATAACCCGCTCAGTCTGAACCTGTATACGTATGCCAATAATGATCCGGTTCAGTATATTGATCAGGGCAGGACATGCGGCAACGGCAAGTTCACTCCAGAGTAAGATCAAACAGAACGAAGCCGCCATGAATCGCCAAGAGCATCTGTATTTGGCGCAAAAGAAGGCATCGACACCAGCGCCAGCGAAGCCAGCATCACCAGCCCCAGCGAAGCCAGCGCAGACTACGAAGCCAGCGGCAACAGTGTCGGCGAAACAGGCACCAGCCAAAGCGGTCACCGCGGCACCGGTAACGCTGAAGCCAGCTGGAATGACAAGTGCGCCAGCGACATCAGTGGCGCAAAGTAAGACAGCCGCTACAATGGCTAATCTGACGAAGCAGAATCAGCTGCTGGCGGCAGAATTGAAGATAGCGAAAAAGAATGAACAAGCCGCCCAGGCCACCAAAGCCGCAGCGAAGAAAGACCCCGTACCGGTGAAGCCGGCAGCATCGGGGAATGCGGCCAGCAAGGCACTTACGGTAGCGAAGACGGGCCTCGCGGCCGATATGAAAAAAGTTGCATCGAACGTAACTACGGCCGTATCAGGAGCAGCGAGGGCAACGCTGAATGTAGCGGTAGGCGCGGCGCATTCGATCGTCAGCAATAACAGCACCGCTGGAGTAGCAAGTGCGCTGTATAAACCAACGGCTTCGCAAGGAGCATCGACCAGCTATAAAGTCGGAAAGATCATTGGACACGTAGCCACGCTGGCGCAGTCCGCTGTAGAACTGGCACTGGCGGCCGGCGGGGATGTCGGAGGCGGGGCGTTAAGCCTGAGCGGAGTCGGAGCAACAATCGGGGTTCCAGTCATCGCAGTATCGACTGCGTTGGGCGTGCATGGCGCAGCTGTAGGAGCCCAAGCAGGCTCCAACCTGCTGGGTGATATTAAGGTGAGTAAGAGCTCCAGCGGATCGAGTTCGGGTTCAAGCTCTAGTTCGGCTAAAAGCTCGGGGACTGGTAATGATGCTTATGGTGGATATTATGATCGTAAGCAACAAAGAACCGATGATTACAATAATAAAACAGGGACATGGACCCCGGCAGAAAAGACATCACCACCTAATGGACCGTATCGAACTGATAAAGAAGCGGACGTTGCAGCTGAAATGCTGGGTTATAAGCGAGTTCCAGAAAAGTCACATGGCAGAGCGGTGTACACTAACGGAAAGGATTATATCTCTCCAGATACACCAAGAAAAACAACTGGTTCTACAGATAACGGTGGGGTTTGGAAAAAGGCAGTATCTCCGGAAGAGTTGATTAGTAAAGGTACCAGACAAGGGACTTTTGATAAATATCTAAATAGAATAGGTGATTGATATTAAACATTATTGGCAGATTAGCAAGTATAAGGAGATTGAACTTCCTTTATATGGGCAAGGGGCAATCCCATCTTGGACATCAGTTTCCGATATTGGGAAAGAGATAAATGGTAAAGTCCTAACTGTTAATGAATATTTAACTGTTGAGGATTTATATATTCAAGCTATTAAGATTTTTATGATGTATTCAAACATAAGTACTTTGATTATTGAGCAACTAGAGAAACCATTTGATATAAATGTAATAAAAGAAAAAAATTCTCGAAAAGGGATAAATGACAGTAATTCAAATGTATTATATGATTTTTACCAATTAGTCACAGAAGGAATGGTTGTTGGTATACATGAAATAGAATATATCAGTCGGTTAGCTCTCAGAGAAAATTTATGGGCTCAGTTACAATCTGAATCAATGTTTTTAAGATTTGATTATGATTATTACATGGATATTGGAAGTACAGAAGTATGTGAAGAGGTTATAACAAAAATACGTGAATTGGGACTTACTATAAATCAATGGGATGAACCTTATCCATTTCCCCCATCTACTAATTAGAGGGATTAACCTTGATGGCTTCGTGCTTTTCAAGGTTTCTTTTTTTGGTGGGTGACGAATGAACTCAATATTCAACCAAAAACACGTTTAACCACTGATATCTGCATGAAGATTTCATCATTTTACCAATAAGGCAGTCGCCACTATAGCAGCCAGAGCGAAGAAGACAGTGGCTGTGGTCGTGAACACGGCCAAGAAAACAAAACGTCGGCGCATTCGATCGTCAGCGATAACAGCACCGCTGGAGTAGCAGGTGCGCTGTATAAACCAACGGCTTCGCAAGAAGCATCGACCAGCTATAAAGCGGGAAAGATCATTGGACACGTAGCCACGCTGGCGCAGTCCGCTGTAGAACTGGCACTGGCGACCGGCGGAAATGCCGGAGGCGGAGCGTTAAGCCTGAGCGGAATCGGGGCAACAATCGGGGTTCCAGTCATCGCAGTATCG
Source organism: Paenibacillus sp. MMS20-IR301 (assembly GCF_032302195.1). NCBI lineage: Bacteria > Bacillati > Bacillota > Bacilli > Caryophanales > Paenibacillaceae > Paenibacillus > Paenibacillus sp. MMS20-IR301. The sequence goes on from NZ_CP135275.1 coordinate 7,170,677, forward strand.
ACTGCGGTGGGCGTGCATGGCGCAGCCGTTAGAGCCCAAGCAGGCTCCAACCTGCTGGGTGAGATTAAGGTGAGTAAGAGCTCCAGTGGATCAAGTTCGGGTTCAAGCTTAAGTTCGGCTAAAAGCTCGGGGACTGGTACTGAGGGTGCGGGGGATATTCCAAAAAGGAATTATGAGCTTAGCCCTAAGCATGGCCCTCAAAGTGGATGGGGAAGCCCTAATCCAATACCTGATGTGAAAACTGGGCAAGAGCTACTAGATGGCGCTTATTCGTCCTCAAAGAACAAACAACTTTACAATATTTATGAAGACAAGTTGGTTAAGTTTCAACCTGATGGTGAAGCAGGGTGGCATCCTTATGAAGTTGTTAATCCTGCTAAGGAAGTACCTGCCGATGTGCTGAGACAAATGGTTAATGACGCAAAAATTTCTAAAGCAGATAATAAAATGATAAAAAATAATAAGTGAGGTGATTAGGCTTGAGAGTGTTTGGTGATACTCATATATTTGCAATTAAATATGACTTTACAAAGAATCCCTTTAACGAAAGGGGATTGCTTGCTGAATCGTGGGGGAAGTTTGAGCTTTGGGTCAATGGGAAAGAACTTTGTAAGTTTTCTAGGAACAATCAAGATACCACTTATGAATGGAACTTGATTCACTTAGTAGAATGGTTAAGTGAAAATCTGCCGACCATTTTAACTGATGAAGAGTTTCCTTTACCTGTTCAAGGTAAAACCTCGATTGAACTATTAGCTAGCAGTTTGGAATTTGATTCAGACAACGATGATGAATTTGATGAGTGGTTTAGCACAAAACAAGACTGGGAGTTCAAACATTCTTGGTTTTCTAGTAGGGGAGGCTCATACCTGTCTGAGGTTTATTTCAGAAATTTTGGTAATAAAATAGAAATATCGTGGAATAATGAAAGTTTATATTCAGATGAGATTTCTTTTCCATATTCGACTGGATTAGAATATGTTCCAATCTATGTGTTTGAATCAGTTATTAAGGATTATATTCATGACTTTTTGCAGATACTGGGACTAAAAACTGAATGTAATGATGAATATGTGAAATTTTCGGAAAAAGTATTGAAAGTTAAATAATATATTGCTCTCTTCCTTACCTTGATTGGCATTATGCCTTTCAAGGTTTTTTTCTTGCTGAGGGAGCGGATTATGCTCATAATCTATACAATTTCATCTGGATGATTTCAATTATATTTAACTCATGTATAACGGTTTGAAGTTTTCTCCATTTCAGTTGTACTTATATCGATTACAGTAAGAGGACAATAACCCGCTCAGCCTGAACCTGTATACGTATGCCAATAATGATCCGGTTCAGTATATAGACCCGACGGGACATGCGGCAACGGCAAGTTCACTCCAGAGCAAGATCAAGCAGAACGAAGCCGCCATGGATCGCCAAGAGCATCTGTATTTGGCACAAAAGAAGGCATCGACACCAGCGCCAGCGAAGCCAGCATCACCAGCCCCAGCGAAGCCAGCGCAGACTACGAAGCCAGCGGCAACAGTGTCAGCGAAACAGGCACCAGCCAAAGCGGTCACCGCGGCACCGGTAACGCCGAAGCCAGCTGCAAAGACAAGTGCGCCAGCGACATCAGTGGCGCAAAGTAAGACAGCCGCTACAATGGCTAATCTGACAAAGCAGAATCAGCTGCTGGCGGCAGAATTAAAAATAGCGAAAAAGAATGAACAAGCCGCTCAGGCCACCAAAGCCGCAGCGAAGAAAGACCCCGTGCCGGTGAAGCCGGCAGCATCGGGGAAGGGAAGTACATCTGTAATCAATAAGGTTGCAACGGGAGCGAAAAATTTAGTTGTAGATACGTTTAACCTAGCGATTGGTGATGATGTCAAACTAGCTTTTGGTAAGAAAAGTACATTTTTGGAGCAAAGTATAGGTTCTGCATCCTTGCTCTTGAATGTGGTTACTCTTGGTGAAGCGGGAGCTATTAAATCAGCGATCAAAGGTGCAATTCAAACGACGGAAAAAGCTATCACAAAGAATTTGGTCGTAAAAGCTACTGTGAAGGATGCTGTAGAAGTAGGGAATAAGGTAACGCAGCAAGGATTGAAAGAGACAGGACAGGTCCTTAAGAAGGAGACGTTGTCGGGTAGTTCTGGGGGGGTAGGGAATGGAAAACTAAAACCTACAAAACTAACTTCGGATAAAATTCAATTAGACTCTCTACCAGATAAATACACTGCTGTAGAAGTAACTGGATCTGTTAAGGTGGCAGGACAAGATGTGGATGTATCAAGAAGAGTGTACCAAATCGAGATTGATAAAAATTATGTGCCGAAAGATCCAGCTGCAATCGTGCAAAGTAATAAGGAGTTAATGTCTAAAGGGAAATCTCCTTATGTTGTAAAAGACGGAGTGGAAAGTAAAGTTGAATTGCACCATTTGATCCAAAAAGAACCAGGAAATATGGTTGAAATTGCTGAATCTACCCATGATAAATTCAGCAGCCAATTGCATGGTTTAATAGAAGATGGAAACAGCTTCAGGAATAATCCATCGCTTGAAAAACAGTATAATAATTTTAGGAATAATTACTGGAAAATGCGTTCAAATGAAGATTAGAAAAGAGGTTATGCCATGAATCAGGAGATAATCAAAATGATTGAAGAACACGGTGAAGAAAAGGATTTTTTCGGAGGAACATCGGAGCAAATTATTGCGAATTCTGAGAAAATACTTAATTTAAAGTTTCCTCAAAAATACCGAGAATTTCTAAAACAATATGGCTCAGGAGGAATATGTGGTGTTGAAATTTTAGGCGTTGAAGGTGATTTTGGGGCGTCTGTAGTAAAGGCGACTGAAAGATGGAGGGAAATGGGGCTTGATATGGGGCTTATTGTGATTGAAGATTCTGGGGAATTTGTTCGATGTATGTATTCTGCTGATTTTAATGATGAAAGAGTATTTAGTTGGAATAGAGGGGGGGGGCTTTCTGAACGCTATGATACCTTTGATGATTACACAATAGATATGTTTCAAGAAGGTATTGATAACTTATAAATATGATGGTCTTGCCAGTACCAAAGCACATTAACTGTTCTGAACAAACCTATGATTTAATAAGTAGCAAATATAACCTGAGAAATGCCCATATATAGATTTCTTCAGTTTGTTTATCTACACATCATTAAACAGGTCGTTTATGGTCAAATCCTACCATGATTGACCTGTTTTTTTATCTTAGTTTATTTATTTTTTTCATAATCAATTGCAACTGTAACTGCGCTTTCAGAGGGCGAAGTACAGAACCAGTATGACTACGATGTCTTTGGTAATCCGACCCTCAGCATCGAAACGTACACGCAATCCATCCGTTACGCTGGGGAGTACTACGATGGAGAGACGGGACTGTATTATCTGCCGGCACGTTACTACGATCCATATATCGGACGCTTCCTGTCAGAAGACAGCTACTGGGGTGAGGACAACAACCCGCTCAGCCTGAACCTGTATACGTATGCCAATAATGATCCGGTTCAGTATATTGATCAGGGCGGGACATGCGGCAACGGCAAGTTCACTCCAGAGCAAGATCAAGTAGAACGAAGCCGCCATGGATCGCCAAGAGCATCTGTATTTGGCACAAAAGAAGGCATCGACACCAGCCCCAGCGAAGCCAGCGCAGACTACGAAGCCTGCAGCAACAGTGTCAGCGAAACAGGCACCAGCCAAAGCGGTCACCGCGGCACCGGTAACGCCGAAGCCAGCTGCAAAGACAAGTGCGCCAGCGACATCAGTGGCGCAAAGTAAGACAGCGGCTACAATGGCTAATCTGACGAAGCAGAATCAGCTGTTGGCGGCAGAATTGAAGATAGCGAAAAAGAATGAACAAGCCGCCCAGGTCACCAAAGCCGCAGCGAAGAAAGACCCCGTGCCGGTGAAGCCGGCAGCATCGGGAAAGGGAAGTACATCTGTAATCAATAAGGTTGCAACGGGAGCGAAAAATTTAGGTGTTGGAACCTATAACTTACTCGTTGGTGACGATATCAAGGCGGCTTTCGGGAAGAACTCAACGACAACAGAACGATGGATAGGTTCGGCTTCCTTGGCCTTCACAGTAGTAACATTAGGTGAAGGGGCGTTAATTAAGGGAGGCATTAAGGCTGCAGCGCAGGGAGCCTTGAGCGAAAATCCTCAACACCTAGTAAAGTTGAAGTTCCAAGTCCGAAAAAGCCATCTGTTGAAGGAACTCCTAAAGCAGGTTCGGGATCGAGTAAGCCTAATTCATCGGGAATTGTTGCGAATGAGGTTAAGGCGGCTGAGGGTGCGGGTAAGATTGAAGGAATGCCTCCGATTGTTCAGTCTAGAGTAAACTTAAGAAATGGGAGTGCAGAAGAGGGGGCAGGTTTTAATCATGTACTAGATAGACATTTTAACCCTTCAAAGAATGCTTCCCAATTCTCAATTACACCTGATGAACTAAAGGGAGTTCTTCAAAGTAAAGAAGTTGTGAACACTCCAGTTTCGAGAGTTTTATACTCAGACATAAAGTTAGCAAATGGGACAATTGAGAAGCAGGCTAGATATGTAAGGGAAGTTACATTAGACTCAAACATAGGTATTGACAAGTTTAGTGGTTCTCCTACAAATATTATGACGGTATTAACTGATAAGTATGGGAATCTAGTTACTGCTACTCCAGGGGTGATAAAATGAAACTAATAGGAAGCAAACAGGAACAGGATTTCAGAAAGGAGTTAGAAGGCTCGAATATAGTTCTGGCTCAAGATGCTAAAGCAGAAGCGATATTGAATGTTTTAAGAACTACTTTCGGAGAAGTGAAAAGTGCATATATTTTGAATTGGACACCTGAACAAGGCGAAGATATTTTCACTATTTTAGTTGACCTTGATAGAATTGCTAAAGTTGAAATTAGCAGAGTCAATCCTTCGGAAGCTCCTATAATCGAAACTTTTAATCTGAAGGATTTCCAAAGAAGGTTAAGTAAAATCTTTCAAATTAAATTAGCAGTGGCGATTGATTTGGCGAAAAAGGAAGATCAAAACGGTTAAATAATGTATTGTGAAACCTTGATTGGCTTCGTGCCTTGAATTTTCAATGTATCTTGGGAGCGCTAATTTTGTTGTGATTACTGGTAAATATTCAGGCGTACTTACAGGGAATGTACTAGTGGATTCAAATGATAGTTCAAAGGAATTTGTAATTAATAATGTAGTGCACATGGGTTATAAAAATCCACAAATGTATAAAGATACTATTTCCTTAAATCTCAAACCAAACGGGTATGAGGCAGAGGAATTAGTAGGTAAATGCTTAATAAGTCCCAATTAACTTTCTAAAAACCTTGATTGAGTTAGTACCTTTCAAGGTTTTTTTCTCTCATAGAACTTAAATTTGTCTACACCGCCAGCACCAGCCCCAGCGAAGCCAGCAAAACTTTTGAATTCGTATGGTAAAGTTGATAAGCCAACTATACTAGACATACCAGAAGGTTTAGGACAAGTAATAAGCCTTCTTGGGATATAGCACCAGTAACAAGATCTGTTATTCTTCCTAATTCAAAAACAGGAACACTAAAAACCGCGTATCCTGTAAATGACACATTCAAATTGACAGAATAAAAGGTGGTGAACCCGGTGTTTAGAATGTATCTACATCATGAAAATAACTTTGATAAAGTTACGATTGAAGAAAAAGAGTATGATGATGATCTTGATGATCACACAAGTATAATATCTGATATTTGTGGGTATTTGCATCAAACTGGAGAGATATATTTTATTGTTTCAGGCTTTGGAAGTGAGAGATGGCCTGTAGATTGTAGATTTGATCTTCCAATGATAATTGAGGAATTGCCAGATATAATTCAAATTTTTAACAAAAATGAATTTAGTTTCTGCTTAGGTTTTTATGAACAAAATGTGATGAGAGAGATAACTTTTAGTGAAAAAGAGGGGAGTCTACATCTAGCTTGCAAAAGTCTAACGCAAGGATGGTTACCTTCTCCATCACATTTAATAATGGAAAAATTATCTGTTAAAAAAATGTTAGAAGGATTATTCCGGGATTTTATTTTTTGTAGCCAAAAAATATGTCCAGGGCTGCTAGATGAAAAGCTTTTTAGGGATTGGATTTCCTTGTATCCTATCCGAATATATGAACAATAAATGTGGTAACTGTAAGAAACACTTCTTGTATGATGGTGGGCTACCCAGTGCCGATTAAACCCATCATTTAACCAATAACACATCTAACTATGTAGTACCCGTATAAAGATTTCTCCATCTTGGTTGTATGCACATCCAATGCTATTATTTTATAACCTAAATAACGCTATTACGTTACATCAAACAGGTTAATTATGGTCAGATACCAACGTAATTGACCTGTTAATTATGTCTGCTTTCTCTCGGATTTTTTTTAAATGCTTCGCAACTATTGGATAAGCAGTTTCCAGATGCTATTAATCTTTTTCTACCATAGGAGGATAAAGTGGATAGTGAGTTAAAGGGGAAAATATTAAATAATACTTTTATTGATAAAGTCAGGAATGAAATGGTTGTTGATGAAGTCGAGTTTGAAGCACTACGAGAATTATTAATTGAATTATCAAAGGAGTTAAAAGCCGAACAAGTGGTTAATAAGGAGCTTGCACTAGTTCTGTATAGTATGCCTCAGATGATCAGGAATACATTTTTGAGTTTCACAGCTCATGATGTTCAAGATTCAGAACTGTTAAACAAACTTGAGGATATTTGGATGGAGTTGGATGAACTAGTTATTGAATGTCTCTCTTGAGTTTCAAACCTTGATGAGATTCGTTCTTATCAAGGTGTTTTTGGTGGGATATAAAAGAACCCTAGTCCTTACAATAGCGCCTTGATAATTGGCGGTGAATTCTAAGTGGGTATTAGGTAGAGCTGAATCCCTGCTGGAATATGGTGCATGTGATCGACGGAGAATCGACAGCTGCGTACATGTACGATTTGGGGAGTCGGTTGGTGAAGGCGGGAAAGCTGAAGCATCGAAAATGTATGATAGCATAAGAGCATCAACTTCAGATGTTCAGGGGATTTCAAAGAATACAGGAATTGCAGAAAGCCGGATACAGCGCATCAAAGACCATGTATTTAATAATGAGCATATCAAGTCAAATGGATATGGTAAAAATCTTTGAATCCAAATTCGAAGGTGTTTTCAAAACAGACTATAAAATAGCACATGATGCAGCAGAAAGCTCCGGTAGAATTTGGAGACCATAGGAGGGAATTAAATGGCGTCCTTTGTATTATTACTTAAAGAATTTGAGGACGATGAAAAGGTTGTTTACAGATTCGGGCCGAATGAACAAGTAATGGGGAAAATTGAATTAAATAAAGAAAAAGAGACTATCCAAGAAATTGAGCCAGTTCAAAATGCTAATAATGAATCAAAATTTTATTTCAAAAGGGCGGCACAAAGATTAGCTAGGTGTTTATATAATGAAGGCGGACATTTTCCTGAAAGAACTACATTTGAATCATAATGTAATTCTAACCTTGATTGGCTTCATGCCTTTCAAGGTTTTTTCTTTGCTGGGACTACCCAGTGCCGAATGAACTTATCATTCAACTAATAACACATCGAGAGATACAGAACCAGTATGACTACGATGTCTTTGGTAATCCGACCCTAAGTATCGAAACGTACACGGAATCCATTCGTTACACCGGAGAGTACTACGATGGAGAGACGGGACTGTATTATCTGCGGGCACGTTACGATCCGTATATCGGACGCTTCCTGTCAGAGGACAGCTACTGGGGGGAGGACAATAACCCGCTCAGCCTGAAGGGTTTCTCAATTAAATTTAAGCCATCAAGTAAATAGGAGGTCAACATGCAGAATGCGGATAAAGTATATGGTGCTTACACAAAGGTATTTATTCAATACGAAGGTTCTTTACAAGACTTAGGTTCAAAATTAGAAAAAGAGCTAAATATACCTAGATTAAGATATGAGAATATGGACGATGAACCTTATGATTTAGTGGGTTATTCTGAGGTTTTAGGTTTTGAGGTTGAATTAAGAAGCATACAGGAGAGTGAAAAATGGTCTGATTATCAATATTTCCTTGGAACAACTACTACTGATTCATTCCAAGAAGTATTTAATGACCGAATGTTCGATATTTCACTTTGGATGGCACGGTACATTTCACTTATTTGTGGGGTAACCACGATGGCGGAAAACTTAGATAAACAAACAGGTCAAGCATTCTATTTCAATAAAACTACCTCCAAAAGAGAAAGTAGTATCATTGAAGTAAGGAAATAGTTAGGTAAGCCATAGGGAATCCTTTTTCTCTATGGTTTTTCTTTTTTGGTGGGGGCTACCCTGTCAGAGGACAACTATGAGGTGAGGACAATAACCTGCTCATCCTGAACCTGTATACCTATGCCAATAATGATCCGGTTCAGTATATTGATCAGGGCGGGACATGCGGCAACGGCAAGTTCACTCCAGAGCAAGATCAAGCAGGATGAAGCCGCGATGGAGCGCCAAGAGCATCTGTATTTGGCACAAAAGAAGGCATCGACACCAGCGCCAGCGAAACCAACATCACCAGTCCCAGCGAAGCCAGCGCAGACTACGAAGCCTGCAGCAACAGTGTCAGCGAAACAGGCACCAGCCAAAGCGGTCACTGCGGCACCGGTAACGCCGAAGCCAGCTGCAAAGACAAGTGCGCCAGCGACATCAGTGGCGCAAAGTAAGACAGCGGCTACAATGGCTAATCTGACGAAGCAGAATCAGCTGCTGGCGGCAGAATTGAAGATAGCGAAAAAGAATGAACAAGCCGCCCAGGCCACCAAAGCCGCAGCGAAGAAAGACCCCGTGCCGGTGAAGCCAGCAGCATCGGGGAAGGGAAGTACATCTGTAATCAATAAGGTTGCAACTGGAGCGAAAAACTTAGGTGTTGGAACCTATAACTTACTCGTTGGTGACGATATCAAGGCGGCTTTCGGGAAGAACTCAACGACAACAGAACGATGGATAGGTTCGGCTTCCTTGGCCTTCACAGTAGTAACATTAGGTGAAGGGGCGTTAATTAAGGGAGGCATTAAGGCTGCAGCGCAGGGATTAGAAAAAGCAGTAGCAAAGAATTTGGTGGTAAAAGCTACTGTGAAGGAAACTGCGGAAGTAGTAGGGAATAAGGTAACGCAGCAAGGAGTGAAGCAAACAGGTACAGGAGTTGGGCGGCAGGTACAGGAGACGTTGTCGGACAGCTCCAGTGCGCTCTATAATAATCTAAAAAACAAGGTATTCCTACAACGCTAACGGACCAGGAGGTTAAAGCAGCTAACGCGGCTGGCCTGAAGATACAGGCTGAAGGGACGGGGGAAACTACTAGAAAACAAGCCTTTAATCAAGCTAAACGTGACTCTGAAATACCTAGCTCAGCTACTACTACGAAACAAGGCCAAGTAAAAGACTATAAAAACTCTGCGAATGATAGAAGAGTATATGAATATAATGTTGATGGACAAAAAAGTATATCATCGAGCATCAGAATGATCCATTTGGTAGAGGGCCGCATTTTCATGGTGCTAAACAGAAGTATCCGGGGCAAGATTTATTTAAGGTAGATGAGAGGTATAGACGGCTACCTGATACACAAGGCCACTATCTAGAAGACTTTGGAGGGTTTAGGAAAAATGGAAGATAATGTGGAAAAAAATGGCGAGGCTAAGGTCTTTGAATAAAATGAACCAGTCCAGAATATTGGTGATTAATAAATTCTTTGATTATACAGGGATGAGCTTGACCGATGAATATTTTTTGAACCCAGAGGAATCTATCACCGCTAGAACAATGGTATATAATCTAGTGAAGAAATATTGTAACACAAAGCCATTAAAGGATATCAGAGAAGTAATTAATGATTTAAAATCAATTCTTGGATCAAATCAACATATGAATAACAAAAAGGTCGCACTACTACATTACCATGATGTTGAATCAGGGGCACTTTCTTTGACCTTTTCAGAGTTCGCGGCTCATTTTGAGGGAATTATTGAATTCCTAAGTGGACAAGAGATCGTTTTATTTCAAATTGAAGGGGATTTCGGTATTTGTTTTGAGGCCGAAGAATACAATTATTTGAGAACAGTTTGGGGAATTTGATGGGCATGACCTGGGAGGGGGTCAATCTTTCCAGGTTTCATTTATTGGGGTTACCCAACATTAATTGAATTAATTATTCAACAAATAGGACATCAACCTATGTAAAACCTGTATAAAGATTTCCATTTTCGTTTGTATGCACAAATTATTTAAATTAAATATCGAAATTTCCTTATGGAATACAGGTCGGTTATGGTCAGACACATCCATAATTGACCTATTTTTTGTTAGCTTCGTTTTCTAGGGTTTTCTTTAATAGCAACATATTAGAATATATAATTGTTGGAGGTAATTAATTCTAAAATGACAAATAACATGATTGACCTGTTTTATGTTAGCTTCATTTTCTACATTTTTTCCAAAATCCATCGCGACTGAACAATACCTTATCTCGATATAGACACAGTATGACTACGATGTCTTTGGTAACCCTACCTTAAGTATCGAAACGTACACAGAATCCTGAGTTTTTGTATGAAACTACATTAAGGTTTAAAAATAACATATATAATAACGAATTATGTTTTTTTTGCAAAAGAAAATATATACTTAGAAAACTATTCGTATGTTTGGGATAATGGATGTTTTGCTGAAGTTCTTAAGGGGCGTAGATTGGGACAGGCATATACTTTAAGTGAAAAAAGAGAAGTCAGGCTAATTACTGACCTTTCTATCAAATCAAAGAAGCCGAGAGAGTATTTACAGGTAATGTCCTATCATTATATAGAGCAGGGGCTATAATTAACCATAGAATCAGGTCGTCCATGGAACCCTTAAAGGGAGGAAACGATCTTGGCTGCATTCGTATTATTGCTCAAAGAAATGGAAGATGAAGAAAGAGTAGTATATAAATTTGGACCAAATGAAGAAGTGATGGGCAAAATAGAACTTAATAAACTAACAAGGAAGTCTGCTGAGATAGAACCTATCCCTGATAATAATATCTCCACTAAATTTTATTTCGATAGGGCCGCTCAAAGGATATCATTTTGTTTAATTAGGGAAAACGGACGGTTCCCCGATAGAAAAACATTTGAATCTTAATATCGTTAACCTGTATTGATTGTGTGCCTTTTAAGAATTTTCTTTAAAAGACGGTATCACTCCAAGTATAGAAGAGTTAGGTGAACTTGTTACGCCTACAGGTTTGCTTATAATTTTGAAGGAAGTGAGTTTATTGAAAATAAACAGACAGATATTTGAAAGAATTGATAACATTAATTGGTTTTCAAAATGTGGAGTTCCTATAACTGGTGAAGGTATTAATCAAAATGCCGTTCAAGTTAGCAGTTGGGAGGAAGCTCATGTATGGTACTCAGATGTTAATTGGGATAACACAACATTAGAGGCGAGAAATATACTAACTGTATTTTTGCACAATAAATATTCCGATAAATATCAAGAATGGAACAACATAGCGAGAGATGCTAGTGGATATATTGAATCATCTCTGTCATCCGGATTAGAAAGTTATAGAGAACAATATAATCTCGATAATATCTTTGTTAATTGTGTTAAGTGGGATGTGCTTAATGCTATTATGGAATATACTTATTACAATTGCAAAAAGCTTCCTTTATTTTTCTTAGACCTACTCCTAGTTTACGAGAATGGGAACTTTCCGTGTGGGTGGGATGGAGATTATCCAAAGACTGGAAAGTTAGTCGTGTACTAAGATATTACCTTAATCGGCTTAAGGCCTTTCAAGGTTTTCTTTATTTTTGCGCACAACAATCCGATTCTGTTCCTGGACCCAACGGGTCACTGGGCAGCAGGAGACGAGAAATTAAATGTAGAGGCGCAAGCAAAGATCATTGCGTTGACGAATGCGTATTATAAGGCTGAGACCAAGGGTGAAAAGGCAGCTATAACAGCACAAGCCCAAAAACTTAGAGATGATAAAAACAATACAAAGCCAGTGGATACGCCGCTACAGATTCAAAGTCAGCAGATCACGCAGATCGTAGTGAAAGGAACGTCAAAAGGGTACGCGACTGAATCAGAGTGGGATAAAGCATTAAAGAGTGTGGGAATAGGAACTTCAACCAATACCACCCATCAAGATAAAATGGGTACAGAACTTTTACTTCAACCGACAAATATGTAGGTGAAACTGCTAATGCAATTGAAGCAAGATTTCCTGGTAAAGTCGTTGATGTAAATAAGAAAGTTTATAGAGCAGATGGAACACCTTTGACAGATTATGATATAGAACTTGATAACGCGATAATTCAAGTTAAACAAGGTGGCGGAAAGGGTGCGACTCGGCAAGCAATAAATACTGCCTCAAGTACGAATAAAGAGGTTATTGTTTATTTACCTAATCAGAGTCCGAATTCCGCTGTTGTAAAAGGGCTTCAAAAAGAAGGAATCCAAGTGTTTACAAATGAAGCGGACTTAATTAATCATGTTGTAGATAACAAAGAAGGGAGAATGCGATGTGCAATGGATAATTCTAATTGGAAATGAAGGCTTTAATCTTAACCTAATTCGTAATCTACAACATTATGGTGAGAATAAATCCACCAGTCTTACTGAGAATAGGTTTGTTGTAGATTACGGTAACGATCATGTTTTCTATGACAGTGCAGAAGATATTATTAATGATTATGAGGAAGGTGATAAAGTACGAATTCCATTTCCGAATCCTCAATTCATTATGATGACGTATACGAGTGAAAATTTGATGAAACAAATATTGTCTCAAGAAAATTTTCCGAGTGGCATCTATATTGATGATGACAATGGAAATATAATGCCAATAGAAGATTTTATTGTGTCTTAATTTTTAATTCGACTTGACCTTGATTAGCTTTATGCCTTTCAAGGTTTTTTTCTTTGGGAGCTACCCAGTGCCGAATGAACCCATCATTCAACCATTGTACGCACATCAATGCTTGAATTTTGTAACCTAAATAGTACTATGACGTTACATCAAACAGGTCGATTATGGTTAGTTACCACCATGATTGACCTGTTTCTTGTTAGCTTTGTTTTCTGCGGTTTTTTTAAAATCCATCGCATCTGAACAATGCCCTATCTCGATATAGACACTGAGAAGGCAATCTTCCGAAAAACTATCGCAACTAATCGAAGGGATAGCCCGACTACTATACTGTCAGTACGTAACTGAACATTCTTTATCGGGAAGGTCATGTGTTAAAGGCTAGCCACCAGCCCTCTAATTAAGCGCAAAATTCATCAAAAAATTCGGGAGGGGGCGGCACATGAAAGGGGTCAGTCTATCCATTGACTGTATTGTCATTGCTTTTTAGGCGTTCATTGGGATTTATTCAATGGGTTCCATAAACGTATCTGCCACTTCTGCGGGGGCAGGATGATGGTGAGGGAAAGAGGTTTTCAATACCTTATCAGAATCAATATGGGCGAACACTTCCTGATTACCTCCAAAAGTTGGTATTTACTCCGAAAACTCGTAAGAACACGCTCAGGATAGAAGCCTATCCAAAGTCGCTTGTTTATTTCTGTTATTGACTCGAACAAATCCGAGAAGATGCCAATCAAGTTTTGTTTGTAAGGTGCGATGTAGCTTTTGACATTCCCGTTCGCATAAGCGACCTATTCACGAAGTCTACGAAGGGTCGTATGCTACGGCTTGTAAACATTATCTACAGCATGATGAAGCACAAGACGGAGTATCGGGCGGTAAGTATAACCGAGCATCTGGGACATATTCTAACAAAACAATTCCCGGAAAGGTTGAAATCTGGACAAATGAAGGAACTATTACACATCCATAGTAGGAGGGGTGTCAGTGGCAAGATTACAATGTAAGTGTGGTGTGTTACACTTTCGAATTCAAATTCACCTAATGACATAGAATTAAGGGTTTATACAGATAGAGAATGGGATAATATTATTAATTTAGGAGATTCGATTGACCCAGTTACAATACCATTTCCTCGATACGATGTTTGGAGATGTACTGGATGTGAGAGAATTTATGTATTTGATGGAAATACAGTAATAAAGACATATGTGTTAGAGAAGGATGAATAATCAGCTGCTGGCGGCAGAATTGAACGAACGTAAATAAAATAAAAAAAACCTAGAAGGCTTCCCAAGTTGGTATGACCAAGTCCTCTAGGTTTTTTTAAAAATTCATGCCATTATTTTTTTGCTTTTAAAAATAAAACATAGATAAAAAGTACAATCATTACTAATATTGGCCAGATAAGAGGTTGCATAAGGTTGCCGATTGGCATGGAACTGACGAAAGAAATGATATAGTTCATAAGAGCAATGCCTATAAATAAAACAGTGTTCAACAATAAAAAATGCATTAATATTTTTGTGTTTTTTCCCTTGTGAATATGAATAACCATAAAAGATATAAGGAAAATAACGAAAAAAATAATTTCAAAGGTCGATACCCACGTTCCAAACTGTTTAATGGAAGTGAACTCTTCGGGACTGATTCCATTTTTTGATGATAAATAGAATGACTTATTTAATCGATGTCTATCCAGGAGTACATAAGTATAATAAATAACTGCCATTAAAATGATATATCCGCTGGATATTTTTACGTTCTTGTTGGAGAAAGAATTCAATGTACCCACTCCTTAAGACTTAAAAGCTGAAAAATTAATAATATTTTAGCATAAAGGAGCTAATGTTGCATTGCTGATGGATATGCGTTAAATGAATCTGTATAGCTTCCAAAGTCATATGTTACGACACCATTAGTTCCTCCAGGAAAAGGAACGCTAAGGGATGCTTTCAATTGGTAACTTGCAACAAACGTTGCTGTGTAGCCAGAATAGTAACTATTAGTATTAACATTATTAAGAGATGCAACGAATGCTGCTCCGAAGTTTGCATATAAATTAGCGGTTGGACCTTGAATTGATACATTATCTCCCATGGCCATAACCGATAATTCTAGACCGGTTTGAAGGTATATTTAAGACAAACTATGAAACTGCTCACGAAGCTTCTGTTAGGCTAGGCCGTCCGTGGGAAATAGATGAGAGGTGACAAAAAAATGGGGGCGTTTGTTCTACTTTTGAAAGACTACGAGGACGAATCGGTTGTAATTTATAGATTCGGTCCAAAAGAAGATATAATGGGGAAAATTCAACTAGACAAAGAAAGAAGTATGTTCTCCGAATTAGAATCAATAAACAATCCAAATCATTCAAATCAATTTTACTTTGATAGAGCTGCTCAAAGAATGGCAAAATGTTTCATTAAAGAGGGTGGTGTCTTTCCTGAGAGAATGACATTTGAATCCTAATGAAGTGATCTTGATTGGTTTCATGCTTTTTAAGATTTTTTTGAGGGGAGATCACGAATGAGACTATCTTACACCAATAACACAGAATGTGATGGTAGACACCCGAAGCCTATCTTCTTCTGATTTGACACAACTTAAAAACGAGGTTGTGAAACAAGGTTTGGGAGACAGAGTCAAATTTTTGCCATAATAAATGAAAGGTCTATAGTGCTAATGAATGATGTGATAAATGAAAAAATTAAGCTTCATCGAACTTGGCTTAAGTCATTGGGGAATAATGGTACTCCATTGTATTTATCTGAAATCGACTTATCTGGTATAGATTTATCAAATGAAAATTTAACATCAGTAATATTACCAGAAGTAACTTTTAAAAGCGCCAATTTAGAAAATGTGATTTTTAATTATTCGAATTTAGCATCCTGTAATTTTTTTATGGCGAATTTAGGAAATGTACAGATAGTTAAAGCAACAGCAGATTATGCGGATTTTGAAAAGGCGAGGATGCAAAACTCAAATCTCTTTAGGTCTACTTTTTTTGAGTCGAATTTAACAAGTACAGATTTAAGTGGAGCTAATTTAGAAAAAACCTTATTTTCTGAAGCTAACTTAGTGGATGCAATACTTACAAATGTAAATATAACAAATGCTTCACTTAAAAAGTGTCGAGTGTATGGGATTAATTTACAAGGGGCTATAGGGATTGAAACTGTACAAGTGGATTGGATTGATATTGGTAAAAAAGGAAGCCCTGAGATATTAATTGGAAAGGATGCAGTTAACTGGTTAGTTAAAAGAGCAGATAACTCTTAATATTACCCTAAAGTTAACCTTGTTTCGGTTGTACGAATATCAAATGCTTTAATGTTATACCCAAAACGGAAAATCCCCAAAGGGTTTTACGCAAAATGAATTGTAACTTTAAAAACAACCCGGTACGGACAACGCCTGTACCAGGTTGTTTTTGGTTCATCCGCCCATCATCCAACACTCTTCGCCATATCCTCTATAGTGACGGCGCAGCCGCCTCTGCTTGCTGCATAAGAATTCTATAGATCAGCATCGACGCTTCGGCACGAGTCGAGTGTGCAATTGGCATGAGCTGCTGCAGGGCATCTCCCTTAATGAGACCCTCTGCTGCCAATGCTGCAATATCATCTGCCGCATAACTGGAGATTTGGTGATGGTCCGTAAAGCCGGCCCCGTCTACTGCATTAAGCTCCAAAGCTCTGACTAGAAAAAGTGCTATGACAGTAATCAGCAGATTGTAGAGAAATTCTACTATGAGAATGATAAGACACTTAAAGCTGGCGTGAAAGTAGACTACCAGATTGCAGCTAATAGATTGTTAGAGACGATCTCTCCTGCCGACATCTCCTCTTCTATGTTCATGGTTACATTAGTTTTGATATTCATATTGCCCTGTACCTGAAAGAATCTTCTGCTGTATAGCAGCATCTTATCCGTTCACCACAGTTGTAGATAGGACGAACAAATCTGACGGTAAAGGTAGATTCATCCACCACACATACCTCGGATAATAAGATTATAGACAGAGCAAGTGCTTCGCTCGCCATGGAATACAAGGTCACAGCGAATGAACTGAAGTTTATAGCAGATACAAGTTCTTACATGGGATCGCTGGAGAAGTCACTATATGTCATCGACGCGATCAAGGCAAACAAAGGGCAAATAACTTCTACAATTCTCAAGGATGCCCAGCTTCAAGGAACAAAAGGCCCTGGTGGAACAGTGGATATGCTACAATTCACGTACGATATGGCCGAAAAAGGATTTACGGTAAAAGATGCACTTAAAATGTATAAAGAAGAGGTCACCGATCCAAGACTGGCCGAGGCTTATGCAGTAGCTACATTAAATGTGGCAGGCAGTGGTTTCAGTCTAAAGAGAATGGCACAAGCAAAAAGTGAGGTTAGTGTAACCAGATAACCTAATACTTCTCCAAGAAATATAGGCTCTACTATACAGGGGAAAGTAGATGCAGGTTAGACTGATAGAGTAGTTTTAAATCTCTCAGATTGTTAAGGCGATATGAATGCACTAAAGAAGCAGTTATCTGATTGGCCTATTTCTGGATTGAAAGAATTAATAACGGTTGATAGCAACGGTACCATTATTCGTTTATATCCATGACATGGAGGTTAAGCATGGCTATTGAGTATTCACTAAAAGTAGAAAAAAAAATATCTGAAGAACTTTTAATACAAGAACTCGAATCAATTGGATATGCAAATATTCAAATAGTAAGGCTAACTAAAGGAATTGAGATTAATCAATTTGAAAAAACGTTTGGTTTGAATTTATGCTTAACTGATTCTAGTGACTATCCGTATAACGCTATGGATACGCAGTTTTTGAGAAATGAGTTTGTGTATGAAACTACATTAAGTTTTCGATTTATAAATAACATATATAATAATGAATCTTATAAGTTTATGTTATCCCTCGTATTCAATTTGTTGAGAAATCACAACTTAAATGCTCTATTATTGTCGAATGGTGATAATGAATTATGTTTTTTTGCAAAAGAAAATATATACTTAGAAAACTCTTCGTATATTTGGGATAATGGATGTTTTGCTGAAGTTCTTAAGGGGCGTAGTTATTATTATTATTATGATGGGAATTATATTTTTTAAACTGTTGTTTTTTTCGAGAGTATTTACAGGTAATGTCCTATCATTATATAGAGCGGGGGCTATAATTAACCATAGAATCAGGTCGTCCATGGAACCCTTAAAGGGAGGTTGGATTTAAGTTGAAAATAGATATTTCCAAGGAAAGATTTGAGTTGCTTGATTTGATGGAGTCGGCCATTATTATTGATTATCCTTCCATGTCGGCTACTAATTTGGAATTCAGAGTGTGGGGAATAACTTTACCTCTTAGTGTCTATGGCTTAGAAGCGTATGGGCTAACTGAACATACTAGACCATTCAATGATGATATTTATGTTTCAGGCTATAGTAAGCTCCAATTTCATGATGTGACTAGAGTAAACATAGAAGCTGTATTATATGGTAATACTCCCCCTTACCCCCTGCTAAGATGGCCAGATAATAGCATAATGGGAGTCAGCAAAACCTGGGGTGATGTACATGAAGATGACAATGCCAATACTTATGAAATTGAGGCAACACTCGCATGGCCCTACGGTAGATGTGATTTATCTGTAGTAACCAGATCGGATTTATCTATTGAATTAAACAGCGCTGATTTTATACCTGCAAGAGAATATGTCCTTAATACAAAAAAATATGGATGGAGTCGAGATTTTACTAAATTTTAATGCTGGTTAAGTTTACGAGAATGGCTCCTTACTTAGTACAATGTAGTTGTAGAATATGGATAGGATTTCACCCTATAAAACGGAAAATCCCCAAAGGGTTTTACGCAAAATGTATTGTAACTGTAAAAACAACCCGGTACGGACAACGCCCGCACCAGGTTGTTTTTTGTTCATCCGCCCATCATCCAACACTCTTCGCCATATCCTCTATAGTGACGGCGCAGCCGCCTCTGCTTGCTGCATAAGAATTCTATAGATCAGCATCGCCGCTTCGGCACGAGTCGAGTGTGCAGTGGGCATGAGCTGCTGCAGGGCATCTCCCTTAATGAGACCTGCTGCTGCCAATGCTGCAATATTATCTGCCGCATAACTGGAGATTTGGTGATGATCCACAAAGCTATCTATTACAGAGGCAGCCGCCGTACCCGGCTTCAAGACCTCTGCTGCCTGTAGAGCTCTAGCGGCCATAACGAACATCTCTTGCCTGGATACCGGTTCATTCGGCTGGAAGTGTCCATCCGGCTGGCCGGTCACAATGCCAAGCTTCTGGGCTGTCATAAGCTCCTTGTAGTAATAATCACCCGGTGATACATCCGTGAAGCCGGTCCCGTCTACTGCATTAAGCTCCAATGCTCTGACCAGCAACAATGCGAAATCTGCGCGTGAGACGGCCTGTTCCGGCCTGAATTCGCTGTCTGACATACCGTTGATGATCCCCTTGGAGCTGAGTACTTCAATTACGGACTTAGCCCAATGTGACGGAGGGATATCCTGGAATGTCTTGTGATGATAGACTGCTGCATACCGGCCGGAGGCCTGTGTCGTTGAGACAATGGCCTGCTGCTTTTCTGCATTATACTCCCCGTGTATTACGGGCTGGATGATTCCCTGTTCATTGACCTTCCAGACTACAATGAAGGCATTCTCCGCTGCAGGAACGGCGGGTGAATGGGGGAGTCCGATTAGCAGGGCTGACTTTAGAGTGTCAGGCTGCCGGCTTACCCCATCCAGCAGAAGCTCGTATCCGATGAGCGGGCTGGCGCCTAACTTTGTTTGCAGCTGCCCCTCGGTCTCAATGGTTCTTAGTGATAATGTAACCGCCTTAGCACCGTTCAGTGTCTCCGCAGAGAATATACTGTCAGGTATCCCGATTGTCGCGAGTGATGAACGGATCTCAAGCTGCAACTGAGCGTCTCCTGACCGGAATGCTGAAGCAGGGAGGCTTAACTCAATTTCCTCAATGTCTTTGGCCGGACCTGCAGTAAGCTGAATCCGTATAGTCTTGTTACCTGTTGAATCAGCTTTGGCTAGAGCTACTATCTTGTGCAGGGAGGCTTCAGTCAATGTGGCTCTCGCCTTCCCTGTACTAACCGTTACAGGTAATTCAATGCTTACGCTGCCGTCCAGCAGGAGAACCGTAGTAGAGGAATCCCCGGTAGCTGAACTAGTGCTGCCTGTGTTAGGCGCTGCAGTCGGACTAGGTGTAGCAGTCGGACTAGGTGTAGCAGTCGGACCCGGCGAAGACGAAGGACTTGGTGACGGACTGATCTCCGGCTGTGGCTCCGGCACTGGCTGTGGTTCTGGCTCCGGTTGCGGCTCCGGCTCCGGCTGTGGTTCCGGCTGCGGCTCGGGTTCAGGTTGCGGCTCAGGCTCCGGCTGTGGCTCCGGTTCTGGCTGTGGTTCTCCGAAAGGAATGAATTTCAGAAAGTCACCCCAGAGGACATTGCCCTCGGCATCCCTTAAATAGGAAGCCACCGGCTGTAAACTTCCAAAGTTAGCCTCCGTCAGCTGCTTGCCTGACTTGTTGACTGACGCTGTACCGTCGTACATGAAGTTATTGTCGGCGGCCAAGGAAGCCGGGTACTGGTCCTTGCCGATGCTCTTCGTCTGGTAAGATACAAAGCCGTTAATTTTAAAATCCGCAGTGATTGAATCATACGTGGTGAAGCTCAGGTTACCGCGTGTATTATTGAATGCGATATTGTTAGTTGCAATAACACCCGGATTACTGTTGCTGGTGAAGCCATAGGCGCCATTTCCGAAGGCGATAGAATTACGGATCGTATGCGCAACGTGAATGCCTTCCCCGCCCAGCTTGAACCCGTTTTTATCGCCAGCTCCGATCGTTCCGTCTGTTAAATACCCGTTATTGAAGGCGGCGCTGTTCTCGATTAATACCGGACCGATTGCGCCTGAGCCTGCCTTGGTGTACAGGTCCCAGCCGTCGTCAATGTTGTTATGTGCCAGGCAGCCTCTGAAAATATTCCCAACGCCGGAAGTTAATTTCGCGGCAAAGCCATCTGCATTATTGTCAGACGGATCGCGGTTATCGAAGGAGGTGCTGTTCAGAATCAGATTGTAGGACGGCCATTCGGCGATCTCCTGTGCCGTTCCGTCCGTCCGGCTGATCTGCAGCCCTGTGTCCCCGTTAGCATAGAAGCGGCTGTTCTCAACGATGTTATAGTTACCGCCAACCGTGAAGCCCTTAGTATTAGCAGCCGAGCGGGTGAAATCCAGTCCCTTCACATGCCAGTAGTTCCCGCTGAGCAGCACACCTTCTGTTTTTTTGTCAAAATCTATGACGGGCCTTGCACCAGGCGCTGCTTCCAGATACTTCTTGGCGGCCTCGGTGCCATCATTGTACTTTGGAATGACAAGTGGTGATTTCCGCATGTACCGGCCGTCAAGTACAATGATATGCTGACCTGGCTTGACATAATCAATTGCGGTATCAAGATCAAGCGGGAGAGCCATGGTGCCATCCCCGGTGCTGGTTCCTGCAGGAGAGACATAAATATCGTCCCCGTCGCCATAGCTGCTCATGGTTACAGTGAAATTCTGGACGATTTTATCGTAAGAGGTTAAGTACTGGGTATCCTCCGGCCAAAAAGTCACACTGAAGTTCGTATCCCCTTGCGCACTGAGTACCGCCGGAATCGTAAGCCGCTGATTGGCTGTTGCCAGGGCATCCTGTGTGATGATCTTGGAACCTTGCTTCACCGTCACGGTTCCGTTCACATTAGGTCGAATAATCATCGGATATTTCGGCGAAGAGGTCTTGCCTAAAGACAGTATGCTAAAGCCAGGTGTTACCGGAGTTGCCGGCGGTTCGACTTTCGGAGAATCTGTAGCTGCACTTGTCACCGTCAATTGGATATTACGGACATCTATCGTAGCGAGACGTGCCACATAGAATCCGACATACATAGTGGAGTCTTGTACTTTTAGAATATCCGGCTGGAAATGGATAGCTTCCTGACCCTTATTGAGCTGGCCGGTGAAGCCGCTGTTCGTCTTGGCCAACGTTAACCGGTAAGGTGCTGCAGGGTCAGTATTGCCGGGCCCAGGCCGTTCTTCCCTCAGCATAATCGTCTTAATACCCTTGCTTCCGGTTCCATCAGACTTCTCTACCCCGGAACGGACAAACAGCTGGGTGCCCAAAGGGCTTCTTGTACCGCCGCTGTACCCGCCGATTGCAGCGATATTCGCAGCGAATACGCTGGAATTCCCGGGTGTCCCGATGGCATCCCGCGCCATGATACCGAATGATTCCTGCCCGTCATATGGAGTTTTGGCATAAGTTAGCACCTCTATATCCGCAGACAAAACGAAGTTATCTTCTGCCGCATTGAGCTCTGTGTAGTAGAAGGTAATGCCATCGTGGTCTTCCGTAACCTTGCCGCCGCCCTCAAGGGCGATCAGCCGCACAGTCCCATCGTCTTTGTGGAGGATCGTGTTATTCGCAGCAGATGTAGACTGGCCGAAAGCGATGCTGTGCCATACGGGCTCTATCTTTTCTTTTACCGTGACCGCATATGAAATTGGATGAATGGATGAATCATCGGGGATGATGTTAATCTCGTATACGCCAGCCTGCTGGCTATTGTAATTGGAGCTGTCCAGCGTGAACCCGCTTAGAATCTCCCGGTCGGAGTTGTCATACACCTTCGATACAATCAGCTGGGTGCTGTCAAAGTTCTCGTTTACAAAGAAGGTGGTTGCCGGATAGCTTGTTATTTCGATACCAGTCAGCTCTTTGATTTTGACCTGAACCGTGAATTTTGCGGTTATTCCTTTATGAGTTACTGTGATTTCCTTATCTCCCGGTGCCTGAGTGTTAAGGGGGGAGACGGTGTATTCATCTTTGGTCAGCCTTACCTGAGCATGATCAGCATAATGAGCATAAACAGAGAGCCCTTCCAGTTGGATGGAGTCACCAATGTAATAGACGGTTTGCTTGGGCTCATGTCTGATCTCTAATTGGGACAGGGTAGCATCAATGACCTTGACATTTAATGCTGTAGTGATGGCTTGAGCCTCTGCGGATGTGATCATTACTTCATAGGTACCCGGCTCGGCAAAAATATAGGGAAGCTCTTCTGTTACGGGTTGACCGTTAATGGAGAGCGTATAGAGGTCGCCCGTCAGCTCTTTGATCAGAAAGCCGTCATTATATGTGGCAGTGACAACAAGTCCCTCTGAATCAAAAGTATCCCCTGGATAATAGATGGTTTTGGCCGGCTCATATTTGACTGCTAATGAAGTCATGGATAACGGCAAAATTTGCAGTGCAATGGTTGCGGAAGCGCCGTTATAATTGATGGTTACTGTGTTAGTACCAGGCTGGCTGCTGTCAAAGCCGGTTACAATATAGTCGGCAGGAGACAGGATGGCCTCACTGTTATCGGAGAAGACAGCTTTAACAAGCAGCCCGGTCAGATCCAGGGGTTCACCTGCCAGATAGGAGGTTTTCGCCATCCCGCTCGTGTCGGCAGACAAGCCTGTTACACGTTTGGTCTCGGCCTGAATGTCTATTTCACTGAAGGTTACGGTTGCATCTCTGG
This sequence comes from Paenibacillus sp. MMS20-IR301, assembly GCF_032302195.1. NCBI lineage: Bacteria > Bacillati > Bacillota > Bacilli > Caryophanales > Paenibacillaceae > Paenibacillus > Paenibacillus sp. MMS20-IR301. The sequence goes on from NZ_CP135275.1 coordinate 7,194,267, forward strand.
CCACATAAATCCCGGCAAAAATCGTATCGCTGAACGTATCCTCCAGGGTCACGATTTCAGTCTGCCCGTTACTGCTTAGCAGGTACGTATTGCCCGACTTCCTGATGCTGAGATCGTAGGCTTCTCCCGCGGCAGGAGGATTACTCCCGCTGAACGGATTCAGCTTCACTTGGGCAGCCTTCTTATAAAAGCCTTTCATCACTAAATCCAAGGCACCGACTGCAGCGTAATTGGAGGTAGTTGTGCTGGAATCCCCATTTAAACCAACAGTATCCCGGAGCATCAGCCCGAAGGATTTCTGATTAGGTGTGCTGACGCTGCTATTAGTATTGAATGCGGTAACTACAGCTTTGGCTTTAAGCTCAAAGTTCATATCAGCGGGAATCTCCTTGTAATAGAAAGATAGTCCCTCATCGCTGCTTGAGATCTTACCGCCGTAAGTAGTCATCGTTACTGTAGAAGGGTTCTCCACAGCAGGCTCGGAGTTCTTCACCGGAGTTGTGTTTCCCCCGAAAGCGCTGAATGCCCATGGCCCAAGATCTACTTGTCCTTCCTGGTTTAATTGGATGTTGCGGAAGGTGACTGTTGTATTTCTGGCCGTATACAGACCGGCATATTGTATGGAGCCATTGAAGCCTTCGATGATCTTGACTTCGTTTCCAATCCGTACGGTATACAAATCCCCGGTTTTCTTGATGCTTAATTCGTACTCTTCCCCCTGGGCCGGACGGCTTGCCTGCTCAAACCCGAGCTTCTGTAAGCTTTTATCAGTCTGTAATTTGTGAAACGCTTTCATTTCTTGGTCCAATGCACCTGCGGATACGTAGTCTCCGGTGTACGCTCCGGATTGGTTATCCCACACATTGCTGCGCAGCATGATACCGAAGGATACCTGATTATTTGCCGTCCAGGCATCTACATGGGCTGTCGCAGTTAATTCGAAATTGACCGCGGGATCAATCGCTTGATAATAATAAGCAATTCCTTCGGTAGTGCCGGATATTTTGCCTCTGTCGTTTGCGCTTCGGAGGGTAACCGCTCCGCTGCCCTGCTCCGTGATTTCGAAGTTGGCCGGCGTAATTTTGTCCTGACCTCCTACATCACCAAACACACTGCCCTTCCACTTATTCTGATTGTTATTCTGAATGTTGATCATTCCGTGTAAAGGATCAGTTATTTCCTCGGCAGATGAGGATAATGGCACGGACGAGAACAGCAGCAGGAAGATTACAAGCATGGCTAACAAGCGTTTTCGTTTTTTCACAATGATTACAACCTCTCCTTATTGGATCCATTTTGAACAGCGCTAAGTCTGATCCCCGAAATTATACGTTATCCGTGAAAAGTACAGCTATAATCAATACTTCACAAATTGCTGTATACCGGGCATAAGAGAGAGGATGTGAGTTAATGACACCCCGTTTACGTTAAATGGAATTCCCACCTCTTATTCACAATTAGCAGGAATGCGGAAGGATATCGCGAATTTGGATAGTAGAAGATATGAAATTTATGAACACTGGAGGCAACGACATGCTGAAGCTATTCGAGTATAACTGGCAAGTGCGTGAGGACTGGTTCGGCTGGTGTGAAACGGTGGGGATGGAAGAGCTGATGAAGCAGCGAACCGGAGGAATGGGCTACATTCTGCCTACGCTTTATCATATTATTGCAGTGGAGTACGGCTGGATCTGCGGCGGCATTGAAGGTAAGGAGATTGAGTTCCCTCTGTTTGAGGAAGTGGCCAGCCTGCAGCAGATCAGGGAGCTGTCGGCCCGTTGTCACGGGGAGCTTGCCCCGTTTATCTATGGCTGGAATGAGAGCATGGAGGACCTTATTATGATTGATATTACCGATGACGGGGAACGGGAGCCCCATCCTTACGGCGAAGTGCTGCGTCATGTAATTGCTCACGAGATTCATCACATCGGCCAGCTGTCTGTATGGTCCCGGGAGATCGGCAGGAAGCCGGTTACTGCAAACCTCATCGGCAGAGGGTTGTACGGAATTTAGGAATTAACTGATGAAGTGATTTTAGGTAAACCACTTAAAGAGGTTAGAATCCTCCCATTTCACAAATCTGGATTAGCTTAATTGTACTTCGTACAACTAAAATCGTTTATTTCTCTGCCGTTCCAACGTTTAGTTGTAGTTGCTGCAGTTAAAGTACCTGTTGTGGTTGGCTTAAGCCAAATTCAGCAGATTTAGTTGTACGAACTGCAGTTATAAGATGTCGGCATCCCATTCTGTTACTTTTAGCTGTACAAAATACAACTATCCCTGAGTTCGTCCTTGGAATTGAAGATATCAGTTCTGCTGTAGTTCCTTTACCTGGACGATCCCTATGGTCATAAGAATAACGGGATTGCCATTTGTTGTCTGCTATGACTGGAGGCGGAGCCAGAAGTTCATCTGCACAGAAACTCTACATCAAAATTCTCATAGGCGGAAATTGTAATATCCGGATGTAATAACAAGTATGGGGGTTTGCTGGACAACATGATAAGAATCAGTAATAACCGGATTAAAATAATGATCGCAGCAGGAGTAATGTTCATATCTTTACTCATCATTTCACTGATAGCCTATGCCAAGCCTGTCCATGCCGCCCTGGTTAATTATTCTGCGATGGTTGAGCTCAGCCCCGATATTTATATTGAGCCTGATTTGTCTCAGGACATCAAGGAAGAGCTGCTCCATTACGTTGACCGCTCACGGGATAAGCTAGAAGCCGTTTTTGGCGGGAGAAGCTCAGAACCCTGCCTGATTCTTGCCTTATCTGCTAAGCAACTGGACAAATACGCGGAGAACCCGACCGGGCAAACCTATTATCTGCCCTGGAGGAATTATATTGTGATTGGTCCAGACGGGTTTAATGAAAATGTGATCTCTCATGAACTCACTCATGCAGAACTCAGGGAAAGGCTGCATAACAGGAATGTGGTGCCTGTATGGTTCGATGAAGGGCTTGCTTCGATGGTGGACGGGCGGTTTGCGAAACTTACAACACCGGGAGAGACTAAGGAACAGGATGCCGGTCTTGCCGGATTGGAGCCTTTAGACACTCATGAGGCCTTTAATTATGGTACTGCAGAGGCCTGGAAAAACTACATTACAGCTTGCTCTGAGGTTACGCGGTGGTACTCTATAGCCGGACAAGATGGGCTTCTCCGTCTGATCCATGCGTTGAATCAAGGAGCGGATTTCACAGAGCAGTACATAAGAATTGAACAAGAAGGGTGAGTATTCCATTTTGCAGACTGAATATCCGGCAGCACGCGGCTGAACCGGAGCTTACAGTGGTTACAAGTGAGCTTAATTTATACTGATCTAAGCAACAGACAAAGAGCGTCCTGCCATCCGGCAGGCGCTCTTTGTCTGTTATCTAGGCTTTTGCGGATAGGGTTAAAGCTGCATGCCGGTAATTTCGCCGATCTTGACCGCCTCTTCCGGATCTGCTGCAATCAGCTTGTCATATACCGCCTGATCGAGCGCGGCATTCTTCCGCTGCAGTGCCGCCAGGTACCAGCGGGCCGCCTCGCGGTTCACGGTATCACTATAATCCTCAGTAAGGCCAGACTTCAGTGTGTCAGCGGCAGCCTGGAGCTGTCCTGACATATATTGCAGCTTGCCGGCGTTCAGCCGGATAGGGGCTGTTACTCTTGGTTCTTGATATAGATCCCCAGCATCCGGTTGTTTGCTTAGCAGTTCCTCGTTCGTAACAGCATGAGCATAGGCATCCAGTCCGGTCCGGTAATACCGCTGCTTGGTAAGCGTCTCCTGATCCCCCAGATCATTCTGCCCCAGCGCATAAGCTTCCTGTGCCCGCTTCAAGGCAGCAGAACCTAAATCATAGGAGCGGCTGATCACTGCGCTGTACCAGTCTGTACCCCAGTGGGTTCCGGGCTCTGCCAGGTCCTCGTAACCGTTAATGAAGCCTTTCTTCAGCGTGGCCAGCGCCGCTTCTTCTTGTCCGGACAAGTATTCTACCCGGCCTGCATTCAAGGCAATGGTTGGCGTGATGAAGAATTCACGGCCCTGAAGCTGCTCGGGAGGGAGTGTCTGCAAATGAACAATGCCGTCTGTCACATGCTGATATGCAGCGAGTGCCACGCCCCAGTAGGTTTCTTTTCCCGCCTGATCCTGATGCGCATTGTCCTTCTGTCCGAGAAGAGCTGCCCGGCTGATCAGCTGATCATACCAGTTTATATCCCAGTTGAACTTACCGGCATTATCCAGGTATACGCGGTAAGCCTCATCACTCTGGTCTCTTAAATCATAGTAACTTACTAACTGGGCGAGCAGATCCTTGTTATAGGGCTCATCCTTCAAGGCGCGGGTTAACACGGCATAGGTTTCATCCAGGAATTGCACATCCTGCGTCTGGACGAATACCTTCTGATCCAGCAAGGAGAGATAAGCTGCTGATTCCGGATGATTAGGACGGTTCTTAAGCGCCTTTACCAGCGGAGCTTTGAGCTCTTCATACGATTGGCTGACGCCCATCAGCTTCTTGGCTTTGTAAGCCTCAGAGCTTGAACTGATATAACCGAGGGACAGGAACAGGAGGTACCCCGTAGCTATACCCAGCAGGCCGAAATATCCGGCTCTGAACCAGCGTTTGTTCCACTGCAGGCGCAGCGGCTTGCTCTCCATGGCGACAGCCATCCCCCCCAGTGAGAGGAAGACCAGGATTCCCATGAAGGCATAGCTCATATTGAAATCAAGCAGACTGTGGACAAGAATGGATAACGCGATAATAAGGTAAAAGAACCCGTTGTTGTAATCATCATTCCGGCGCTTCAGATACCCCTTGATATATTTGTAGAAAATAAACAGGATAAAGCCCATACACACGAGGAAGCCGAGAATGCCTACCTCGATCAGGTACTGGAGGAAGAAGTTATGGACCTGCCGGCTCACATAGGGGTTGTTCTGATAATGCTCATAGAGTGATGCCCATCCCCCGCCTCCTGCTCCGAGCACAGGGTAATCCTTGACAACCTTCATGGCATCCTTATAAAAAGTAAACCGTTCGAGTACACTGTGCTGCCTGAAGTTGATATTCTCCAGCCGTGTCCCGATATTCGCCGGTAAAATATTACGCGCGCTGGTTCCGATCAACAAGAAGGCGATTAATGCTACCCCGGCGACGGATACCACAGGAATCCACAGCCCGCTCCAGCGGCGTGTCTCTGCACTGCCCAGCTTGCGATAGAGCCAAGGGGCCAACCAGCGCTGAATGACCAGGGCGATTGCTGAAGCACAGGCTGAGGCGCCCAGCAGATAAGCCCAGCCTTTGAGGGCTGCTGCGGAAGTGAAGGCCGTATTCAGCTCAAGACCGAGCCGGGTTACCGGATTCGTGATCAGCAGAGACAGTACACCTGCGACAGCAAGCTGGATGATCCAGAGAATCTGCTGCACAGGCTTCAGGAAGAGCAGCAGCAGAATGAAGACTACCGGAAGCAGGACCAATCCGCCGCGGGATAAGGTAAGCAGCAGCGAAACAATGAGCGGGACGAGCATGAACCCGTGCATCAGCTGCCCGTACCATTTCCGGGAGCGGATTAGGGCGAATAAGGCCACGAACAGGAAGGCCATCAGGAAGGCTGCATATGTATTGGCGTACTGGAAAACTGAGGTCAGGCGCAGGCCGTTAGAGTCAGTCATTACAGCCTCGCTGTACCGGCCGCCTTCTACAGCATCGGTGAACCATCCGGTAAGGCTGCCGGCAAGTCTCCAGCTTCCGAGCCAGTTCAGCAGGCCGAAGCCGACGATCAGATAAGCAACTGCAAGCACCGCAAGCTGAAGGAGCTGATTGAGCTGCTTCTGCTTAAGCAGATACACACTGGTAATGAAGACAGCGGCATAAGTGAATTGGATGAACAGCAGGTTCATCGCTGTATAATGTGAGGCGGCGTTAATCAGCGATAGCGCATAGGTGAGCGGGAGCAGGATTGCGGCTACGCTGAGCAGTTCCAGCTGCCCGTCCAATTTGAAGGATTTGCAGGATAAGGCGATGGAGAACAACAGGAGCAGGCCGCTTATGAGGGCTGCTACATAAATGGGCTTATCGAATTCAATTCTTGTTCCGTTGAATAATCCGACCTGAAAAGGGGTCCAGCCGAGAAACAATACGAATGCCAGACATAATGCCCATACAAGCCCGGACACCGGTCCGGAGTCTTTGGCGTCCGCTCTGATTTGAGCGGCTTGTTTGCCGTACACAGGTTTTGACACGAGATAATCTCCTTTTTCGAGTATTTACGCTATTATTTTAACATAGATACATTTCAGGGATATTGTGTAAGTTGATGATAATGTGAAATTTTGGATGAGAGTGCAGCTATAATTCAGCGGATGAAGCTGTCCATCTACACAGTCCAACCCTGCACAGTTTCATAAAATATAGTATCTATTAGAGCTGAGTAGAGCTGAGGGCAGGCACAAAAAAAAGAATGGCCATCTGCCGTTCTGCGGCGGAGGACATTCTTCTTCACAGTCAAAGGATAAACTTGAGATTAATCATAAATACAATCAGGGCAGCAGCCCCCAGGGAAAAGGCGATGCAGCCGGCGCCGAGGACTCTGCGGCGGTCTCTGATGAATTTGAAGCCCAGCAGACAGACCAACACCGTGGTTCCTGCCAGGACAACAGACATGCCGATCATCGCAAGCCAATACAGGATTTCAAAAAGCTGTGCCATCAGGAAATCCTCCCCTCCAGCCTATAATACAACGAATTTTAAGAATATTCCAGACCTGGAACAGGCGGAATACCGGGACATAAAGCCTCTGCGGCTATATGCCCTTTTTTGCTGTAGCGACCCGGTTACACGGACAATCATACAGGAGGGCACGCTCTTTCGTGAGTAATCTATAGGGTAGGCTGGGAAATGCGAAAGGGGAGGGCGTAATCATGGCAGGGAGAGAGCTGGCAAGCAAGCTGCTGAAGACCGCAGCGCTGCTTAGCGATTCACGGGTTGCCGGTTATATTCCGCGGACACGGGAATATAGTGCTGCCGGATTGTTAGCGATGCTTGGAAGATACGGGAATGTGGTAATTAAGCCGGTAGTTGGCGGCGGAGGGTACGGTGTAATTAAGGTATTCCGCGATCACCGCGGATATGGCTTCACGTATATGCATAACACGCGTGTGTACCGTGATTTCGCTTCGATGCGGCATGCCTTGGACAGATTTAAGGTGAAGCGGAGATATCTAATGCAGCAGGGCATCTCGCTTGCCCGTGTATCCGGGCGTCCGATTGATTACCGGGTCAAGGTGGTCAAGAACGGCGATCACTGGGAGTTCCGCTCGATGGTAGGCCGGGTGGCGCGGCCGGGGTTGTTCGTTACGAATCTTTGCAAAGGGGGAACAATGCTCAGCTGCCGGCAGGGACTGAGAAGATCATTGCCCAGGGTCCGGACCTCGGCCAAAAAAGCGGAGATGCGGAGGCTGACGCTGATTTGCACCGAACTGCTGGAGCGGCATTTTCCCGGAATCGGGGAGCTTGGCTTTGATTATGCTGTAGATCAGCGTGGGAAAATATGGATTCTCGAAGTGAATACGAGACCGAAATAATTAATTGTATTTTTAGTAATTGACGATAAATATAGTTATAAGCTAATATTGCGTTTAGTCATGTCAATTCAGAGGTAAGAGGTAAGTAAGAAAATAAAAAAATCCCAGCCAATTATGAACTTTCTGCAAATTTATCGGACGGACAATTGGATAAATTGTCCTGTGCATAACTATTATCCCCATAGTCCACCGTACAATCTCTGGCTTTGCTGGCCTTACTAACATTTTATACACAGGATCTCCACAACAGCTTGTGGATAATAAGAACGCTTGTTCGGAAAATGATAGTTTGCTATGATAGATTCAGATTCAAATAAAGGAAAGGTAGGTGAACGTTATGGTTGAATTGTCGGATGAGATGCTGCTGGACTCTTATCATAGAGCGATAGAGCTGCAATTGGAGCATGATTTCATCGCTCTGTTACTCGCTGAAATTCTCAAACGGAACTTACACTCTCCAGTCCATGCGGTTCTTCATTAAAGAACAGAGCCACAGTTACAGCATCGCAATTAATCTAGCCGCAGCATCACAGAATAGGGTATCTTTTCAAGTTGAGGTGGAATCAACCTGAAAGGATACCCTTTTATTGTAAGCATTTAACTGGAGATGGTCCCGTTCTAAAGCTTGAGGTTGCTGCTGTGTCCCGGCGAGAGCTTCGCTTCGGGATCAATATAGACCTTGGCGTTATTCACAGCGGTTGGCGCTTCACCGAAGCCCACAGCGATCAGCTTCAGCTTGCCCGGATAGGTAGTGATATCGCCGGCTGCGAAGATACCCGGAACGCTGGTCTCCATGCGTGAGTCAACCACAATGGAGTTGCCTTCAATCTCGATGCCCCACTGCGCAATCGGTCCCAGCGAAGAAACGAAGCCGAAATTGACAATAACACTGTCCACTTCGATTTCTTGTGTTTCCTTGGTCTTGATATGGGACAAGGTTACCTTGGTAATGAATTCTTCACCGTGCAGCTCAGTGATCTCGGAAGGTGTAATTACGTTAACCTTGGAGGCCATCAGATTCTCGACGCTGTGCTCATGTGCGCGGAATTTATCCCGGCGGTGGATCAGGGTTACCTGCTCTGCGATAGGCTCGAGCATCAGCGCCCAGTCAACAGCAGAGTCGCCGCCGCCGCTGATCAGCACTTTTTTGCCTTTGTAGGCATTCAAATCGCTGACGAAATAATTCAGATTAGCTTTCTCGAAACGCGCTGCATCAGGAACTTCCAGACGCCGCGGCTCGAATGCGCCTACACCTGCAGTTATGATAATCGCTTTGCTGTGATATTCTGCTTTATCGGTGGTGACAACGAAGTGGCGTTCGTCCTGCTTCACGACGGATAGAACCTTCTCCTCCAGGCGGATATCGGACTGGAACAGCTCCATCTGCCGTGAAAGGTTGTCAACCAGCTCCTGTCCGGTGACCTTCGGAAAGCCGGCTACGTCGTAAATATATTTTTCGGGATAAAGAGCAGCAAGCTGCCCCCCCAATTGGGGCATACTTTCAATAAGTGTTACCGAAGCCTGGCGCATGCCGCCATAGAAAGCAGCAAACATACCGGCCGGTCCCCCACCTATGATGATCAGATCGCTCATAGGAACGGATTGCTCTAGTGTCACGTAATATTGCACCTCCGAGTTGATAGTTTCAAATTGCCATACTTGCGTACCTACTCATTATAAACATTGTGGCACCTGCCTGCAAAGGCTTTGATTACGCTGAAAAATGTGACATTTTGTTGTATGATTGTATTTGATTAAAACGATACTAAGGTTTACAATGGATATGGTTATTTTAGAAATCCTTTAAGTTTAATTGGAAATTCTTCTGAATTTAAGTGTATAAATTCACAAAAGAACCTGAATTATTTTACAAAAAATAACACATAGACAGATTCACCTGTTGGAAGGAGCCGGAACATGAGCAGTATTCCCAAAATCGTTATCCTAGGCGCGGGATATGGAGGTATTTTGACCGCCCAGCGGCTGCAGAAAGCTTTGAATTATAATGAAGCTGATGTAACCCTGGTGAACCGCCATGAGTATCATTATTTCACGACCCATCTGCATATGCCTGCAGCGGGGACGGACAGCATTGAGCATACACGCGTATCGATCTCCAAATTAATCGATGAATTCAAGATCGATCTTGTGAAATCTTCCGTACAGGAGATCCGCACCCAGCAGAAGAAGGTTATCCTGGAGGACGGAACCCTTTCTTATGATTATCTCGTAATCGCTCTTGGCGGCGAGCCTGAAACATTCGGGATTCCGGGACTGGACAAATATGCATTGACGATCCGCAGCATTAACTCTGTGCGGCTGATCCGCGAGCATATCGAGTATCAATTTGCCAAATACAAGAATGAGAATAATGCCCAGGAGCATATTAACTTTGTTGTGGGCGGGGCAGGCTTCAGCGGTATTGAATTTGTGGCTGAGCTGGCTGACCGGATTCCGGCACTGTGCAAAGAATATGATGTCGATCCAAGCATGGTCAACATCTATAATGTAGAAGCTGCGCCGACAGCCCTGCCGGGCTTTGCGCCTGAGCTGGTTGAGCACGCTATGACCGTGCTTACGAAGAAGGGAGTCACCTTCAAGATTGGTGTTGCCATTAAGGAATGCCTGCCAGGCGGTGTAATCCTCGCAACCGGTGAAGAGATCAAGGCTTCAACCATCGTCTGGACCGGAGGCATCCGCGGCAACCGTCTGATTGAAGCGGCCGGCTTTGAAGCGATGCGCGGACGGGTGAAGGTCGATGAATACCTGCGTGCTCCGGGGCATGAGAATATTTTCATTATCGGTGACGGTTCCCTTATGATTAATCCGGAAGGACGCCCTTATCCGCCGACGGCACAAATTGCCATGCAGCAGGGAGAGTGCTGTGCGCATAATCTCGTAGCGGCAATCCGCAGCCAGCAGCCGAAGAAATTTGCCTTCAGCAATAAAGGCACTGTAGCCTCACTGGGCAAAGGCCAGGGTATTGCGGTTGTAGGTGACAAGACTTATAAGGGCTGGACAGCCGCGCAGCTGAAAAAGGTTGTAGATATGCGCTATCTGTTCATCATCGGCGGCATTCCGCTGGTACTGAAAAAAGGAAGATTCTTCTGATATGCGCCATTGCAGCGTGCAGGTCCGGGGATTGTTAACACGTGAAGAGCTCGACCGCTATAATGCCCTGATCGAGGTGGGAACCTATCTTGAGGATCAGAGCCGGTATGATCTGGCCTACCCGGTCCAGAAGGAGATTGATCTGCTCATTCAGCCCGCTATAGAGCGGCTGAAGGATAAGGGCCGGGCCCGTGACCGGGCGACGGCTGAGTATCTGGAGAGCCTGCGGGACAGGGAAGACGGTGACAACAGCGAAGAGATGGAAGAAGAGCAGAAATAGAGGTTCTTCTGCCGCACTAATAATAGTACAAAAGGTTGTATCTCGTTAAGCAGAGATACAACCTTTTTTTGAAGAATAAGTATTCTACATGTGTGATATTTTACAGCTTCAGCATCTCTTCGAAGGATTCCTCTGTCAGCAGATTGCCGACATAGAAGGGGCCGAACTCCCCGTAACGTGCACTCACTTCGTCAAAACGCATCTCGTAGACAAGCTTCTTGAACTGCAGCGCATCTTCAGCAAACAGGGTAACGCCCCATTCCCAGTCGTCGAATCCGACCGATCCGGTTATGATCTGCTTGACCTTGCCGGCATACCCGCGGCCAATCAGGCCATGTGAATACATCAGCTCGCGCCGTTTGTCCATATCAAGCATATACCAGTTGTCAGCCAGCTCACGTTTCTTGTTCATCGGATAGAAGCAGATATGCTTCGCCTGCGGCAGAACGGGCTTCAGCCGGGCAGCCACATGCGGATTCTGCAGCGGATCGCTGCCGTCCCCGGCGCTTCCTCCGGCAGCATAATTACTGAGCTCAACGATACTTACATATGAGTAGGCTTTGGTTGTATATTGGGCGAAGGCAATTTTGTTAAATGCCGTTTCAAGCGCATTCAGCGCTTCCAGGCTCTCACGCAGAAACATCATCACGAAATCAGCCTTCTGGCCAACGATGGAATACACGGCAGAGCTGCCTTCCTTGGCTTCCTCCACAGGCCCCCACTCCTGCATAAATCCGTGCAGCTCCTCCAGGGCGACTGCGCGTTCTTCATCATCGGCTGCTGTCCAGGCAGTCCAGTTCAGAGAGCGGAAGTCATGCAGTGCGTACCAGCCTTCCAGTGTCAAAGCGGCTTCGTTCATGTTCTCACTCCTTCATTTTTTACATACCAATAATATGTACGAACTTAATCCTATTTGCATTGTATCGCATGCGAACGGCCAAGAGCAAACGGAGCTGTACTTGTATGACCGGAACTTAAAGAAGCTGGACGATAATGTTCATTGCTTCGCTACATTTTTTCTAGTAAACTTACTATTAAATAAGGTTTGATGTGCGGTTCTTTATAGAGAGAGGGGATGGCGGTACGATGGGATTCATTCCAGTGTTTGTTCTGGCCGTTTTGTTCTTTGTGATGATGTTCGGTATCGGCTTTATTCTTAACATGTTAATGAAGACCACCTGGTTTCCCGCCTATCTGTTCGTCATCGTCATTCTGCCTATAGTGGTCTACTCCATCTGGGACCGGAGCGCGATGTCACTGTGGGAGCATCTCTCTACGTTTCACTTCGTTGATTATCTTACCGGGGTTGCCGGCCTGGCCGGTGCAGTGCTGAGCGGATGGACGATCCAGAAGCTGCGGCTTGGCGGGTACAAGATGTTCTGAAAGACTGCTTGGAGCAATGATGATAAACGGCTGATCCTCTTCTACAAGGGTGACGCCGTTTTTTGTATGTTCGGTAAGCAGAATCAGCAAGGATTCATCTTTTTTTTACATTTCCGGCCGGGTGTTTTGTGATAGAATAGAAATCTACATGATTTTGTATAGTAGAAAGGGGTATCCGCAGATGCGCATGAGCAACCTGCATCATTTCACCGAACATCATCGGTACTGCGTTTCCCGCGAATTCGGTCTAAGCCATGTCGATGGGCGTATGCTGGGCTCGGTCTATCAGCCGATGGTCGGCGCTTTCGCTATAAGCTTGTACAGGCTGCTATTCGAGCATATTCCGGCTGAGTCTATCGGTTATTCCGGTGTGGAGCAGCAGCGCAGGCTCTTTATGACCCTGGGCGTGGAGCCTAACGAGAAGGGCCGCAAATATTTAGTTGACCAGGCTTCGCGGCTGGAAGCGGTAGGGCTGCTGCAGACCTGCCGGATCTATGCTGCGGAGAACGATGATTATATGTATGAATACGAGTTAATGCCGCCATTGTCACCGTCAGATTTTTTTGCAACGCAGCATTTGACGCTGCTGCTCCGGGACAAGATCGGCAAGTTCGCCGTATTATCGCTGCGGGAGCAGTTCTGGAACCGGGAGCCGGAGGACTGGAGCCGGCGCGGGGTCGGCAAAGAGAATATTTCCGTGCCCTTTTACGATATCTTCGAGCTGAATACCCATGTGATTGATTATGAGCTGGAGCAGGCACTGGCCGAGGTGGCCTCTGTACGCCAGCCGGGAGCCGTGCAAGCCGCCGAACCGGCTATCGGCTACAGTGACATTATTCTGCGCTTCCCGCGTGAATCGGTCAACCGCAGGCATGTGGAGAAGCTGCGCTTCGATCATAACCAGATGGGTGTCATTAATTATGTAGCCCGCAAGTATGAGCTGGGACCGCAGGATCTTTGCCGCCTGCTGGATGAAGATGATATCTTCACACCGGATGGCGAGGTTATTCTGGACAGTCTGCAGCATAAGGCAAGCCAGCATTTCCGCCAGGATATGAAACGCCAGGAGAAACGGGAGATTGCTGCCGCCAAGGTCGTATCCCTGCGTTCCGCAGCGTCCGAGGACAGCGACTTGTCCGCGGCACCGGTGGAGCAGCCGGTCGAAATGGAGTTTTATGTCGAAGTGCCTCCGCAGTTTATGTCCAAATGTGATATACACCAATATAATATGATGCTGCGCAACGAGCCTTATACACGGCTGCTGCAGACATTTTTCCCTGGAGCGGTTCCGGGCCAGCTGATGGATATATTTGAGAAGATAGATTTGAATTACAAGCTTAACGGGGAAGTAATCAATGTACTTATCCATTATTTAATGACGATGGTTGCCTCCGGCGGCGAGCAGCGGATGAACCGGAATTTCGTGGAGGCGATTGCCTCCAACATGCTGGTTAAGCAGGTGAACACGTACGAGAAGGCTGTGAAGTATATCCGCGACCAGTCCAAGGTGAAAGGCAAGGGGGCTGCTTCGGGAGCCTCCGGGTCCTCGGGTACGGCGGGAACACGCCAGCGCTCGTATACGAAGAATACGGGACGCTCAGGCAAGGCGGAAATTCCGATTGTGCTCGATGACGGCAGCGCCGGAACGGTATCGGATGAGGAATTCGCGGCGATGATGAAGAAAGCGGCCGATATTAAGGCCAGCAAGAAAAAGGGCGCCCTGAGAACGCCCTGAAGAAAGTGAGGTGCAGCGATGGAGTCTATGGGCGATGTGCTGCGTTCGATGAACAATCCCGCTCTGCGCCAGCGTTCACGGGATTTGGAGCAGGGGCTGCTGAACAATCCTCTGGTCAAGCAGCTTCAGGCGGAGCATCCCGAGCTGGATGATTCGCGGCTGCGGCTGAACTTGAGCCGGCTGTACCAGTATGTTGCGGAAGACCGCAACTGCAAGAACTGCCCGGGCCTGGCGAATTGTCCGAACGACTTCCAGGGCCATTACAGCAAGCTTACCGTGGAGACCGTGAACGGTATCCCTGATCTATATGAGCGCAAGACACCCTGTGAGCTGAAGATTGCCCAGGATAACCAGGACAGCATCCGCAAGCGGATCCGCAGCTTTTATGTGGATGAACGGGTGCTGAACGGCGGCTACGATGAGATGGATATTATGGGCAAGGACCCCCGGCGGGCCAGTGCCGTGAATAAAATTTTTGACTATATTGCCACTGTGCGGGCAGAGGGGCTGACTTCGCGGGGGATTTATCTGCAGGGCAGCTTCGGGACAGGCAAGACCTTCCTCATGTGTTATCTGCTTCACGAGCTGGCTATCTCCGGCTACAGCGGCGTAATTGTGTACATGCCGGATTTCATTGAGGAACTCAAGCTGATTATGATGGATAATCAGAAGCTTAAGGAAATGGTCGATACGATGAAGAATTGCGACCTGCTTATATTCGATGATATCGGTGCCGAGAATTTGAACCCGTGGGCCCGTGACCATGTGCTGGGCGCAATTCTGAATTACCGGATGAACCGCAAGCCTACCTTCTATACTTCAAATTATCCGCTGGACGGGCTGGAGAAGCATCTTAGCATTACCAGCAAGGATGGCGAAGAGGTCTACAAGGGACAGCGGCTGATGGACCGGATCGCCCCGTTCGTAGAGGTCATTCCGCTGCACGGGGAGAATCAGCGCGGCAGAGCAAGATGATTTGATTATGCGGGACCATTAGCGGGAAGCAGCGTGGGAATTTCACTGCATGAGAGGCGCAGAACCGCGAGATTGTTTCATTGCAGGATATGCGTAACTGGACGGAACGTTTATAGACCTGGAGCTTAGCTGGCTTAGCTGACTCCGGGGTTATGAGCGCTCCGTTTTTTTGTTGTTGAGGCATAGTAGCGAAGGTATTTGTCAAAGACATGTTCAACCGGGCTAGAGGACTCTTGCTATTGAAATCGAATGTGGCGCAGGAGCAGGAAATAGGGGGGGATTTCCACTAAGGTAAGCCGAAGGTACTGCTGAGCGGATTATTGAGGGCAGAAGCCGTTTGTCCGGGTCAAAATCGAGCTTCATCTGATTACTTGCGGACACCACAGCCCTTCTCCGCCCCAAATCGGTCTGTTTGGCAGGCTTGCGGACATCACGGACCTTATTCGGGACTTTTCAGGTGTCAGCTCCACTTTTTTAGCGAAATAACGTCGCTGGGGTCCGTAAAACCCGAATGCAGGTGTTTTTCGCAGGCTTAAGGTCTCTCCTGTCCGTAACGCTGAGCGATTAACTTGAACAGCGGGACCCTGGACAAGAAGCCCCTGGCCCCGCTGTTTGTTAATTCCCTGTATGCAGGTTAACCGGACGGTGCTGCCGCTGAGGATGAGCTCAGGCAGACATTATAAACTTGATAATTACCATACCGAAGAACACTACAGTCATAAATCCGGTCATACCGAAGAAACCAACCAATAAATCGCCAAGATCGTTACGGGGCTCCTCGTTGATATGCTCCCGGGGGTCACGGAACTTTGCATTGACATCCATCATTTCTTCCTCCTTGCTGTTGCATGACTGCATGAAGTGGGTTACAGTTATACAGGTAACATGTGAGAGAAGTCATTGACAATTAATGCGCTTTCTTCAAGTATACGGAGTTGCCGGGAAGTTGTAAAGATGCGGCCTGCGCCTAATAATTGATTTTATGCAATATAATTTTATAAAATATATAACAAAAGCATGATAATTATGTTATACTGTTCATGTGTCGGTATATGGTAATCTGGTTATCATATTACATGAAGCACTGCATCCCGCTATATTTCTCGGAGTAATTTCTGCAGACTTGGCCCAGGCTATAGAGGCGGATCTTATTTCGTTCAATTTGAGCCTAGGCTTCTGAAGTAGTTTTTGTACAATTCTGTTTCAGGAAGCGGATGCTTACACAACTTTTAAGGAGGAACAATATCATGGCTATCGTTAACGTGTCTGACCAATCCTTCGTGAATGAAGTGGAAGGTCAAGGTACTGTAGTAGTAGATTTCTGGGCACCTTGGTGCGGCCCTTGCAAAATGCTTGCCCCTATTCTCGAGGAATTGTCCACCGAGCTGGGTGACGGCGTGAAGATTGCCAAACTTAATGTGGATGAGAATCCTGAGACTGCTTCCCGTTTCGGAGTAATGAGTATCCCTACTCTGATCTTCTTCAAGGATGGCCAGCCAGTGGATAAGGTCGTAGGACTGAACTCCAAGGATTCCCTTAAGAATATCGTAGCTAAACATCAATAATTCAATATATCTGCATCATCTGAGGGCGCCCGAGCGGCCCCTCCAGCACAAAGCGCCTTCGGTCCTCCGGAGGCGCTTTGTGCGTCAGCGCAGGCTGAAGCTGTTGTTCACACGAACGTTTGTGCTATAATAATCAGGTCAATTCTTACCGCCACTGCGCTGGCGGGCAGTTGACACTTGCCTTATAAGGTGTAGTAACAGGTGGGGGAGAACTTATGGATTATATGGATAATATCCGCAACAAACTGGCGCTGCTGCCCGATCTGCCCGGCTGCTATCTGATGAAGAATGATGAGGGTACGATTATTTACGTGGGCAAGGCCAAGGTGCTGAAGAACCGCGTGCGCTCTTATTTCACCGGCAGCCATAACGGCAAGACGCAGCGGCTGGTCGCCAATATTGTTGATTTTGAATATATCGTTACCTCGAGCAATATGGAAGCACTTATTCTGGAGTGCAATCTCATTAAGAAGCATATGCCGCGTTACAACGTGCTGCTGAAGGATGACAAGACTTTTCCTTATTTGAAAATCACGAACGAAGCGCATCCGCGTCTTGAGGTTACACGCCGGGTGCTGAAAGATAAAGCGAAATACTTTGGCCCATATCCGAACGGGTATGCGGCCCAGCAGACGAAGAAGCTGCTCGACCGGATGTATCCGCTGCGCAAATGCGGGGTTATGCCCAAGGAGGTCTGCCTGTATTATCATATGGGCCAGTGTCTCGCGCCTTGTGAGAAGGAAGTGCCGAAGTCGGCATACGAGGAAATCATACAGAATATCTCCGCCTTCCTTGGCGGGGGCCACGATGCGGTGAAGAAGGATCTGCAGAAGAAGATGCAGGAGGCTGCCGAGGAGCTGTATTTCGAGCGGGCCAAGGAGCTGCGTGACCAGATCATTCACATCGATGCCCTGATGGAGAAGCAGAAGATCAATACTGCCGATACGAAGGACCGCGATGTCTTCGGCTATGCAGTGGATAAGGGCTGGATGTGTGTGCAGATCCTGTACATGCGGCAGGGTAAAATGATTCAGCGCCACTCGTCGGCTTTTCCGTTCTACGGGGAGGCGTACAGTGATTTCATGTCCTACGTGACGCAGTATTACAGCGACAACCCGGCTCTTCCGCAGGAGATCCTGCTGCCGGATACGGGAAGTGCCGGCGCGGTCAAGCCATCCGCGCCGGGGTCCGGCTCCGCTGCTGCGGAGCCGGCAGTGACCGGGGCCGCCGGGCTGCTGGGCGGCCGGGAAATGCTCGCAGCCCTCGAAGCAGAGGATGCTGCTGAGGCTGCAGGGGTGCCTGCCGAAGGCGCAGGCACAGAGGCTGACGCGCAGGCTGCCGGCCTGTCCGGTCCGGAGGAGCTGGCGGCTGCGGTGCGCGCCGCCGCAGAAGCGCCGCAGGACCAGGCGGAGCAGGAAGCCGCCGCCGAAGGCACGGTGGATGCGGCCGGCGGGGCAGCGGCCCTGCAGGAGTGGCTGGGCGTCAAGGTGCTGGTGCCGCAGCGCGGGCTGAAGAAGCAGATGGTCGGCATGGCCTGCCAGAACAGCCGCGTGGCGCTGGACGAGAAGTTCCGCCTCATCGAGCGGGACGAGGAGCGCACCTCCGGTGCGGCGAGCAGCCTGGGCCAGAGCCTCGGGCTGACCTCGCTGAACCGGATTGAAGCGTTCGATAACTCCAATATCCAGGGGAGTAACCCGGTCTCGGCGATGGTCGTCTTCATCGACGGCAAGCCTGCCCGGAAGGAGTACCGGAAATACAAGGTACGTACCGTGCAGGGGCCGGATGATTATGAGACGATGCGCGAGGTCATCCGCCGCCGCTACGAGCGGGTGCTCAAGGAGAATCTGCCGCAGCCGGATCTGATTGTCGTCGACGGCGGTAAGGGGCAGATCTCATCCGCTGTCGATATTCTGGAGAATGAGCTGGGGCTGTTCATCCCGGTCTGCGGACTGGTCAAGGATGACAAGCACAGAACGGCGCAGCTGCTGATGGGGGATTCCTCCGAGCCGGTGCCGCTCGCCCGGGACAGCCAGGAGTTCTATCTGCTGCAGCGGATCCAGGATGAGGTTCACCGGTTCGCGATTACGTTCCACCGGGAACAGCGCGGCAAGTCGATGGTCACCTCGAAGCTGGATTCCATTCCGGGCATCGGGGAGAAGCGGCGGAAGGCGCTGCTGAAGCATTTCGGCTCGCTCAAGAAGATCAAGGAAGCGTCCCTTGAGGATTTCCGCGCCCTGTCGATCGGCGAGAAGCTGGCCGGGCAGATTCTCGAAGCGCTCAGGGATGAAGAACCGTCATTATAGCTTTCATGAAATCACCTGCACCGCTCACAGAAACGGCTGCGCTCCCTTGAGACAAGGAGGCGCAGCCGTTTCTATTTGTGTATGCATGGCATGAAGAACGGACGGTTGATCCAACGTCTGGAGCTGTGCCGTTCCGGCACTGCCCAATCCCTAATTCAGCGGCTGTACCGGCTGGGCCTGGTCCGGCTTATGCGGAGGATTGAAACGGTAGACGATGTAGCCTACGATGAACGGCAGGATAATGGTGACAATCCCGGCACCGACATTTACCTTGTCCTGCATGAAGATCAGCGTGGCCCCCATCAGAATGCTGTCAAATACCACATGGCTGAACATGACGGCAATGAAGCCGTAGCGCAGGAAAATATAACTGAACAGCAGCCCGATTACGGTAAGCTCAATCGGCCGCGAGCTGATCGGATAGATCGGGTAGAGCGTATGCCCCAGCGCCCAGACCAGCGTGGTAATCAGTGAGGCGATAAAGGTACTCCGGACGAGCTTCTTCACCATGCGGATGCCGAACAGGCGGTAGACCGCCTCTTCCGAGAGCCCGGCCAGCCAGGCGACAACCGGCAGCAGCCAGGCATATTTCATATTGTAGGGCGACTGGCTGGCATCGGTGGTGGACCAGTTGTTCAAGGTAAGCGATAGGATAATGAACATGATTGTCTGTACTCCGAGCAGAATGAACGCCCATACATAACCCGCGCGGATACTGTCCAGTACATACTGGCCGTAGCCAGGCTCTTTGGCCCGCGGCCAAGGGTTAAGCCCCTCTTCCTTGCGCCACAGCCCGTCGCCTCCGACCAGGGAGAAGTAGAGGAGCAGCGACATCAGCAGACTGTACAGGACATAGATAATGAACATAATGACAGCGGTAACCCTCGCTTCGGCACTGCCGCTGCCCGATTCGGAGAGCACATTGTAGCTGCTGACCATCATAATCAGGAAATGGACGGAGCTCAAGAAGATCCCGCGTTTGAACGAAGTGTACTTTTGCCGAAGAATGCTGTAGATGAGTGCCAGAATACCTAGCAGCAATGTGGGCAGCCCGTACCCGAACAAGGTGAGCTTCTTGGCCAGGGAGGTCTGCTCATCAACATAAGTGTCATGCCAGGCAGGGGCCGAGAAGCCGGCCCGGTAATAGGAAACAGAGCTGCCGGTGAAGTTGAAGTTATAGTGCAGCAGGGATTCCCCAAGCTTCACTGAGCTGTCGGTATAGACAAGCCCGTAATTGCCGCTGTTTGCCTCAATCTGCAGGTTGGCCGGGTTCACATTCCATTGCTGCAGCCAGGGTGCGGCAAGCTTTTCTTTTTGCTCGAGGGAGAGGCCAGGTTCGCTGCTTGCAAGGTTTGCAGTACTGCCGCTCTTAACGGCAGCCTTAGCAGGCATTTCACCGTAATCCAGTCCCGGGGCTGCTGCGGCATCTGCTCCCCGGGCGAAAGCAACGGCTTCACCTGTATACATATTGAGATCTACCGTGAGCAGGGCATCTACTTCCCCGGAAGTGTAGAGTGCGGCATGGTAGACATCAAAGGGATACCGCTGATCCAGCTTGTTCTTGGAATAATCCTCAAGCAGCTTCTCCCGTGACATATAGCCATAGAAGGAGGAGTCTGTCTTGTACAGAATAACCCATTCATCCCCAGGACTTGCTTCATAGCCGAGCCGGGAGGCTGCGAAAGCAGCGGCCTGGGCCTGGGCTTCACTTTTACTGATGATGGCTGTATTACCGCCTGAACCCGGCAGAAGCTGGGGCATGATCTGGAATAGGGCAAATACGATAAGTCCCACAATTCCGGCAAGGATTAATTTAGTGGTAAGGGGCCGCTGCTGCAGGGGCTGGCCGACGGAATTCATGAAACGCCTCCTTGAAATGAAATGCTGTGCTCTGAAGCCGTACAGCATTTATTATAGTATGAGTTGCCGGGCAGTTACAAAAAAAGCCGTATTATCCTTTTACGTGAAAGTGTCCGGGCTTATGCCTGATTTGTTGCGGACTGCGCTTTATTTGTTGCCAGTGACAGATGAAAATATTTGGCCCCGAGAGCAGTACAGCCGGCGGCCAGCGGCAGACCGAGCAAAGCAATCCAGCCCAGCAGCGGCCATGACGGCTGTAGTGTACTGCTGAAGTGTGCGGGAAACAGGAACTTATTAACCAGCATACTCTGGAATCCCATGGCCATTGCCAGCGGAACAATGAGCGGTGTCAGTATCTTGGATTTCATCAGGAAATAGATACTCGGCAGCAGTCCCAGTACAAGTGTCAATACCAGTGTGTACACAACAAAGGAGTAGAACAACCAGGACAAATAAACGGCAATATCTTGTGTTCCGTTATTGCCTGCGGTGAGCCCGGCCAAAGTTCCGATCATTGCGGAGCAGGCCAGCACAGTATTAATCCGCATTACGAATACCCATACTGCTGAACTTCCGGAGAATATAAGACTCAGCCGGCTTTGCGGGAACAAGAGCCACCAAGGCAGCTGCTTCTGTTCGATGCCGCTCCTGCTCATCATCCACAAGGAACCGAATATGACCGGCAGCGTAAAGGGGATGCGGACAGTAGACTGGTATGCTTCCAGATCTCCGGTTAAGAAGTAGGCAGCTACAATCATAAGAACAGGTAAGGCAAGCTTCAGCACGGTTACGACCCGCAGCCGTTCGAACTGGCGCAGCCGGCTTGCATCCAGCCGGTACAGGGTGAGCAAAGGCGACCGGCTGCCGGCAGTACGGGGTAAAGAACGGGGCTTTGCATTCCTGGACGAGCTCTGCGGGAAGGCGAATACCTTGTTCTCCGGCTGGGCGGGTATGCTGAATCCCCTCTTTGCAATCAGGGGCAGCAGGAAATAGCAGGCGGCCAGATCCAGTATAAGCAATACGGCGCTGTACAGCATTACAAAGGGCGGCGATATGTATTTAAGCTCATAAATAGAGGATGCAGCCTTGGCATTATTCAACAGAACCCCGGCAAATATCGGTGCCAGTGAGAGCAGTGTGTAAGGAACCGTCAGCAGCAGAAGCAAGGAAAGGCTGCGGATAGACATCAGCACGCTGACCAGCAGGCCGGTTGTGATAACCAGCGGAAGCATGGCCAGAATGAATAAGGCGTAAGCGGCAATCATGAAG
This sequence comes from Paenibacillus sp. MMS20-IR301, assembly GCF_032302195.1. Lineage (NCBI taxonomy): Bacteria > Bacillati > Bacillota > Bacilli > Caryophanales > Paenibacillaceae > Paenibacillus > Paenibacillus sp. MMS20-IR301. The sequence continues at coordinate 7,216,329 of NZ_CP135275.1, forward strand.
GCCAGCTCTCCTGCAGGAAGCGGCTCATAGCGGCCGGATAAGACAGATAGGCCATATAACATAACGGCTGCGGCAGTGAGCAGCCCGGCAATCTTCAGACTCTGCTGCAGTAGGCTGATGAATTTGGCCTGGAGCAGTGTAAGCCGGGAATACGGGAAGGTGAGGAACCAGTCCTTATGCCGCTGACCATGAAAGCTAATCATATGTACAGCAGAAAAGATCATCACTATAATCCACAGCAGCAGTGCGGCTGAAAGAAATGGAGCCTCCGGGGAGGCAGAGGCCAGCGGAAGCGCCAGGCCGGCGATCATCAGGACGGCTAATGCAGCCAGCAGCAGGCCGATTCTCGGCAGTATACCCTGCGGCTTCAGGCGGTAACGGCTGCATTCCAGCTTGACCAGAACACTGAGCGCCGTCATGCGAACACTTCCCGGTAACGTGATTCCACGGATTGGCCGGAGCGCCGCAGTTGCTCTACATCTTCAATGCCCTGAATCGCTCCGCCGCCGATCAGAATCAGCCGGTCGAATAGCAGCTCCATCTCCCGGATATCATGTGTAGCAATCAGGAAGGTCCGGGTACCGTCTGCCATTTCACCTACAACGGTTGCAGCAATAACCTCCCTGGAGATCATATCCACACCGGTGAACGGTTCATCGAGGATGATCAGCGGCGCGCGGCGCGACAGGCACGTTAAGAGCTGCAGCCGGGCTTCCTCGCCGCGGGACAGGGTAGAGATCAGCGCATCCGCTGAGACGGACAAGCTGGCGAGCAGCTCTTGTGCTCTGGCCTCTTCCCAGTCCGGGTAGATACCTGCAGCGAAGCCCAGCCATTCCCGGACAGTCAGCCATCCGGGCAGGCTGCTGCGGTCCGGAAGCATCGACAGCTCTCCCAGCCGGGCTATGCCTGCGGGCTGGCCGTTTATAGATACAGATCCGGCTTCTGCTGGAGTCAGGCCGGTAATAATCCGCAGCAGAGAGGACTTACCTGCACCGTTGGGCCCAAGCAGCCCGGTGATGCTCCCCTGCGGAATAATGAAGCTGATATCATTCAGGATAACCTTGTGCTTGACCTTGAAGCTTAGGCTGCGGCATTCCACGGCTGCAGGGGCATCGGGTACCTTAAGGGCCTGGCCCTCAACGTTATTTATCGTCATCATTTCATTCCTCCTTATCGAATTGCAGCATTTGCTCTGCAGTAAGCCCCAGTGAGCGGGCGGTGTCTTTGAACTGCCGGACGGCCTGGCGGATAATGGCTCTGCGGGCCTCGGCGATGATGCTTTCCTCCCGGGTTACAAAGGTGCCCTGGCCGCGGTAGGTAACGATCAGCCCCATCCGCTCCAGCTCCTGATATGTGCGTGCTGCCGTGGTCGGGTTAACCCCCCTGCCTGCGGCAAGATCCCTTACGGAGGGCAGGCGTGCGCCAGGCGGGATGATTCCGCTGACGATCCGCTCCCGGATTGCTCCGACAAACTGCTCATAGATCGGAAGGGACGGATTGATCAGAAACGGCTCCGGTAATAGCTCGAAGGATGATTCCACCGGCGGTCTCCTTTCGCGAATATTCATTATGGCGTGTATGGATACTGACCATACACTTTTATGACCATAGTGTACCACCTGACACCACACAATTTCAAGCGGGATTTTTGCAGAAAAATGAGTCTTTGTGAAGTTGGGCAATTCCGTATATAATTTTGTATGTTTGTTCAGATAGGTTACTTACAATTATGGATACCTGAAAGGGTGAGGAGTTTGGCTTCAACGTTTCCCAAAATTACGAATTTCAGATTCCTCAAGCTTGCTCCGCCGCAGATTCTGGTGTTAAGCTTCGCTGCTGTCATTATCATCGGGACTCTGCTGCTCATGCTTCCTGTAGCGAGCGTATCCGGACTGCCGCTTAATTTCATGGATGCCCTCTTTACCGCAACCTCTGCGGCATGTGTTACCGGACTTGCTGTTGTGGACACCGGGACTTATTTCACCGGATTCGGACAGGCGGTCATTCTGGTGCTGATTCAGATCGGCGGGCTCGGCTTCATGACCATGGCCACGCTGTTCGCCCTGGTGTTCAAACGCAGAATCTCGCTCAGGGACCGGCTCATTCTCCAGGAAGCGATGAACCAGAGCTCCATGGAAGGGATCGTCCGGCTGATCCGTAAAGTGCTGATCTATTCCCTGATTATTGAGGCTGCCGGGTCGCTCCTGCTGTCCATCCGCTTTGCTGTGGACATGCCGCCGGTGCGTGCACTCTATTACGGCTTGTTCCATGCGGTATCAATGTTTAATAACGCCGGATTCGATCTGTTCGGCGGCTACTATAACAGCTTGACGGATTATGTTGGTGATCCGGGAATTAACCTGGTTGTGATGTTCCTGATTGTATCCGGGGGCATCGGCTTCATCGTCATGTCTGACCTGGTGGAATTCCGCCGCAAACGCCGGCTGTCGCTGCACAGCAAGGTTGTGCTGTCGATGACCGCAGGACTGGTTCTGACAGGAGCACTTGTCATATTCATCTTCGAATTCACCAATGCGCGGACGCTGGGGCCGCTGAACCTCGGGAGCAAAATATGGGCCTCTCTCTTCCAGTCCGTAGCACCGCGTACGGCCGGAGCCAACACGCTGGAGCTGCCGGGCATGCGTCAGGCTACACAGTTCTTCATTGTCATTCTGATGTTTATCGGTGCCTCTCCCGGTTCAACCGGCGGGGGAATCAAGACAACGACCTTCACGCTGATGATCGGGGCGGTGATCTCGATGCTGCGCGGCCGGGAGGACATTGTGCTCTTCCGTTACCGGCTGGCCCAGGAGCGTGTTTTCAAGGCGCTGACCATTACCCTGCTGGCGCTGCTGCTGATTGTATCCGTCTCAATGATGCTCTCGACAACAGAGGAGCTGCCGTTTCTGATTCTTCTGTTTGAGACGACCTCCGCTTTCGCCAATGTAGGGTTAAGCCTGGAAATGACGCCGGAGCTGACCGGAGCCGGCAAAATTCTGATCTGCCTGACCATGTTCGCCGGGCGGCTTGGACTGCTGACGCTGGCCTATGCACTCGGTCCGAAACAGGGTAAACCATTGTATAAGTATCCGGAAGGCAAAATGATAATTGGATAAGGGGAAATCAAGTGATGAAGGCACAGCAATTTGTAGTAATCGGCCTGGGCCGCTTCGGTTCAAGCCTGGCGCTTGAGCTGATGTCCATGGGCTATGAGGTGCTTGGAATTGACCATCAGGAGGAACGGGTGGAGGAAATGACCGGCAAGCTCACTCATGCGGTAATGGCGGATGCTACGGATGAAGGGATTATGCGCTCGCTTGGCGTGCGTAATTTCGACTGCGGGATTGTGGCGATCGGCGACAATATGGAGCGGAGTATTCTGGCGGCCATCCTGCTCAAGGAGCTGGGGGTCAAGCAGGTGGTCGGCAAGGCGATCTCTATTCTGCACGGGCGTGCGCTGTCGAAGCTTGGGGTGGACCGGGTGATTTTTCCGGAGCGTGATATGGGAATCCGCGTGGCGCATCAGCTGGTGACACCGAACCTGCTGGACTATATTGAGATCTCCAAGGATTATAAGATCGTAGAGCTGACGGTGCCTGCCTGCATGGACGGCAAAAGCCTCTCAGAGCTGAATACACGCGCCAAATACGGCTGCAGTATTATCGCACTCAACCGCGAGGACGGCATTATCGTTGCCCCGACGGCTCATGACTATGTGCATAAGGGAGATATTATGGTGGTGATCGGCTCGAATGACAGCATCGGGGAGTTTGAAGATGAAGCGGTGAATGCGGAGTAAGCTAATTCCTGCTTAGACAGCGGAGCCTCCCGAAGCGGAAAAATAGGGGCACAAATGCCCCTGATTTTCCCGGAAGCGTCCCGGAAGTTACTCCGAGCTGGAATCGGTTGGTCTGCTATTGGTCTCCTACATCCGCACGTCTGTGCGCCGGTACACAAACCAGCCTGCTGTTACGCACAGGGCAATGATTGCCCACATGAGCAGCGTGGTTCCGGGCCGGGTGAATTCAGACGGGGAGAAGATTACGGAATCCTGCATATATTCCAGTGAAGGGAACAGCCGCGCAATCAAAGCGATACTAAAGAAATACAGATTGGCGGAAATGATGCCAATGATGATTTTGAATCTGTAAAAGCAGCCGCCGATCAGGAAGGTCACCACAGAGATATCGAGCAGCGTCATTCCGAACTCATACGCGGAAGAGGCTAGCGGCCTGCCAACATCAACCGGAAGCCCGATTGCAGGCAGTACGGCCCGGCCAATCAGATAAATGGCGCTTTCTGCGAGTGCGGCCGTTATGCAGAAGGCCAGTACGGCCAGCAGCGAGCTGAAATAGAAATCACGGCGGGTTACACTGAAGCTGCTCATCAGCGGGAAGGTAATTGCAACCGTAACAATCATGCTGACAAGCATGAAGATAGACATAATATTCCGGTTGACGCTGAAGATGCTGTCCGCTGAGCCCATATCCAGGGCCGGAAAAAGCTTCATCAGCAGTACGAAAGCGATATCGACGCATACCAGGATGCTCAGCAAAATCAGCGCTCCCCTGCGGTAATCCTTCAAGTGGAATTTCATCAGACTCCGGTAACTCATCGTTTTCCGCCTCCTTGCGTGTTCGCTGCATCGCGCAGCGTCAAATAGACGAACAGCTTTTGCAGGGGAACTGGGGACAGCTCTACACCCTGATCCTGCAGCATCCGGCGCTCAGCCGGGTCGGACAGCTGCTCCAGCGCGAGCAGGAGCTTGCCGCCCAGCCGTTCACTGTGCAGCAGCCGGGCATCAGTAAGCAGCTTCTCCAGCACTGTGGCTGGTCCGGAAGCATAGGAGGCACCCGGCGCAAACTCCTCTACCGGGCCTTGGAAATCAACCCGGCCCCGGCGGAGGTAAATCATCTGTTCGAACAGATTCTCTGCCTCCTCGATTAGATGGGTAGTCACCACGAAGGTACGGGGAGCACTGCTGTAATCCTCAAGCAGTGTCCGGTAAAAAATTTCGCGCATCGAGGCATCAAGGCCGGTCACCGGCTCATCCAGCAGTGTGAGCGGAGCACGGCTTGCCAGTCCTACGATGATTCCCGCCATCGACTGACCGCCGCGTGACAGCTGCTGGTAATTCTTCCGGCTGTTCAGCTGGAATCTGTCCAGCAGCTCGCGGGCCAGCTGCCCATCCCAACGGGGAAAGAGAATGGAGGCGAAGCTGAAAATTTCCTTCAGTGAATAATTGCTCCAGGAGCGCTCAGAGGTTTTGATCAGGCAGATTTGCTGCAAAGCAGCTGCCTGGTGCTGTATCTGCCCGCCGCCGTAGGTGATCAACCCTTTGTCCGGCAGCCGCTGTCCGGCGATGAGGGAGAGCAGGGTGCTTTTGCCGCTGCCGTTAGCTCCGATCAGTCCGTGAATGACCTGGGGCTCAAGGGTGAAAGACACATCATGCACGCCCTGGCCGCCGCGGAATACCTTGCTGACATGGCTTAATTCGAGCGTTGCCTCCGGCTGGACTGCCGCCGCTTCAAGTTGATTCCCCGTACTCATCATCGTTTCTCATCCCCCTTGGTAATCATTTCGGACAACTGCTCCGTAGTGATACCGAGCTTCGCAGCCTCCCGGATCATTGCCACTACATACTGCTCATAGAACTGCTGTCTGCGCTTATTGGTTAATTCCGAGCGTGCACCTGTTGCCACAAACATTCCAATCCCCCGTTTCTTATACAAGATTCCCTGCTCTACGAGCAGATTCACACCTTTCGCTGCCGTTGCCGGATTGATGCTGTAAAAGGCTGCGAACTGGTTCGTGGAAGGTACTTGTGATTCCTCAGGTACGGTTCCATCGATAATGTCATTCTCAATCTGCTCGGCAATCTGCATGAAGATCGGCCGGCTTTCATCCATTTGGAATCCCACTACTTCACCACCTAACTGGTTGATTACTTATGTAACTAACATTAGCGGATGAATCGCCGGCTGTCAAGGGACATGAGGGTATGAAATTAAATATTTTGATTTGTTTGCAAAAATTTCCTATGCACATATGTAAAATGTAATTTGTAATGTTAAAATAAAAATATTGAATTATCCGGACAGGCATGACGCTGCAAGATACTGAATATTTGTTCCAGGGGGTTGGAATATCGTTATGTAAGCGGTAACGTATTAGTGCATCCATTTTATGTGCGGAAGGAAGCCAATTTCCAGGCAGAGAGATATATAATCCTTAGGGGGATACCAAATGAAAAAAATACCGATGATCCTGCAGCTGGCATTGATTCTATTCTGCATCATGGCCATTCCCACAGCCATCCTGACCTGGTACAGCGGGTCACAGATCATTGAGAACTCAGAAGCGGCCATCGGGGAATCTACACTTGCCGGACTGAACGCCAACCGCAAGTTAAATGAGAATGCACTTGCGAATCTGGCCCAGGATACATCGCGCCTGGCGGCGACGAACATTTTTGACCGGATCCGCAGTTATGAGACCTATGACGAAATCAACTCCAACTATAACAGTGTGAGTCTGGCGCTTTCTGTTACGAAAGAGCTGCTGAATCTGAACCGCCGGGTAGACGGGGTCTACTCCTCTTTCTTTTATCTGAATGATTCAGATTATGTGTTCAGTACCGACAACAGCATCACAACGCTGGAACGTTATGAGTCGATCAGCTGGATTACGGCAGCGCTTGAGGGGCGCCGGGGAATCAGCGGGGTATGGGTCCCCCGTAAGCTGGAGTCAGGCATCAATGTAGTGTCCTATGTATACCCGCTCAACCGTCTTTCCTCTACGACCAGCGGAATTATCGTAGTGAATATGAAAGAGAGCCAGATCGGTAAATATTTGCATGAAACAGAGGTCGGCGACAGCAACTATCTGCTGCTGGACGGCAGCGGCAAAGTGATATCCTACAGCGATCAGTCCCTGCTGCTCACTGACGGCCGGCAGCTCCCCTACCTTCAGGAGATTCTGAACCAGGAAGCAAGTGAAGGGTATACGTTCCGCGAGCTGGACGGCAACCGGATGGTCTATGCCTGGAGCCGCTCGTCCATATCCGGGTGGTGGAATGTCAGCTGGAGCTCTATGGATAAGCTGATGATGAAATCGCGGGATATGCAGGGGAATATTGTCTTGCTGACCAGTGCGATTATTCTGCTCGGGACGGCTCTGGCGATCTTCCTGGCAACCTGGCTGTCCAGGCCGCTCAGACAGCTGGTGCGGACCATCCGCCTGAAGAGTGATCTGGGGGTGGTGAATAAGAATGAGCTGGCCTTTCTGGATTTGGCGTTCAAGCGGATGCAGGAGGAGGAGGAAAGCCTGTTCCGGCTGCTGCAGGAGCGTGAGCAGGATACCCGCAGCCTGGCGGCCCACCGGCTGCTGCGCGGCGAGATTCCGCCGCGGATTACGGAGGCTTTTCCTGAAGCGTGTTACAGGATTGTTATTGTGTCTATTGACCAGTACAGGCGGTATGTGGGCAATACCAATGTGGAGACGCGCAGCTATCACCGGTATCTGCTCAATGCGAAATACGAAAGCTTCTTCCCGGAGGGGATACTGGCCCGCAGTGTCTATCATAACGATGGCTGTATTGTCATTGTCCTGAACTTTGCGCCTGAGGAGGAAGGGCAGAACCTTCTGCTGATCCGGCAGGCGCTGGAGAAGATCCGTGATGAGTCGCTGGCCCTGCTGGAGCATTCGGTAACGATTGGGGTCAGTGATGCGGCGGATGCGCCTGAGCTGGTCACCCACCGGTTATTCGAAGCGATGGAGCTGATTAAGCAGCGGATGATCATCGGCGCCGGAAGTATTATGTACTGGGAGAAAGAGGCGGAGAATAACCGTAAATATATCGACCCGGAGAGCAGCGAACGGCGGATTCTGAATTATCTGGATGTCGGCAACCTGGACGGGATTTTCAAAGAGCTTCAGGGTATCCGTAATCTGATATCCTCCGAAGACAAGATATCCTACGATAACATCATGTTCATCTATAATCAGCTGATGGGGGCAACCATCAAACATCTGCGCGAGAATCATATTGCTACAGGACGGATGATTATGGGGAAGGGCAATGTATACTCGAATCTCGCTGCGATGGATACGCTGGATGAACTGGAAGAATATCTGCATGAGTTTTACTGTGAAATCGTGCAGAGCCTGGACCGCAGCACCCATGAGACGAACCACGGGGAGCGGATTATTCATTACTTGAAGGAACATTACCGCGAAGAGATTGTATTTGAGGATATGGCTAAGGAAATTGGCATCAGCTATTCTTATATGCGCAAAATTGTGTACGAGCAGACAGGTAAAAGCATGATCGATTTCGTGAATCAGCTGCGGATCGAGCAGGCTAAGGAGCTGCTGATGGATACCGAGCTGTCGATCAAGCAGATTGCCGCCGAGGTTGGCTATTATAATGTTCAGAGCTTTAACCGTTTTTTCCGCAAGTATGAGGGGATGCCGCCGAGCAGCTACAAATCAGCCAAGAGCAAGAGCTCCTGAGAGCTTGAGTATGTACAGTGTTACACTATCCGGTGTAGTCCGGGGAATTATCCTTCAGTATCACGGGGCTATCCCAAGAGCCATGCAACGGCTGCCTGGGGTAGCTCCTTATTGTTTATGAACACTGTCCGGAAAAAGATGCTCCCCAACAAATGAAAGCGTTTTATTTTTGGGAATGCCTATCAGTTTTGATCATAATGCTGCTGTAAAGCCCAATAAAACCGTGATTCAATCAATTTTGATATTGATCATCAATACTCATGATTTTCAAGACGTGGCAAAGGGGATAGCATAGGAATCGGGCCGGTGATCAAAATCGGCGACAGAACATCCGGGCTAGGAGGTGAAAATTTGAAAGTTGCAAGCGCTTCACAAACCAATCACAGTCCTCTATTAAGAAAGAAACAAGGGTTCACGCATTATTTGCAGCGGGACTGGCAGCTTTACCTGCTTGTTATGCTTCCGCTGGCTTTTGTAATCGTATTCAAATATTTGCCGATGACCGGGCTTGTAATCGCTTTTAAGGATTATAAGATTGCCAGAGGCTTCTGGGGCAGTGAATGGGCCGGGCTGGAGGTCTTCCAGGAGTTATTCGCCAAGGCTGACTTCATCAAAGCCGTCCGCAATACGCTGCTGCTCAACGTGCTTGACCTCTGCTTCAGCTTCACGATGCCGATTGTGCTGGCCCTGCTGCTGAATGAAATCAAGAGCATAGGCTTCAAACGTGTAAATCAGACGATTCTCTACCTGCCTCACTTCCTGTCGTGGGTTATTATCGGGGCAATTGCCTACCAGCTGCTCAGCGAGGGCGGCGGTGTGGTCAACAATCTGATAGAACTGATGGGCGGTACCCGCGTTCCCTTCCTGCAGGAGGATACCAACTGGCTGATCAGCTATCTGGTCATTGGTGTATGGCAGAGTATGGGCTGGGGCACAATCATCTACCTGGCGGCGATGAGCGGGATTAACCCGGAATTGTACGAAGCGGCAACCGTTGACGGAGCCGGACGCTGGAGAAAGGTGTGGAATATCACGCTTCCTTCCATCCGTGCGACCATTGTTACCTTGCTCATTATGGCTCTGGGTAAAGTAATGGACGGTTCCTTCGAGCGTATTTACTCCCTGCAAAATAAGGCGACCACTGAGTTCACAACCACGATTCCGGTGCTGGTATACCGCTGGGGGATTGAGAGCGGCAATTTCAGCCGGGCGACAGCCATCGGCCTGTTCCAATCCGTCATTGGCATCATTCTGGTCATCTCTGCTGACCGCATAGCCAAGAAGCTCGGTGAGGATGGAATTCTGTAGAAAGGAGAGGGACCATGAAAGCAACAACCGCGGGTCCTGCCGCACCACATAAAGCACGCATAGATATCTACGGCTTAATCATCGGCTTTGTCATTATCCTGGCTTCCCTGGTGTGTCTGCTGCCGTTCATTCATGTCGTAGCGAAATCCCTGAGCTCTGACTCCTTCGTCATTGCCAACAGAGTCTTTCTGTGGCCGCAGGGCTTCACTATCGAGGCGTACCGGAAAATCTTCGCTGATGCCAGTATCCTCCGGTCATTATACATCACGGTAATCGTAACCGTATTGTTCACCATCCTGGGGATGATTCTGACAATCTGTGCCGCATATCCGCTGTCAAGAACCCAGTTCAAGGGCCGCCGGGTCATCACCTTCATCTTCCTGTTTACGATGTATTTCAGCGGCGGGATCATCCCGGACTATATGAACATTAACAATCTGGGTCTGATGGATACGATCTGGTCACTGATTTTACCGCTCTCGTTCAGCGTCTTCAATCTCCTTATTATGAAGACCTCACTAACGAGCAGCATTCCTGTAAGTCTGGAAGAATCTGCACGGATCGACGGGGCCGGACATTTCCGGATCCTGTTCAGCATAGTGCTCCCGCTATCCAAGCCGATCATGGCGACACTTGCCCTGTTCTTCGCGGTTGGACGCTGGAATGCTTACCAGGATGCCTTATTCTATATTAAGCATGAGATTTCCCTGCGCCCGCTGCAGCTTAAGCTGTATTATCTCGTCATTCAGGCCAGTGAAAGCTTCCAGCTGGAAGCAACCCAGGTACAGCTCAGCAATCCGGAAGTTCTAAAAGCATCTGTTGTGGTATTTGCTACTTTACCTATTCTCTGCGTATATCCGTTCGTCCAGAAATACTTCGTTCAAGGTGTTATGCTCGGAGCGGTTAAGGAGTAGTCCTGCGCTCTAGTATATAGTAATACAATTGAATCCGAAAATTAAAAGTGGGGGAATTGCGATGAAGACAAGACAAGTGTATTCGCTAATGATGGCCTCAGTTATGGCAGCCGGCCTGCTGTCCGGATGCTCCGGGGGAAATAACAACGCTAAGAATGCGAACGCTGAGGCGACCAAGGCTCCGGCTGCGACAGAAGCAGCTGCTACCAATCAGGCGGAAGGGGCTTTCCCGGATTACTCCAAAGGCTTCGAGAAGAAGGTCTCGCTGGATATTCCGGTCTACGAACGGGCGTATGAGGGCTGGAATGTGTCCGACAACTACTATACCCGCTGGGTACAGGCAGAATTCGGTGACAAGTATAATATCGAAGTCAATTATGTGCCGATCACCCGTCAAAAGGAAGTAACGGATTACGAGCAGCTGCTGGCATCGCATAAGGCTCCTGATATCATCTTCCATTACGACATGCCGCAAGCGCTTACTTATTACGGTGAGGATGTCATGCAGCCGATCGACTATGCGGAACTTGAAAACTATGCGCCAACCTACTGGAAGAACATGGGCTCTACTATCGAGCAGTACGGTACCGTTAATAACGAGAAAATTTTCTTCTTTGCTGCACGTCCTGAAGCCGACAACTTTGTTAACATTATCCGCAAGGACTGGGTGGAGAAGGTCGGTATGAAGGTTGAAGATCTGACTTCGCTTGAGAAATACAATGAGATGCTGGCCAAATGGAAAGCGGCCGGAATCGGTGTAACCGGCGGCAACCTGCTGCAGAACTTCTACAACTTTAACTATGCCTTCCGTGACTGGCCGGTCGATGCGAAATACCGTGCGCTTTACTCTGACCTTAGCGTAGCTGATCTGACTACGAAGGATACAGAAGCTTACCTGCGTAATCTGAACTATCAGTATAACAACGGCCTGATTGATAAGGAATTCTATCTGCGCAACGATGAGCCTAAGGTTAAAGCTGAATTCGTTGCCGGCAAAACAGGGAACTTCGCCTTCTATCTGGCTAACAATACGGATGTCTTTGCAGCTACCCTGCAGAACAACCCGGATGCTGAATTTGCCGTAATTCCTCCTGGTGCCTTTGTTCCGGAAGGTAAGCAGCCTCAAGGACGCGCTTACTGGCCATTCGGCTTCATCATGGGCATTAACTATGAATCCACTCCTGAAGAACGGGCCGCGGTCTGGATGTATCTTGAATGGCTCAGCCAGCCGGAGAACCTGTTCAAATTCCAGAACGGGATTGAAGGCGAGAACTATACGCTTGATGCAGACGGCATCGCGCTGAAGAATCCGGACTATAAAGGCGAATCTGTCCTGGCACAGAATAATAACAAAGACTATTGGGGCCTTGTAACGGAAATCGCCCAATATCCGGATGCTGCAAAAACACGCACGGCTAACCTGCGCAACTGGGCACCTGCCGGTTATGAGACGCTCGCTGATGATCTGGTGAAGTACTATGACGAAGTAGCGGAATTCCGTACTCCGGATGCGCTGTTCAGCGTTGTACTTGAGAAGGTGAACGAATATAAAGCGGATCTGAACACATTGTTCCAGGAACTGTATGTGAAGGTTGTACTCGCTCCTGAAGCTGATTTCGATGCTACCTATGAAGCTGCCAAGAAAACTTATCTGGATGCCGGCTATCAGGAAATCCTTGATGAGAAGCAGGCTGCCATTGATGCAGGCAATTTCCGCTAATCTAATCGCTAGGGGAAATAAACTGAATAGCCAGGAGAGTTAAAGCAATCACCCGCCGGGTCCAGTGGACCGGCGGGTGTTCTGCATACACTGTAGCTGACCGTGTATGCAGAGCAGCAAGCAGCAGACGCTGCAGCGGCATAGAAGCCCGGTGGATGAATGCCCTTTATTCCTGTCCGGACAGGAATACTTCTTCCGTCACCTGGACGAGACAGCGCGCCGCTGTACTGAGCCCTCCGCTGCCCTGATAGATCAGGCAGGTTGTCCGCTGCGTCTGCTCCAGCTCCTTGATATGCAGGGAGACGAGTCCGCCGCCGTTCAGCAGCTCGGGGCGGAGGTAGGAGTTCGGCAGCAGGGCCGCAGCCTTGGTAGTCGGCAGCAGCCGGACAATGGCTTCGAAGGAGTCGATCTCCATCCGTACATCGGGATCTACCCCGCAGCGCTGAAAGAGATCATCGGTAGTCCGGCGGTACCAGGTGCCCTTGGAGAAAAGAATCATCGGCAGCCGGGAGAGATGCTCCATAGTAAGTCTTGGAGTAAGTGTCAGCGGGTGCTGCTCGGAGACAACCAGCCGCAGCTGATCCTCGAACAGCGGAATGCAGCGCAGGCCCGGCTCCTGAACCTGCGACGCAATAATGCCGACATCGCATTTGCCTTCGCTGACCGCGGTAACCATCTCATGCGTCTTCCCGGTGATCAGCTTCAGCTCGGCTGCCGGATATTTGTCCATATAAGCATTCACCAGCGGCGGCAGTGTGGTCTGCAGGGTAGTCAGACTGGCACCGAGCGTGACTACCTGCGGCTCGCCTTCCCTGAACTTGGACAGCGCTTCCAGAAACTTGGTACGCTGCTGGCGCTGCTCCAGGGCGTAGGTATAAGTGAGGCGTCCCACCTCTGTAAGCTCGAGCCGCTTGCCGAACCGGTTGAACAGGGCAACGCCGAGCCGTTCCTCCAGCTTGGAGATTTTGCGGGACAGGGCAGGCTGGGACAGGTTGAGCTGGCGTGACGCCCGGTTCAGGCTGGAATGCTCCACAACCGCCGCAAAAGCATCTAAATCATCATACATACCTGGTGCTCCTTCACTCTAATATTCAAACAATTTCCAGTATCTATAGTGATAAAAGGCATAGCTGCTACATAAGCCAGACCTTGATTTATGCGGAAAAAAGCCCGGTATGATGACATTTCCTATTCTAAATGAGAATTATTATCATATTAAAAATATTCTTATGCGTTTATTGTATAACGATTAATAATTAGATTGCAATTCCCTTATAAGTGAAAAAAGAGTAACATGAAAAGTGACACAAGATATTCACATATTGTGAATAATAAAGCAAAGTCCGGGAAATCAATGGAAAGTGGTGCAAATAGACTATTTGCGGGTTTTGTACCCATGCCGCTGCCCTGTTTCAACTGTATTCCCGGCGGTGTATGCTCTTTAAAAAGATAAGTATTTATTGCTTCACGCAATTAATACTCCTTATCTTTCCCGCTGAAACGGATACTGAAAGCGATACGCAGTATCGTTGCTTCGGAAGCATTAGCCTTTAAAGGCACTGCAGCCGTTTCTACTTGTGAAAACGCTGTTATAATCGGAAAGGGGACACTTTGCATGAGAGGATTTTATTCCAGAAAGATTCATTCCTTGCTCGGCGTTATCCCGCTCGGGGCCTTCTTCCTTGAGCACATGCTGACGAACTTTGCAGCAGTTGAGGGGGGCGCTTCCGGTTTCACTGACAGTGTGCTGTGGCTGAACAGCCTGCCGCTCGTCTTCTTCCTGGAATTGTTCGGCATCTGGCTGCCGCTGCTGTACCACGGCGTATTCGGCCTGTACATCGCGTACCAGTCGAAGCCGAACCTGAACCGCTACAATCTGGAGCGCAACTGGCGTTATACCCTCCAGCGCATCAGCGGGGTGGTCACCTTCATCTTCATCGTATGGCATCTGTACGATACCCGGGTCCAGGTGGCACTCGGCAATGTAGAGCATGATGAGCTTGGCGGGGTCATGCACAACATTGTAACCCAGCCGCTGCTGATGGCCCTCTATATCGTCGGAATCATAGCCGCCTGCTTCCACTTCTCGAATGGCCTGTGGTCATTCCTGATCAGCTGGGGCATTACGGTCGGGCCGCGTTCCCAGCGGGTGTCCTCCATTCTGTGTCTCGGCTTGTTCGTAATTGTTACCTTCATGTTCGTGCTGTCACTGGTTACCTTCCGTGACGATGAATTTCAAACTGCGGCAGCAGCGGTCCAGTCGCTGCGCAGCTTTATCTAGAATATAGCGCATATGCTTCCGAAGCGAGTTTTGTACGATGAGAAATCAGGAAGCAGACGCTCACAAAACTTAAGTGTATGCTTCCGAAGCAAGTTTTGTACGATGAGAAATCAGGAAGCAGACGCTCACAAAACTTAAGTGTATGCTTCCGAAGCAAGTTTTGTACGATGAGAAATCAGGAAGCAAACGCTCACAAAACTTTTAGGAGGGAACAATCATGGCATCAGCCGATATCATCATCGTGGGCGGCGGTCTCGCCGGCCTGATGGCTACCATCAAGGCCGCCGAAGCCGGCGCGCATGTACATCTATTCTCACTGGTCCCTGTCAAAAGATCGCATTCGGTCTGTGCGCAAGGCGGCATTAACGGCGCTGTAAATACAAAGGGTGAAGGCGACTCGCCCTGGGAGCATTTCGATGATACCGTCTACGGCGGCGACTTCCTGGCGAACCAGCCCCCGGTCAAAGCGATGTGTGAGGCTGCTCCGGGCATCATTCACCTGATGGACCGGATGGGCGTCATGTTCAACCGTACGCCGGAGGGGCTGCTCGACTTCCGCCGGTTCGGCGGGACGAAGCGCCACCGGACAGCATTCGCCGGGGCAACTACCGGCCAGCAGCTGCTGTACGCACTGGATGAGCAGGTACGCCGCTGGGAAGCCGAAGGCCTCGTGACCAAAAGCGAGAACTGGGAGTTCCTCTCGGTCATTCTCGACGATGAGCGTGTCTGCCGCGGCATCAGCGCCCAGAATCTGAAGACGATGGAGATTCAGACCTTCCCGGCGGATGCGGTGATTCTGGCGAGCGGCGGGCCCGGGATTATTTTCGGCAAAACAACGAACTCGGTCATTAACACAGGTACCGCTGCAAGCGCAGTATATCAGCAGGGTGTACATTATGCGAACGGCGAATTCATCCAGATTCATCCGACGGCGATACCCGGCGATGACAAGCTGCGGCTGATGTCGGAATCTGCGCGCGGTGAGGGCGGACGCATCTGGACCTACAAGGACGGCAAGCCGTGGTATTTCCTCGAAGAGAAGTATCCGTCGTACGGCAATCTGGTTCCGCGTGATATTGCCACCCGCGAAATCTTCAATGTATGCGTGGATCAGGGACTGGGTATCAATGGTGAGAACATGGTCTATCTGGACCTGTCGCATAAGGATCCGAAGGAGCTTGACGTTAAGCTTGGCGGCATCATCGAGATCTACGAGAAATTCATGGGCGATGATCCGCGTAAAATCCCGATGAAAATCTTCCCGGCCGTGCATTATTCCATGGGCGGCATGTGGGTCGACTATAACCAGATGACCAATATCCCCGGCCTATTCGCCGCAGGGGAATGTGAATACCAGTACCACGGGGCGAACCGCCTTGGTGCGAATTCGCTGGTGTCGGCAATATATGGCGGCATGGTCTCCGGGCCGAAGGCCGTAGAATATATTAAAGGGCTGAAGAAATCGGTGCAGGATATCTCCTCCACAGTATTTGACAGCTTCCACAAGACACAGACGGATAAATATGAAGCTCTCCTCGGGATGACCGGTACGGAGAATGCTTACGTCATTCATAAGGAGCTTGGCGAATGGATGACGGCGAACATGACCGTGGTGCGTGAGAACAAGCGGCTTGAAGCGACCATCGGCAAAATTAAAGAGCTGAAGGAGCGCTACCGTAACATCAGCATGAGCGACACGTCGCGCTGGAGCAACCAGGGGGTGGCGTTCACCCGCCAGCTGTGGAACATGCTGGAGCTGTCGGAAGCAATGACCCTTGGAGCACTGCTGCGCAATGAGAGCCGGGGGGCGCATTACAAGCCGGAATTCCCGAACCGCAATGATGAGGAGTTCCTGAAGACAACCAAAGCCAGCTGGAGTGCCGACGGCCCGCAGATCTCTTACGAGGAAGTGGATGTATCGCTGATTCCTCCGCGGGTGCGGGATTACTCGAAGGACTAAGCGGGGTAGAATTCAAACTTCACTGGACTGGTCTTAACTTGACCTGACTTGAATTACACTAATTTCTCTTGCCGCTGGAATATGCCGGATGACTGGTTATGCTCTCTGGATGGAATTCGGTATAAGTGTATTTCGTGCAACTAATTTAGTCCTCTTTCGGTACAGGAGTTGTATAACTGTATTCTGTGCAGCTAAAGTCTCCCGAACAGGCGGGAATAAGCTTATTCCGGAAGTATAATTGTACAGAATGCAGTTAAATCGCAAATTTAACAGAATTCCCTGGTTTTAATTGTACAAAGTGCAGTTAACGCGGGAAGCTTAAGCGGAAATTCTTCATGAATGATACAACTTAAAGCGCGGGCTTCCGGGGCCGGTATGAATAAGCGGGTTCGGCGGAGGCTAGCAGTCCTATTCAAACTTTTAGGAGGTAACCGATATGGCGGAAACAGCAGCAGCTCCCAAAAACGTGAAATTTATCATTACCCGCCAGGATGAACCGGAAACGAGCCCATATACTGAAGAGTTCGAGCTTGCGTACCGTCCGGGCATGAATGTGATCAGTGCGCTGATGGAGATTCAGCGTAATCCGGTCAATGCGAAGGGTGACAGTACGGTCCCGGTCTGCTGGGAATCCAACTGTCTGGAGGAAGTATGCGGCGCCTGCTCCATGGTCATCAACGGCAAACCCCGCCAGGCCTGTGCGGCACTGATTGATAACCTGGAGCAGCCGGTGCGGATTGAGCCGATGAAGACCTTCCCGGTTGTCCGGGACCTCGTGATTGACCGCAGCCGGATGTTTAATGCCCTGAAGCGGGTCAAAGCCTGGATTCCGATCGACGGTACTTATGATCTTGGTCCGGGACCGCGGATGCCGGAGAAGAAACGCCAGTGGGCGTATGAATTGTCCAAGTGCATGACCTGCGGTGTCTGCCTGGAAGCCTGCCCGAATGTCAACGAGAAGACCAACTTCATTGGTCCCGCTGCTATTTCCCAGGTGCGCCTGTTCAACGCCCATCCTACGGGTGAGATGAACTCCGACGAGCGCCTGGAGGCGCTGATGGAGGACGGCGGCATCGACGGCTGCGGCAACTCGCAGAACTGCGTGCGCGCCTGCCCGAAGGGCATTCCGCTGACTACATCCATCGCCGAAATCAACAAGCAGACCACAAAGCATATGTTCAAGCGCTGGCTGGGTGTTTAACCCCGGCTGCAGTACTTGGTAATGCCTGGCAACAGTTAATAGAACCATCCCGCGGCTTAGGGTTTCCGCCCAGCCGGGGATGGTTTTTTTTGTATTTTCTGATCTTCGCCTGCAAATCCTGGTTTGCGGATTTACTTTTGCAATGCCCTGTTTTATTTAATATCGCCTTATGGTGGCTCCGTGTTGCCGGGAGGTATGCTAAAGGAAGTCAATCATCGCCAACGCGGCGGAAAGCGGGGTGAACAGGGGCTGCAAGCAGGCGGAGCACATCAGGAGCAGCACACTTCATCAGGTCTGCCTTCTTCCGGCCGGTCTGCAGCAGCGGCGAACTACGAATGGGAGGGTATCATGATCAGATCCGCAGGTAACATAAGACAGCGTTTTATGATGTGGCTTGGCATGGCTGTATTGATTCTGGCGGTCAGCCTGCCACTGGCTCCTGACGTTGTGTCGGCGGCTTCGGCCTTTACCCAGACAGCGGCTTCCGGCTACAGCAGCCAATCCGGGATCCAGCTGGAGGCATCCAGTGAAGGTGGGCAGAATGTCGCATTTATTGACAACGGTGATTATATTGCTTTTAACAATGTGGAATTTGGCAGTGGTGCAGCTTCTATCGACGTCAGGGTGGCAAGCAATAACAGCGGCGGGACGATTGAAGTACGACTGGACAGCTTGAATGGAACGCTTCTCGGCACGGTTGCCGTTCCGGGCACCGGAGGATGGCAGGCATGGCAGACCCAATCGGCCACGGTCAGTCCTGTAAGCGGAGTGCATACACTGTACCTCAAATTCACAGGCGGAGCAGGTAATTTATTCAATGTGCTCTGGTTCAAATTCAATGCCCCGTCCGCCGGCGGGGATGTGGTAGGCAAGCTGTTCGCGGGCTATCAGGGCTGGTTCAATGCAGCCGGAGACGGCTCGCCGAACGGGGGATGGGTACACTGGTCCAAGAACAGCAGCGCACCCGCGGCCGGCAGCACCGTGAATTTCGATCTGTATCCCGATCTCCGGGAATACTCGAAGCTGTATCAGACCAGTCTGGCTAATCTGGGGAACGGAGCCGCGGCGAAGCTCTTCTCCTCCTATGATCAGGAGACGGTGAATAAGCATTTTGAATGGATGCAGACCTACAATATTGACGGGGCCGCCCTGCAGCGCTTCGGTGCGGATGAGAGCGATGCGCCAAATGGCTGGAAGAGTAACCGCGACAGTGTGGCCGTCAAGGTGAAGAGCGCGGCAGAAGCCTACAACCGCAAATTCTATGTAATGTATGACATCACCGGCATGAATGCGGGCAACTGGGTGAACGCGGTTAAGCATGACTGGACGGTCAACGTCGTGAATGCCATGCACCTGCCATCCTCTTCAGCTTATGCGAAGCAGAACGGCAAGACGGTGGTCTGCCTGTGGGGCATCGGCTTTACCGACCGCCCGGGGACTGCAGCTGAATCGGCAGAACTGATTAGCTGGTTCAAGAATCAGGGGATTTACGTGATTGGCGGAGTGCCCACCTATTGGAGGGATGGCATTAATGACTCCAAAACCGGTTTCCTGAACGTCTACAAATCACTGGACATGATATCTCCCTGGTATGTGGGGCGCTTTGGAATGGCGGAGGCCGACAGCTTCAAGACCAATCTGCTGCAGCCGGATTATGCCTGGACCGGGCAGAATGGAATCGCCTATCAGCCGGTAATCTTCCCGGGATTCTCCTGGGCCAATATGACCGGCGGCCCGCAGAATCAGATTCCCCGCGCACACGGCGACTTCATGTGGAGGCAAGCCTACAACATTAAGAGCTCCGGCATCAGCACCGGTTATATTGCCATGTTCGACGAGTATGACGAGGGAACAGCTATCGCCAAAGCGGCAGAGAACAGCTCGATGATTCCGGCGAACCAGTATTTTCTGACCCTGAATGCGGATGGTGTAGCCGTATCCTCAGACTTTTATCTCCGGCTGGCGGGTGACATTAACCGGCTGTTCAAAGACCAGATTCCGCTGACGGTGAACCATCCCACGAGTCATCAGTAAGGCGGCTATGAACTTCAGAGCCTGCGGGAGGCACGGTTCCCCCGGGGGCTTTTGCCATGAAGCAGAACGTATCTTAAATGAATTCAAGGACTCCAGGAGGAACTTATGAGCATGAGAAATATGAACCCTGCAATTACAAGTATTTATACCGCTGATCCCTCGGCACATGTATGGGAGGACGGCAGAATGTACATTTATGCTTCCCATGACACCGATCCGGCGAGAGGCTGTGATCTGATGGACCGGTATCATGTATTCTCGTCCGGGGATATGGTGAGCTGGCGTGACGAAGGGGAGATTCTGGGTTCAGCGGATGTGAAATGGGGCAGACCGGAAGGCGGCTTTATGTGGGCGCCCGACTGCGCCTATAAGAACGGCACCTATTATTTCTATTATCCGCATCCCAGCGGTTCGGATTGGAACCATACCTGGAAGATAGGAGTGGCAACCAGCACGGAGCCGGCCCGCGGCTTCACCGATCAGGGTTACATTGAGGGGCTTGGCGGGTTCTCCATGATCGATCCGGCTGTATTCGTGGATGAGGACAACCGTGCCTATATGTATTACGGGGGCGGCGGGACATGTGAAGCCGGGGAAATGAACGGGGATATGATGTCCATCCGGGGCAGCATGCAGGAAATGGAAGGCCTGGAGGACTTTCATGAAGCAGCCTGGGTCTTCAAAAGAAACGGCGTGTACTATCTGACTTATGCGGACAACCTGGAGGGCAGCAACCGCATGCGTTACGCCACCAGTGATCAGCCGCTTGGTCCGTGGACATACCGGGGGATTTTTCTTGAGCCGACCGGCTGCCCGACAACCCACGGCTCTGTAGCAGAATTTAAGGGCCAGTGGTATTTGTTCTACCATAACCAGGAGCTGTCGGGAGAGGAGACGCTGCGGAGTATATGTATCGACGAGCTGCATTTCAATCCGGACGGATCGATCCGGACGGTGGTGCAGACCCGTGAAGGTGTGAAGCCGGCGGGAGAAGCTCCGCAGCCGCACCCGGAGATGAAGGTCTATGCAGCAGCGGACAGCGAGGCTAGCGGCGGTGCAGTTATTATAGCTGCGGAGGGCGTAAGTGCTGTCGCCGGTCTGGAGGCTGCAGATGCCTGCTGCCAGTTCCATGAGGTGGACGGCGGGGTACGGGGCGGCAGGGCCGAGATCCGGCTGCAGTATGCTGCGGCAGAGCCTCTTTCCAAGCTGCGGCTTACGGTGAACGGCAGGGACTACTCGCTGGTCAATGCGCCTTCCACTGGAGGAACCGCAGTCTTCACCGGCTGCACCGGACTTACCGTGAAGCTGGAGCCGGGCAGCGGCAACCTGATTACCTGGACAGCCGGCAGGGGGGATATCCGGATCTGCAGAATGACGGTCAGCCCGCTGGGGGATTAAGGCCTGCGGCAGAATAACAAAGACCCGTGAGGCGAGGCAGCCAGGCTGCGACGCTCTTCACGGGTTTTGTTGTGGTACCGGAAATTCTGCAACTTGAAAGTGACGGCTGAAGAAATTTGGAACGGCCGGAGCGCTAGCGAACAGGGGCCGGAGGTCCGATGTTCATCGTTGCGGGGGCTATGCTTAATGCTTAAAGCTTAGAGTTCGAGGCCGGAAGCCCGAAGCCGGAAGCCTGAAGCCCGAAGCCAAAAGCCAAAAGCCAAAAGCCAAAAGCCAAAAGCCAAAAGCTTAAAGCTTAAAGCTTCAAGCTTAGCTGCGCCTATCAGTGCCTGGATTGTCCGGTGCTCCTGAAATAAGTGGATTTTCTCCACTTGCTATGGAGCGGAGGGAGTGACTGCCGGATAACAGTTGGAAAAAGAGCACTTAATTTTCGGGAAATTCGTCCAAATAAGGCAAAGGTGATAAATTAAGTGACGTTTATCCAATTAAAATCCGAAATGGAGGAAAAATGATCAAATTAAGATGCATTTTTCCACTTAAAATCTTAGTGGGGAGCGGACCGGCGTCATCCAAAGTGATGAAGCGGCTACTCACAAGGAGAGCCATCGCTGGAACAGTGAGTAGCAGCCGAGCTGCCGCATGCCGGCCAGCCGAGCTGCCGCATGCCGACCAGGCCAGCTGCCGCATGCCGACCAGGCCAGCTGCCACATGCCGACCAGGCCAGCTGCCGCATGCCGACCAGCCGAGCTGTCGCATGCCGACCAGCCCAGCACGCCCGGAGGCGGATTTGCTCCGGCCGATTACAGCCTTATGCGGCGTCAGGTTTGAGATGCCTGACGTCCCTCCATCCAGGAGTAGCGCGGCTGCCAGTGCAAGGTCTCTTTAGCCAGCCGGTTGCTGACGACAGCTTCCCGGCCTTCGAACCGGCTGCGGCGGTCAAGCACCTCCGGATAGAACTCATTCAGCAGACGATCTGTGGGCCAGGCGCTCAGCGTATCATCCGCTGTAATATTGAGATTGCCTGGCGCAGCTTCCCCATGCTTCAGGGCTGCAAGGCAGGCAGCTGCGGCATCGCGGATGTCGATATAGCTCCATAGTGTTCTTACATATCTTTCCGGCTGGGCAGGCTGGATATGAGCGTATTCGGCTTCGGTCATCACGGTGGAGAAGCGCAGGGAGACCGTCTTCATTCCGCCCCTGCGGCTGAACATGGCGGCAGTCGCCTCATTGACCACCTTGGATAAGCCGTAGCATTCCCTGGGCTGCTGGGGATGCTGCTCATCCACCGGCACATATTCAGGGGAGAAGGGCTGCGGTGCCCAGGCGAAGCCGTAGGAGGATTCGCTGGAGCCCAGCACCACCCTGCGGATACCCAGCAGCCCGGCAGCTTCCAGGACGTTATAGCCGGAGAGTACATTATTGGTGAAAATATGGGCCGGCGGGTACAGCAGCGGCGCCGGAATCGCAGCCAGATGGATGACTGCGTCAGCGCCTTGCAGGGCGCTTGCCAGCTGGCCGAGATCGCTGAGATCTACGATCAGCTGGCGGCAGGACAGCTCCCCTGATGTGCGGCGGTCAATGGATACGGCCCCGTATCCGGCGTGCTGCAGCGCCCGGATCACGGCAGAGCCGAGCTTGCCGCTGCCGCCTGTTACGGCGATGGTTTCCATAAGCTAGAACCTCCTTAAGATTAGTACAAGCCAGCGAAGTCAGGGACGGACCAGCGTCCCGTCTGCTTTGCGGTCCAGCGGATAGGGATGATAATAGGCTGATCGTTTCCAGCCGGAGTGCAGCAGCCCCTTCGCTTTCACTTCATCCAGCTCTATGCCGAGTCCCGGCTTTTCTGCGGGATACAGGTATCCGCCCGAGCGCCGGATATGCCCGGGGAAGGCTTCCAGCTCCTCTTCCCGGAAATGATTGATCTCCTGGATGCCGAAGTTCCAGGCAGCCAGGTCCAGGTGAACAGCTGCAGCCTGGTTCACGGGATCATTCTCGCCGCCTTCCTGCCAGGCCGTCCGCACGCCGAAGGCCTCACAGACAGCGGCGATCTTGCGGCAGGCGCTGATTCCTCCCGCCTTAGACACTCTCACGCGCAGGAAATCTATCAGCCGCTCCTGAACCAGCGGCAGCCATTCCTGCGGGTTCGTGAACAGCTCGCCGACAGCCTGCGGTGTTGAGCTCTGCGCGCGCAGCTGGCGGTACCAGCCAAGCTGCTCAGGCGGCAGGGCATCCTCAAGATAGAACAGGGAATACGGCTCCAGCAATTTGGACAGCTGGATTGCGGCAATCGGCGACAGATGCTCATGCACATCATGCGTCAAGCCGACCGTACTGCCGAATTCGGCGCGGAGCTGCTCGAACATGTCAGGTACAGCCTGGAGATAGGCCTGCTCATCGAAGGCCCGCCCTTGAATCCAGGACGGCTCGGGCAGGCGGGTCTGCCCGCCGGGCACGAAGCCGCCCCCGCCGTAGCCGCCGAGCTGGCAGCGGATGACCGGGTAGCCTTCTGCCAGATAACGGTGAACCTCCTCCTTCAGTTCGGAGACGGTATGGCCGGAGGCATGCCCGTAGCAGGGAACGGCGGATCTGACCGCTCCCCCGAGCAGACGGTATACCGGCAGGCCCGCTTCCTTGCCGAGAATATCCCACAGGGCCATGTCGATGCCGCTGATGGCCGTCTGTGTAACCGAGCCGTTCCGCCAGTAGGCGCTGTGCTGCATGGTCTGCCACAGCTCCTCGATATAGGCGGTATCCCGGCCGGTCAGCAGCGGGGCGAACAGCTGCTCAATAACCTGCACGACCGCTTCCGGGTTATAGAGATCAGAAGCGGAGCCAAGGCCGTACAGCCCGTCGCAGTCAGTAAGGATCTGGACAATGGTCCAGCTTCCGTCCGCCCTTGTGCGGATACAGCGGATGGCTTTGATGATGGCCATGAGGATTACCTCCCTTCCTGCCGGAGAGTGCCGGGAAACCCTACGGTAACGATCTTGAAGCCCTGGACAGCAAGGGCAGAGTCTATAGGAGTCCCCCCGGCCTCTCCCAGAATCGTAGTCTCATATGCTGCTGCCGAGTCCAGCTTGAGCTGCGTATCCGCTGCCGAGAGATTGTACCAGCGGGCGACGGCATCCCCGCTGTGCTCGGCAATGGTGAGGCTGGAGAAGGCCAGGCGCTCACCCGACCATGGCAGCCATCCGGCCTCCGGCGGGAGCTCTCCCTCATGCAGCGTTGCAGCACAGGTGAGGGCCGGGACCGGGAATGCGTAAGCATCCCGGTAGGCTGCATAGCGTTCAGCCGCTCCGCCGTGTGGAATGATCATCCATTCAGCTTCACAAGGGCCAAGACACTGGGCCTCAGGTGTCGGGAACACGCCCCAGTCCCCCAGCTCGCCCACGGAACGCAGCAGCGTTACAGCCATTGTCCCCTGTCCGTCCTGCAGCACTTCATATTCATTGAGCCCTTTGCCGGCGATCACCAGCCCCCGGTCCGGACCATGTACATCGACGAATGTCTGCATGTGGTGGCAGTAGCTGGGATTCTTCCACTCCGGTGCCGGAACGCTCTGACGCTCAGCCACCTCAAAGACCGAATCGGCATAATGCGTGTCCGCTGCAATACCGGCGGGGAAGAGCACACGCAGCCGGTGGTCACGGGCCTGATTATGGAAGGAAGCAGACACCTTCACTCCCCGGCCTGAACGCTCCAGGCTGACCCGGGTTACGATCCGCAGCGGTACGGTGCCGGCAGAGCGTCCCGCCTGGCGCTCATTAAAGAGCACCATGGTCCGTATCTCTTCGGCCAGCCGTTCGTCTGCCGCAGCCGGAATCTCGAGCTGATGCACAATCTCCAGGGTGGCCCGCCATGGCGTATCCTCGGCCAGGGTGATCTCGGCCGGAAGTCCTGCGGTTGTGACTGGGATATCGCCAAGCGGCTGGTAATAAATATATTCATTCCCTATATCTCCGGTATCCTCATAGACTCCCAGGCCTGTATACGTCCCGCCGGTCTTCTTGTCGAGGAGGTTCAGGCTTCCATCCGGCTGCACGGTTACCCGCAGCAGGGCGTTCTCCAGTGTATTGGCGGCTGCCGCCAGGGAGCGGCGGCTGTCTTCACCGGCATCCCCAACGGCATGACTTTCCGGCAGCTCTCCCTCTGCAGCAGCCGCAATTTGGGCTGTTGCAGTACCGTCGCCGGACGCGCTGCCGTCAGAGGGAATCCAGGCGAAGGAACGGTAGCCCATTCCGGGCAAATCCTCCGCCTCAAATGTAATCCGTAGTGCCCGTGCCATATACGGCTGTCTGAACCTGTCGTCCGGCAGATCGTAGCCGAAGCGCACTCCGAGATCGGTGATTCCGGCGGCGAGCTTCATGCCGCAGGCATCGATCAGCATGCCTGCGGCATGAGAGCGCTGCTCCACCCCGGCGGCGATTTCCGCCGGATTCTCACTCTGCTTGAAGTAGCGGCGGCTCCACTCCAGCTCGAGGGTTACCACCCGCGATTCCCTGTAGCCGCTGGTATTATAAACCGTGAACGGTACAGCATCAGCCCCGTAGGCGGAGAAGACGGAGGTATCGATGCGCGAGCTGATGAACTCCGCACTGCTCCGGGCAAGCTGCCGGCCGACCTCCATGCTCTTGGCGAACCGGGTGTCCATTTCCCGGTACACCTCGTCTACGCTGCAGCCGCAGATGCTGTCATGCGGGTGATTCTGCATCAGGGTCTTCCAGGCATAGCGGAAGAGGGCATGCGGGTACGGAGAGCCCAGCGTATGGGCGAGGGCCGCCAGCGGTTCAGCGGTCTTCTCCAGCAGTGTCTGCGCCTGCTGGTTCAGCTGCTTGATCCATACGCGCGCCGAAGCGGTGTTGACGAGCGAATACCAGCCGTCCGTGCGCTGGCCGCGTAATTCACCGCGGATGCGGGTCAGCTTCTCCGGCAGCTCCGCGCGCAGGCTGCGGATATAGGTATCATAGTCCGAGTGCAGGAACTCGGTCTCCGGATACAGCTCCCGGGCGGTGCGGAGCGCAGCGGACAGATTCTGCTGGACGGGCTGATGGTCACAGCCGTTCAGCAGCAGCAGATGCGGAGTGGAGGCGTAGCGTGCAGCCTGCTCCAGCTTCTGGTCCCAGTAGATCCTGGCTTCCGCAGGCTCCACAGGAATTTCCATGCCGTTGTTGTACCAGTTGGCGAAAAGGATGCCAAGCACTTCGGAGCCGTCCGGCGCTTCCCAGATGAGCTCCGAGAAGGGGGACTCGAGCTGGCCGCTGTCTCCGACCTGGTTATTGAACCCGGTCGCCTTCACGCCCCGGCCGAATACGGCAGTGCTGATTCCGGCCTGGCGTAGAATCTGGGCCGCCTGCCCCATATTGCCGAAGGAATCGGGAAAGTAGCCGAGCCTCGATACCGTACCGATCTCCTCAGCATCACGCAGGCCGATCTGGAGATTGCGGATATTGGCCTCGCTGCTGGTCAGGAATTCATCCTGCAGCACATACCAGGGGCCGGCAGCCAGCTTGCCTTCGCGGCTCAGCTGCTGCAGCAATTCTTTTTGCTCAGGGTGAACCTGCAGATAATCCTCAAAGACGATCGTCTGCCCATCCAGATAGAAGCTGCGGAAATCGGGATCACGCCCGAAGGTATCCAGTAGTGTGTTCATCGTTTCAATCAGCCGGACATGATGGGCTTCATAAGGCATATACCATTCCCGGTCCCAATGCGTGTGGGAAATAACATGAACCGTTTGTTTCGCTGTCATGGAGGAGCCTCTTTTCCTTGGGTTGTCGGATATACATCCCTCATTGTAGAAAGGGCAGGGGAGACGGACAAGGAGACGATCGCAAACTTTAGCGGGGATTATTGGCCTATTGCTGCGGACCGCTTGTTCGCCCAGGCGGGTGGAGGCTAAAATAAGGGCAACGGCTTTTGCCTTATAACAAGAAGATTAAAGAACGAAATATACATCAGGGGACGGTGGCGTATTTGCTGGCACTTATAGTAGATGATGAACTGGAGATCAGGGAGGGGCTGCGCTCTGGTTTTCCCTGGTCTGACTATGGAATTGAAAGCGTTTTAACGGCTGATGACGGCGATACGGCACTCGAGCTGGCACTGGCCCGTAGACCTGATCTGATTGTGACTGATATCCGCATGAAGCGTATGTCGGGGCTTGAGCTGATCGGGGCGCTTGCCAGAGAACAGCCGGACGGCTGGAAGGCCATTGTCATCAGCGGCTACGACGATTTCGATATGGTCCGCCAGGCGATGAAGCTCGGGGCGATGGATTATATCCTGAAGCCGATTAACACAGCGGAGCTGGGAGAAGTGCTGGGACGCGGCATTTCCCGGCTGGAGCAGGAGCGGACCGACCGGAAGAACCGGCAGCTGCTCAATGATCAGGTCGACAGCGCATTGCCCAAAATCCGCGGTGAGCTGCTGCGCGAAATTCTGGAGCATGATTACGATCCCTACCGGGAGACCCGGCTTCTCCACCGGCTGCGGACGCTTCAGGCTGACTGGATTGCCTGCGGTCCTTCTGTGGTCCTGCTGCTTGAGGCCGACGATCTGAAGGCGGTGGAGAACCGCGAGGGGCTCCGCCGGGAGAAGGAGCTGATTCTGTTCGGCATCGGCAATGTAGTGAAGCAGACGCTGGAGGAGGATTATCCTGAGCCCTTCATCCTGTATGAGGATTCGAAGCAGCGCTGGGTGGCTGTGCTGAGAACCGCCAAGGGGGAAGGCACAGAACGGATCGAGGAGCTGGGCAATCTCTGTATTGAGCGCATCCGTGACTTTGTGAAGGTGAACGCCAGCGCTGCGCTGTGCACGGTTCCGGGTACGATGTCCGAGCTGCATGCCCGGTATGCCGAGGCGGAGGAGATTCTGGAGCAGAAAGCGGTGTACGGGGGGCAGCGCCTTCTGACCAGCCGCGGCTGGGAGCTGGAGACGGAGCTGGACAATCCGCCGATCACGAACCCCGATGAAGTGCTGGACCTTATCCGTTACGGCAGCGAGGCTGACATCCGGGCGGCAATGAACCGTTTCTACGAATTGGTCCAATCCTGGTCCCTCGGCCAGATCAAAGATATCCAGCAGCATATTTTCGAGTGGCTGCTCGGCATCTTCAAGAAGGCAGCCCAACTGGGCTGGAGTGAGCAGGGCTGGCAGCGTAATCCGATGATTCTCTGGGACCGGCTGGAGCGCTATGACACCCTGGAATCGCTGCGCGGCCAGGCGGAGCTCTGCCTGCTGGAGATGGCGCGCGATTTTGCCGAGCTGGCTGCATCCCCCGGACAAATCATTCAGGAGGCGGAGCGGTACATCCTGCAGCACTATGCGGATAATCTTACCCTGCAAAGCGTGGCAGCGGAGGTGCATGTAACTCCGGTCTGGCTCAGCAAGCTGTTCAAGAAGGAGAAGCACCAGACCTTTCTGGAATATCTGACTGAAGTGCGGATGAACAACGCCAAGAAGATGCTCGGCGAAGTGAAATATAAGATCTACCAGATTTCCTCGCTCGTGGGCTATAAGGACCCTGTTCATTTTACCAAGCTGTTCAAAAAACAGGCGGGCTGTACCCCGAAGGAATTCCGCAAGCTGCAGGGTATCGCAGATGAGTAAGGTACGGATCACGCTGGGCTCGCTGCGCAATAAGATCATTCTGATTTTTTTTGCCATCCTGATCGTGCCGTTTCTCCTGTTCGCCTATTACACTCATGTCAAAGCGATCGAAGGGATCTCCAACGCCAATACCTCCGCCTCCCACAGCTTTCTGATCCAGGCGCGCAAGAGCTTCGAGGTCTACCTGTCGCAGCTGAACAGCCAAATGAACGACTTGATCGGCAATAAGCAGCTGCAGGAGCTGCTGAAGACGGCACCGGCAGGCTGGGAGGAGGAAGAGCAGTTCACGGTCAATATGCTGACGCTGCTTAACAATCAGGCCCCTGCAATCGATGCGTTCCGGGTCCATGTCTATCCCGTTGATCCAGCCGGCTATACAGACTACATGAACACCATCGGAGAACCTGATCTTGCGCTCCGGGAGGAATGGTTCCGCGAGGCCCGGGCTTCGATCAGCCCGGCCTGGCATCTGTCGATGCCGAGCAGCGGCCGTTATGCCAAACCGCTTCTGACCTATACCAAGCGGTTCACGGGCCTGTACGACCGTCATCCGCGGGGGATTATTGCTGCAGATGTATCAGAGGATCAGCTTGCGCGTTATATCTCCCCGTCGGGGAATATCGCCGGGCAGAAGCTGCTGCTCTTGAACGGGGACGGGAGCGTCCTGTACGATTCCTCTGCCAATGAATGGACGGGACGGCCTGAAATGGCGGGCCGTTTCCACAATCTGACGAGCCGCCCGGAGCTTTCACAGACAATAGTAATCGGAGGGCAGAAATACCTGGCCTCCAGCCTGAAGCTGGACAGCCGGCCCTGGTATCTGGTCAGCCTGTCACCGCTAAGCGAATTAACCGGAACGATCGACGAGATCAACAGGGTGATGCTGATCTTTCTGGTGCTCTATCTGCTCTGCAGCCTGGGTGTGGTCATCTACTTCACGGTTCATTTCACCCAGCCGGTCCTCCGGCTTGTAAAGCTAATGCGCAAGGCGGAGAAGGGGGATTTCCGCAACTACTCTGTGTGGTCGAAGCGCAATGACGAGGTCGGCTGGCTGTACCGCGGCTTTGCCAGTCTGACGAGCCAGATTGAAACCTTGATTGAAGAGGCTTCGCGTTCGGAATGGAAGAAGAAGGAGCTGGAATTTCAGGTGCTGAGCCACCAGATTAATCCCCATTTCCTGTACAACACGCTGGAATCGATCCGCTGGAAGGCGGAGACCCACGGCCGCAGCGATATCAGCGAGATGGTCGCGGCGCTTGGCAACCTGCTGCGGCTCAGCCTGAACCAGGGCAAGGAGATTACCACCCTGCGGCGTGAAATCGAGCAGCTTCAGGCCTATGTGCAGATTGAACAGGCCCGGATGGGCCAGACTATCCGCATATTGTATGCCATTGACCCCGAACTGCTCCCGCTGCCGTTCATGCGCCTGCTGCTGCAGCCGCTTGTGGAGAATGCGATCCAGCACAGCATCCGTGACAATTTCGAGCAGGGCAAGATTCTTGTGTCCGCCCGGAGCGAGAAGGAGGATATCGTCATAGACATTATCGACAACGGCAAGGGAATCCCGCCGGAGATTCTGGATAAGCTGAACCGGGATATCCGGGAGGAATCCGGCCAGTCCACCGGCAGCAAAGGGGTAGGCCTCAGGAATGTCAACGAACGCCTGCGGCTGTATTTCGGGGATGCCTACCGGCTGCAGATTGAATCCGGCCCTGCCTACGGCACGAAGATCGCGCTGCGCCATCCGGTTATGAAGCAGGAGGAACCCGGCCCTGAACCTAAGGATGCGGCTGCAGGCGGGTAAGCCCGGGATGGTCCTCCGCACAGCTGTATCTGTACTGCCGTCCGCCTGCCGGACGGCAGTTTGCCGTATACGGGACCAGGCGGAGGCTCTTTGGGCAGAAGCCAATTTTAGACGGGGAAAGAACAAGATCGGCTCATGGTGCTTCCCCTGGAAGCGGCGGTATCATTAAAGCATCACCTAAACAGAAAGGTACATGCTAATGAAAACAATAACAGCGACTTCACGCGGGCAGTCCAGCCGCATCTCTGTCCGCAGGAAATCAGGCGTGCTGAGGGATCTCTACAAGAACCGGTCCCTGCTGGCAATGTTTCTGCCGTTCGCGTTCCTGCTGCTGCTGTTCAACTACCTGCCGATGGCCGGGCTGGTCATTGCCTTCAAGGATTTTGATTTCAGCAAAGGGATCTTCGGCAGCTCATGGATGAGCCCGCTGCTCAGCAACTTTGAATACCTGTTCTCCTCCGATGCCGCTTTCCGGGCGATGCGCAATACGGTCCTACTCAATATTCTGTTTATTACAGTCGGACTAGTATTCGAAGTGGGCTTCGCGCTGATCCTGAATGAGCTCCGCCACAAGCTGTTCAAAAGAGTCACGCAGTCGATCACCTTTCTGCCGTTCTTCATCTCCTGGATCGTCGTCGGCGTATTCTCTTATAATCTGTTGAACTATGAGAGCGGATCCATCAACCGGCTGATAGAGTGGCTGGGCTTCTCCGGGATCGACTTCTACAGCAGCTCCGGACTGTGGCCGCTGATTCTGACGGTTGCTATCCGCTGGAAGGCTACAGGCTATGGAACCATTATTTATCTGGCTGCGCTGACCTCCATTGATCATTCCTACTACGAGGCGGCGGCCATTGACGGTGCTTCCCGCTGGCAGCAGATCCGGCATATCAGCCTGCCGATGCTCCGGCCGACGGTCATTATCCTGACGCTGCTTGCGGTAGGGCGGATCATGAATGCGGACTTCGGCATGTTCTACGCGATGGTCGGCGACGCTTCCCTGCTGTTCCCGACAACGGATGTTATCGATACCTTCGTGTACCGCAGTTTGCGCAAGACCGGTGATATCGGAATGGCCTCGGCTGCAGGGTTCCTGCAGTCAACGGTGGCCTTCGTGCTGGTGCTGAGCAGCAACTATGCCGCCCGCAAAATTGACAAGGATTCGGCCATTTTCTAATCTGCCAAGGAGGTTCTACCGGCATGACAGCCAAAAAATTCTCAATCAGTCAGCTGATCCTCATGCTCATAGTAGCCTTGTTCAGCGTAACCTGCCTGTACCCGTTCATCATGGTCATCTCAGGCTCGCTCAGCAATGAGCAGGATATCGCCGCTTATGGCTACACCCTTTTGCCCAAACATGTCACCTTTGATTCCTACCGTATTCTGCTGCTGGGCTCTCACCGGATTGTGAATGCCTATGGGGTCAGCTTGCTTGTCACCAGCGTGGGCACAATTCTTTCGCTGCTGCTCACCGCAATGGCCGCCTATTCACTGTCAAGACGGTCTTTTAAGCTTCGCGGTGTGCTGTCAGTCTACGTCATTATCACGATGCTGTTTAACGGCGGGCTGGTGCCCTGGTACATCATTTGTGTGCGGTACCTGGATTTGAAGGATACGCTCTGGGCGCTGATACTGCCTTCACTGGCCAATGCGTTCAATCTGTTCCTCATCCGCAATTTCATGCGCTCGATCCCTGAAGAAATTCATGAATCGGCCAAAATCGACGGTGCCGGCGAATTCCGCATCTTTTACCGGCTGATTGCCCCGCTGGCACTGCCTGTGCTCGCAACGGTGGGGCTGTTCATGGCCCTTGGCTATTGGAATGACTGGTTCCTCGGGCTGATGTTCGTCGACAAGCAGGAGCTTCAGCCGCTGCAGCTGCTGCTGCGCACCCTGATCTCTAACGTCGATTTTCTGCGGAATTCCGGCAATGCAGCGGCGATGCAGCGGATTTCGGCACAGATTCCTTCGGAGTCTATGAAGATGGCCCTGACTGTCGTCACGATCGGCCCGATTGTTTTCCTGTATCCGTTCCTGCAGCGTTATTTCGTCAAAGGCCTGATTGTAGGCGCTGTCAAAGGCTGAAGCACCCGTTCACCGGCTTTACCGGCTCCGGCCGTGAAAGGCATATACATTAACGATCAAGGGGAGAGGTTCTACATGCGTAAAAGGAAACAGGGGTTATTCCTGCTTACTGCCATCCTGCTGCTCAGCTTCACATTATCGGCCTGCGGAGGGGGCAATAATTCCGGAAATGCGGCAAATAGCAGCACCGGCGGCAACACCAGCGGCGAGCAGAACGGCGGTACTAAGTCAGCTGAACCGGAAGTGACGCTTAAATTCTACTTCGGCGGCGATAAAAAAGCGGCTACAGACGAGGTATGGACGCAAATCAGCGACTACGTCAAGGAGAAGGGGCTGAATGTGAAATTTGATATCAATACGATTCCCTTCGGTGATTTCAAGGACAAAATGCTGGTCATGGCGGCTTCCGGCGACAGCTGGGATATGAATTTTGACGGCGACTGGCTGTCCTACAAGCAAATGGCGGCTAAAGGCTCCTATATGGCGCTGAACGATCTGCTGCCCAAGTATGCTCCGAACCTGTACAAAAAATATGAAGAGCAGGGCACCCTGTCTGCCGCAACGGTAAACGGGGATATCGTAGGCCTGCCGTGGACCATGAAGATGAATGAACGCAAATTCGCCGGCTGGCGCTCCGATCTTGCCGAGAAGGCAGGACTTCAGCTGGAGGCCAATTCCGTGAAGACGATTGAAGATGTCGACAAGCTGCTCCGTGCATTCAAAAAAGCCTATCCGAATGATAAGCTGTCCCGCACTACCCCGCTGTCGATCTATATGATCCGTGATGAATGGGTGGATCTCAATTTCCATGGCCTCGGCTTCTATCTCAGCGATCCGAAGGTAACGGTTCAGCCGGTCGAGCAGCAGCCGTTCTATCTTGAATCCGCCAAGCTGTCCAAAGTCTGGTATGACGATAATCTGATCAACCGGGATGCCATGATCGACAAGGAAGGTGAAGAGGTACAGTGGAGAAACGGCAAGAAGTTCTTTACGATCACTTCGCATGAATGGGCATATGCCGATCCCGGCTTCGTAGATCCTTCCTACAAACAAGAGATGTCCCTGCTCTATCCGGATAAAAAATATGTCAACCGCACCGCGCTGGCCAATGTGCTGGCGATCAACCGGAACTCCGAGCATCCTGATCTTGTGCTCCGCTTCCTTGATATGGTTGAGACCGACAAGACACTGTATGATCTGCTGCAGTACGGCATTGAAGGCAAAACCTACAAGCTGGACGGTGAAATGGCAATCTATCCGGAGGGAATGGAATCCTCCACCAGCAACTATATGGAATGGGGCGGGCAGTGGGCCTTCTGGAAGCCGCAGTTTATGCGGCCGACGCAAACCTACGGCGCAGGCTTCTGGGAAAGTGAGGCTGCTTTTGCCAGCGAGCCGAATAATGTGAATTCACCTGTCGACGGGCTGTTCATCGCGGAAGACAATGTGAAGAATGAAATTGCCAAACGCGACCAGGCCTCCGATGAATTCAGCCGCCCGATTGAATTCGGTGTCGTTAAAGATGTTGAGAAATCGGTTAGCGATTACATCGGCATGCAGCAGAAGAACGGTCTGGATAAGCTGCTCGCTGAAACGCAAAAACAGGTGGATGCCTACCTCGCTAATCAACAATAAAGGCAAGACAACGAAGAGCGCCCATAAGCGAATTACGCCAGGGGCGCTTTTTCTTTGAACCTTTACTTACTAAATGAATGGAGGCACAGAATTGATGGGACAACGATGGACGACAAGGCTCAAGCGTCTGACTTCTTCTCTGCTGGCTGCGGCGCTTGTGACTGCAGGCTTGTATATGCCCGCTGCTTCAGCGGAGACAGGTGCTGAAGCTGGTATAAGCGTGATGCTGGGGGAAACCCCGGTAACAGACGGCATCAGCCCCCGGGCCGGAGATAACCCCGGCGGACTGCAGACCGGCACCCTGGACGGCAAAACCTATTGGGAGACGAACAAGGCGGAGGACGGCCCGCAGACCGTATATTTCTATATGGATGCTGATGACCAGTACCTGTATGAGAATAAGGAATACTCGGTATCCGTTACGATGGAGTACTACGATGAAGGCAACGGCTCGGCAGTGCTGCAATATGACAGTGAATCGGGGGCTTTCAAGGATGCGCCGCTCTTCACTTATACGGATACCCGTGCCTGGAAGACCCACACGTTCGAGCTGAATGATGCCTGGTTCGGCAACCGCACGAACGGCGCTGACTTCCGGCTCGGCATCGAAGGCGGGGGAGCGAGTGCGGGAACCAACAGGGATTTGAAGCTGGCCTCGATCCGCATCACCAAAACCTTGAAACCGCTGCCAACTGATGAGGCTGGTATTACGCTTGGCGCAGCACCGGTAGCGCAGGGCATCACCGCCAGAGGAGGCGATTATGAACCGGGCGTGCTGACCGCCACCCTGGCCGGCAGGGGGTACTGGTCGACCAACCGTACGGCTCCTGAGGGCGGGACACTCTATCTGTACATGAATGTTGCGGATGATTACCTGTACGATAATACAGATCAGGATGTATATGTTACGGTGGATTATTATGACGAAGGCAGCGGCAGCATGGTGCTGCAATATGACGCCGTCTCTGCACCGTTCAAGGATGCTGCCCTGTTCACCTATACGGACACGCAGCAGTGGCTTAGCCATACGTTCAAGCTCAGTGATGCGAAATTTGCCGACCGCACGAACGGCGCTGACTTCCGGCTCGGCATCAGCGGGGCAGGTGCGCCGGATAACAATCCGGATCTTAAGGTGGCAAAGGTCACGGTGAAGAAATCGCCGCGGATTATAGCGCCTTCCCGGACCGCTGTTGTGCAGACGGTCTACGAAACGAAGGATATTGTAATTGCCAATATCAGCGTTAAGGATTACGGAGCTAAGGGAGATGGGACCGCCGATGATACGGCTGCGGTCCAGAATGCGCTGAATGCGGCTTCGGTCCAGGGCGGCGGGGTAGTATTCGCACCTGCAGGAACCTACCGGCTGAACGGGCATCTTGTTATTCCGACTGGAGTGACACTGCGGGGTGACCGGCCTGAACCGGCTGCCGGAGATTATACGGTCCGGGGCACCGTTCTGGCCGCTTATGAAGGACGGGGGGAGGAGAACGGGACCAGCCTGATCCGCATGGAGCCGGTCAGCGGAATTACGCATCTCTCCGTGTGGTACCCGGAGCAGTCGCTGGATCATCCGGCAGCCTATCCCTGGACCCTGGAGCAGCTGTCCGGGGACAGTGCCACCATCAGCAGCGTTACGCTCGTTAACAGCTATAACGGGATTAAGATCGGCCCGGTCTGGAACGAGCTGCACTATATCAGGGATGTGTACGGGGCATCACTGAAGACAGGCATCTTCCTTGATTTCACCACCGATATCGGACGTCTGGAGCGGGTGACACTGGCTCCGGAGATCTGGTCCGGCTCAGGTCTGCCCGGTGCACCGGAGCAGCCCGCGCTGTTCGGTTATATGACCAGCAACGCTGAAGGTGTGGTCATGGGACGCTCAGACTGGGAATATATTTCTGAGCTGTCCGTCTCCGGCTACAAGACCGGCCTGCGGGTGACCACCCGGACGAATTCGCTGGAGACGGCCAATGCGCAGCTGTACCGGGTCCGCATTAAGGACTGTAACGTGGCGCTTAAGATTGAGGGCGTCAATGACTATGGCCTGCTCATCACGGACAGCAGCTTTGAGGCAGGAATAGGAGCGGCGCCGGTGGCTATTCATGCCACCAAGGGCTTCCATTCCATCGTCCAGTTCAATAAGGTGACCGCCGGCGGCAATCCGCTGTATGCGGTGGTGAATGAAGGCAGCGGAGTGCTGTCCTTTGAGAACAGCAGCTTCGCGGCCTGGAACGGGGAAGCGGGCGGTTATGCCATCAGGGCCGACAGCGGTTCCCTGCTGCTCGGCCAGTCGTCCTTCGCCGGACCCGGCAGGCATGTATGGCTGGGAGACGGCGTGCGTACAGTGAATGCCGTCAATTCCGGCTATGACGGCAAGCTTGAAATTACAGATGACAGCATGGCTGCGGAAGTGAAGGTTCATCAGGAGGAAGCTTACGCACTTGAGGTGCTTCCGGAGGGGATTGTTACCGATAAGGCGGTCTATCCGAAGCCGGCGGGCAGTCTGCTGTTTGATGTGACCGCCGGTCCCTATAATGCCGACAGAAGCGGCCTGCTTGATGTATCTGCGCAAGTGCAGCAGGCGCTGAACGATGCCGGAGCAGCCGGCGGCGGAACCGTGTATCTCCCGGCCGGCACTTACCGGATCAGCACCAGACTTACGGTTCCGTCTGGTGTTGAATTAAGAGGCTCCTGGGATGTGCCGCATCATACCATTGGCGGCGGAACGGTAATCTTCACGGATTACGGCGAGGGCAAGCCTGAGGACGAGGCGCTGATTACACTGGAGGCCTCAGCGGGAATCCGCGGAATATCCGTCTATTACGACCAACAGAACTGGAGTGAGATCAAACCGTACGCCTGGACCGTCCGGGGCAAGGGGCATGGTGTATATGCCATTGATGTTACGCTGGTAAATCCTTATCAGGGCATTGACTTCGGCAGCTACGATACCAGCGGGCATTATATTGATTATGTTGCCGGTTCTCCGCTGAAGGAGGGGGTCTTCGTCGGCGGTGGGGCTGCCGGTGGGTTCGTGCGCAATGTGCAGTTCAACCCGCATTATTACGGCAGAAGCACCTATCCGAACCATCCGGATAACGATGCCGCCTTCAAGCTGGTATGGGACTACCAGAAGGACAATCTGGATGCGTTCCGGATTGCCGATGTCAGCGGAGAGACTGTATTCAATACCTTCGTCTACGGCTCAGAGTACGGCATTCATTTTGCCGCGCAGGCCGGCCGGGGGCCGCAGGCGGTTGTGATCGGACACGGAACGGACGGCAGCAAAAAAGGGGCGGTTCTGAACAGCGCAGCGCCCGGAGGGCTGACACTGATCAATACCGAGCTGGTCTCCCTCAGCGCTTCAGATAAAGTGTATGTAACGGTAGGCCGGGATTTCAACTCCAAGGCCACGCTGTTCAATTCCTCCATGTGGGGCGATACAACCCGGTCATTTGATATTTCCGGCGGTACCATAAACATCCAGCAGGCCAATGTCACTACAGTGGGTGAACGGGGACTGGGGGCCCTTGGCGGCGATATCGCCCTGTATAATTCCTATTTCCAGCAGGCGCGGACGACCCATGTCTATGCGGACCCTGCAGTCGGGCGGCTGATCCTGACAAATAACCTGTACAGCGGGGGGCTGCAGCTGGATAACCGCGCGCCGTCCAAAGTGACGGGCACCGATCTCGTGCCGGTGTCACTGCAGCTTGCTGTGGCGCCGTTTGATGAAACGGGAGGACAGCCGAATGCGGTGCTGACCCTCACCAATCTGTCCCTGCCGCAGCCGCTGAAGGGCCGGATCGAGCTGCTGGAGCCTGCTGTGTATCAGGGTATCCTGCAGCCGGTACGCTTCGAAGGGCTGACGCTTGGCGGCAGCACCGATGTCCCGCTGCCCTTCCTGGCCAGCGACTCGCTGAAATTCAGGATTACGCTTGATGGCGGAGAAGCCTACGTAACCTCCGTCAAGCTGGGGCAGTCCTTCGCCGCCTCTGGTGCGGACGGTGCCGGAGCCGGGGCGGCCCCTCCCGTTACCGTGGCTGATGCCGGGCATTATTTCAGCCTGGGCGGCCAGTGGGAAGGTGCCGGCGATCTCAGCGCTGAAGCGAAGCTGCGGTGGGATGAGGAGCGTCTGTACGTAACGGTGTCCGTGCGTGACGATGTTCATGCGCAGAGCTGGACGGGCGGGGATATCTGGCAGGGCGACAGCCTCCAGCTCGGAATTGATCTGTCGCGGAAGGACGGCAGCGCGAGTACCGATGTCAGTGAGCTCGGCTTCGCCCTGAACGGGCAGGGGACTATAAGCTCCTGGCGCTGGAGAGCGCCGCAAGGGCTGAGCACCGGAGCTCCGGCTGGAGTACAGGCGGAGATCAGCCGTGATGCAGCGGAAGGTGTGACCCTATACGAGCTTGCTATTCCGTTTACGCAGCTTCACGCTCCCGGCACTGTGTTCACACCGGGGGACGCTATCGGCTTCACGCTGCTGCTGAACGAGAATGACGGAGCGGGCCGGGCCGGCTTCATGGAATACAATCAGGGCATCGGCACAAGTAAGGATGCTACTCTGTACGGCGATTTGTATCTGCTGCAGGGAACCTTTGCCGAAGCTCTTGCAGCGTCGGCGGCAACGGCAGTGGCTGCTGCGGAAGCTGCAGCAACAGTAACAAACGTGGATGCTGCAGCCAATTTCGTTGTCCTGCTGCCGGAAGGCAGCGTGAAGGCCGGGCTGGAGCAGCGGCTGGCACTGCTGGATTCCGGCACGGCTGTGCCGACTCCGACCCCGACCCCGACCGTTACGCCTGCGCCCTCATCTGTCCCGACCCCGGCGCCGACTGCAGCACCTGCGCCGGCAGCAACGCCTGCGCCAACTTCGGCGTCCGGAGCTGCAGTTCTGCCGGCTGCACCTGCAATTGCTGTCAACGGGGATGGAACGGCAGTGATTACAGCGGAGGCAGTGGCTGCTTCCGGGTCACAGACTGCCAGAGTCCCGCTCTCCGCTGAGCTGCTGGAGAAGGCATTCGGACTGGCTGCAGAGATTGGCGGAGTCCGGAAAGTAAGCGTTCAGTTTACCGGATCGCCGGGATTGCAAGGCTACGGCATGGAGCTGCCTTCGGTTCTTCTTGGCCGCTCCGGACCGGACAGGGTTATTGAACTCATAACCCCTGCGGGCACACTTATACTGCCCGGCAATATGCTGGACGCAGCAATGCAGGCTGAGGCCGGTCCCGTTCTGACGGTGTGGCTCCGGGAAGCAGACCGGCAGGGCTGGGATGTTAAGCTGCTGGGGCAAAATGCCGGACGCCCGGCGATAGAGATAAGCCTCACAGCCGGTGACCGGAAGCTGGACTGGCACAATAGCGGTGCGCCGGTGACCGTATCGCTTCCTTACACACCTGCAGCCGGCGAAGAACCTGAACTGCTGGCTGTCCGCTATATTAAGGATGGCGGACAGGGGACTGCTGTGGCGAGCGGCCATTACAATGTTCAGGCCGGCCGGATCAGCTTCCGTACCGCTCACTTCGGCGAATATGCAGTAGTCTCTGCTGCCCCGGCTTTCGGTGACCTGCACCTGGCTCCTTGGGCGAAGCAAGCCATCGGGGCTCTGGCGGCCAAAGGCATTATACGCGGCCAGTCGGAGACCGTATTTAATCCGAAGGCACTGGTCACAAGGGCGGATCTGGTCATGCTGTTGTCAGCGGCTCTGGAACCGGAGCCTGCACCGGCCTCCGGCCAGGCGAAGGCTTATGCGGATGTACAGCCGGATGCTTATTACGCGCAGGCTGTCGGCAGCTTCCGGGCACTGGGAATCGCTGAAGGGCCGGGCGGCAACCGCTTTGAGCCGGAGAAGCCGGTCAGCAGGCAGGATGCCGCCGTGCTGGCTCAGCGCGTGCTGGATTTGAAGTCCGGTATAACCGCGGTGCGGTATGCACCGGAGCAGCTGTCCGCTTTTGCCGACGGGAAGGAAGTCCCGGAGTATGCCCGTGACAGCATCAGCCGGCTGCTTGAAGCCAAGCTGCTCCAAGGAGATCAGGGCAGGCTTCATCCTCAGGCCCGTTTGACCCGTGCAGAGGCTGCGGTTCTGGTCTATAACATTTACAATTATATTTACAATCCGTAAGTAACTCAGAGTGCATCTCCGGGCCTGTCAGGGAATTCTGGCAGGCCTGTTTACTATTTTTGAAATTAATATTAATGATAAAGTATCCACATTATCCCTTTGCGGGAATGTTTCTTTCTGACCTTAAAAAGGGTACATTCTTAGACAACCTCAAATGAAGCACGTGGGAATACATAGAGTGGACAGAGACCTGATTTTCCAATAATTACAGGCGGATATGTTATAATCTACGTAGCTAAAAGCCGGATTCAGGCAGCGGATAACGGGGAGGAATTACTGTGATTTGTCGTGAGCAGGATGGAGCGTTTGTGATGGTGAAGCAGCATGAGCACGGGCTGCTGGCCGGGGAATTTGCGAAGTGGTTCAAGGAGCAGCATACACCGGCGGAAGGCCGCAGGGCTGAGGTGCTGCGGGCGGTGGGCAATCATGACCGGGGCTGGATTGACCTGGATGAGACACCGTTCTGGAATGATGCGGAAGGAGCGCCGTACAGCTTCATTGACTTCCCCGTTGTGCCGAAGCTGACATTCTACAGACGGGGCATTGACGAGGTGGAGGCGGATACCCCTTACGGGGCGCTGCTGTGCAGCGCGCATTTCGAGCGGCTGATTGAGGTGTCGGGCGAGGAGGGCCCGGAGCTGGCGCAATATCTGCAGGATGAGGCGGAGCGCAGAGCCCGTATCCACCGGGAGCTGGAGCAAAGCAAGCCGCTTGGTGAAGGTGAGCTGTATTATGATGCCAGGCTGCTGCAGTTCTGCGATGACCTGTCGCTGTTCCTCGCGCTGAGCGAGCCGGGAAGCGCCGAGTCCGAGAAGCATCCATGGTTTGCAGACGGCTTCTCCGGCAGCGGGGATTTCAGCTTCACCTCCGGCCGTGCAATTGAGGCCCACTGGCAGGACCAGTCTACGCTGACGCTAAGCCCGTTCCCGTTCACGCAGGAGATCGAAGTCAGCTTCAAGCTGCGCCGGGTCAGCCGGAAGGAGATTGAACAGAAGGGCCTTGCCCGGGCATACCGGGAGACGCTGGAGGAAGAGTGCCGGATTACTGTGACCCATGGACCGGATGAAGCACCGCAGGCGAAAGCTGATGCCGGTGAGCGGAGCGCGGGTCAAGGCGTGTAGTGAATAAATTGTAAGATTTATAGACAGGCCGGAATCCGGGGACAGGAGTACAAAGCCTTGGCATGGTGGATGCGGATCTTTAATGTTGCTGTAATCCTGCTGCAGAGGTTCATTCATCCAGATGAAACCGGCATAGCAGGAAGCGTGATAGGGGCAGCAGCGGCGAGCTTACGGACAGGAGAGCCTTTATTTCCTGCATTAGCCCTGTTTTTTCATGCTAAAGGACACCAGAGCCTTTATTTACTGACAATCGCCAGGTAAAGTCGCGCTGTAGCCATAATAAGAGCGCTCATGTCCGTTAGCCCGGATAAATACGCCAAATTTCGAAAATAAGCGCTGTGATGTCCGTATAGAATTCCAGATTCATAATACAGAAAGGAGAATCTCCCAATGAGCAGAAAGCCGTTCGGGGACTCTCCCGGCCCGGGTGTTCCGGTTGAAGCAAGCGGCCGCCGCCCCATGACCCGCCGCCAGTTCCTGAAGCGGGGAGCAGCAGCTGTGTTCGGCGCAGGCCTGCTTGCCGGCGGCTACGCCTGGAAAGGCGAGCCGAACCGGCTGGAGATTACGCGCAGAGAGCTGCCGCTGAAGGAGCTTCCGTCATCATTTGCCGGGACTAAGCTGGTGCATTTCAGCGATGTCCACTTAGGCTTCAATAAGGATACCCGTGATCTGGCCCGGCTGGTGAAGCACATCCGGGAGGAGCAGCCGGATCTGATCTGCTTCACCGGAGATATCGTGGACAGCTATGCAGAGGATTTGACGGACTCGGTATCCATACTGGCTGAGCTTGAAGCTCCGCTCGGCAAATATGCGATCCTTGGTAATCATGATTATAAGAACACGGAGCTGTTGACCAGTCTGCTGGCGAAATCCGGGTTCACTGTGCTCCGCAACCAGTCGTACCTGATCAAGCAGGGCGGCGCAGTAATTGCTGTAGCCGGGCTTGAGGATCTGCTGCACGGCAAGCCTGATCCGGTAGCAGCGCTCAAAGGCGTGCCGGACGGCTGCTGTACACTGCTGCTGATGCATGAGCCGGATTACGCCGATACGGCGGAAGGGTATCCGTTCCATCTGCAGCTCTCCGGCCACAGCCACGGCGGACAGATCCGCCTGCCGTTTATCGGTGCGCCATTCACGCCTTACGGTTCACATAAGTACATAGAAGGGCTGTACTACACAGAGAATAAGG
Organism: Paenibacillus sp. MMS20-IR301; assembly: GCF_032302195.1. NCBI lineage: Bacteria > Bacillati > Bacillota > Bacilli > Caryophanales > Paenibacillaceae > Paenibacillus > Paenibacillus sp. MMS20-IR301. The sequence goes on from NZ_CP135275.1 coordinate 7,259,225, forward strand.
CGATGCCGGTCTATGTGAACCGGGGGTTCGGGGAAACCTCGCTGCCGCTGCGTTTTCTCTGCCGGCCCGAGCTTACCGTCCTGACGCTGCGCCGGGAATAACCCGTGATGTGCCCCCTGGAAGAGAGGTCCACGGAACTCCTGCCGTAAGCTGCAGCTGAATCTGAATTCCGCGGCCCGGGAACGGCTGGTTCTCCGGTGCTCACCGCAGGCAGTGCCACGCTTCAAGTTCAAGGCTTAAATCAGACTTATCAATGCTTTAATCTGTTGTTATCGCAGAGAGAACCAAGGGCGCAAGCCTACAGGGAAGAAGGTGGGTAAGACGGGGACATACGGAATGGTTATGGGACTTAGGCTGCAGGGAACAGCGGTGGAGCTGAAGACGATGGCGCCTGGTGACGGAGCGGTGCTGAAGACGCTGCTCTCCCACCCGGAGGTGAAGCCGCATATTCAGCTGCGCCAAGGAGCAGCTTCACAGCAGGGCGTACCGGATCAGCTGGTGAAGCGGATGCTGCACGGCTATGATCCCTGCGCGCTGCATGCGGGAATCTATATGAAGGACCAGCCGGAGCTGATCGGTACGGTCTCCCTGCAGAACTGGAACCGGCATGAGGGCAAGGCCTTGCTGGGCTATATGCTGAATCCGTTATGGTGGGGAAGAGGCTTCGCCACGGAAGCAGTGGGACTGCTGCTGGCCTACGGCTTCCGTGAGCAGGGGCTGTTAAAGGTGGAGGGGCGCTGCCGCGGGGATAACAGCAGATCGGAGAAAGTGATGCTCCGCAGCGGCCTGACCCTGGAACGCATCCTGCCGATGCCGGGCAGCCCGGACGATGTAATGAAAGTATTCACTTTGTTACACAATTGAAATAATGCCGAAACCTAACTCTAACAGTGTCCGGTTAAACTAAGTACATGACCCCCTTTTGAAAATATAACTGCTGCTGGGACCCGATGATTCGGGTCCATTTTTTTTGTGCTCTGCCGCATGGCGGCGGAACTACTGCTGCTTCTGCTGGCGGTCTCCAGAGACATTAAGCTATGATAGATATACATAACGAGCATCTTACGAGGAGGATATGATTCTTGAACGAAGTAATCAGATTACTTACCAGTCACCGCTCCTACCGGCAGTATACGAAGCAGACAGTAGAACCGGAGAAGCTGAAGGCAATTATTGAAGCGGCTCAAGCCGCCCCGTCCTGGGTGAACGGCCAGCAGGTATCCATTGTGGCGGTGCGCAGCGAAGAACGGAGGCAGCAGCTGTCGGTGCTGAGCGGGAACCAGAAGCATGTAGCGGAAGCGCCGGTATTTCTGGTGTTCTGCATGGACTTTCACCGGGCCCGCCTGGCGGCAGAGCTGGAAGAACAGCCATTTGAAGCGGCCGGGGATATAGACGCGCTGCTTGTCGGTGCTACAGATGTGGGCATTGCCTTATCGAATGCGGTGGCTGCCGCAGAGTCGCTGGGACTAGGGATTATTCCGATCGGCGGCATACGCCGCAACACAGCGGAGGTCATTAAGCTGCTGCAGCTGCCGGAATATGTATTCCCGGTTGCCGGGCTGTGCATCGGTTATCCTGCTGGGGAGCTGCCGCAGAAGCCGCGCCTTCCGCTGGAGGCTGTATATCATGAGGAGGTATATAATCCCGATCAGAAGGGTCTGATCAGGAACTATAATAAGCTCCACCGTGAATCACTTAAGGCTCAGGGAGTAACGGAACGGGACTGGAGCAGCACGATTGCCCGCTTCTATGCCCTCAATCCGCAATACGGCGACGCCGGGCGGACGCTTCCGCGGCAGGGGTTTACCAGCAGTAATCTGGAGAATTAGTGCGCTGTCAGATTAAGTGTGGAGATAACTATACAAATCAGCTGAATTTACAGCAAAGTTTGTTATTTAAATGCACAGATTACAGCTATTCATGGTAGCTAAAAAAAAGGACGCTCGAAGCCATATAAGGCTTTCGGGACGTCCCTCTTTACATTACGCATTATGCAGGTTACAGCGCTACGGTCTGCTTTTCTTTCCGCTTGTAATATACCCAGTGCCTGAAGCCGATCTCCCGGAGCCGTGCGGCAACCTGCTCACGCTGGTCGGCTACCCGTGAAGGCAGATGGGCATCGGAGCCGAAGGTGACCTCCACGCCGTAGTGCAGCGCCCGCTCCAGAATCTCATCCGACGGATACCAGCCGCCGCACAGCTTCGTGCCGCCGGAGGTGTTGATCTCGATGGCCTTTCCGCACTCGCCAATTACGCGTAAGGCCTCGTCAATTTCACCGGAAGCGGGAATTTGCGAGAACTGCGGATAATTGCCTTTCATCGCATCGATATGCCCGAGGATCTGGAACATGCCGCTGCGTGCCGATTCCGCAATCAGCCGGTAGTACTCGGCTTTGGCGGCCAGCTTCTGCTCCGGGCCGAGGCCCTTCCAGCGGCTTTTATTGAAGATGCTGACTTCATCCACGCTATGAACCGAACCGATTACATAGTCAAACGGATACGCGGCCAGTGTACTCCGGTACAGCTCCGTATGCTGCGGGAAATAGTCCGACTCAATCCCGAGCAGGACATCAATCCGGCCGGCATATTCCCGCTGCAGCGACAGCACCTCTTCTACATAGTGGACGAATTCGGACTTGGCCATGGCAATCCGCGGAAAAGCATGTTCGGACGGGCTCCCGAAATAGGGTGTATGATCGGAAATGCCGATCACATCAAGACCGGCGGCGATTCCGGCTTCAATATAATCCCTGATGCTGCCGTCAGCATGACCGCAGCGGAAATGGTGGGTATGCAGGTCGAAATTCATAGTGGGAACATCTCCTTTGGCCAATATGGCAGAATGGGGTAAGGCTATTTACACGGCAGCTTATTCCGAGCCGATGAACTGGGTTTCGGGCATCCCCTTCAGGTCGCTCAGAAACTGCCTCATCGCTGAATTGACGTACTTCCCGGACTTCGTAATGACACCTACGGGATGGGTAACCTCCAGTTCGATAATCGGGACGATTTTGAGCGTGCCGCTGCGGACTTCGGCGGTTATGGACTGCTTGGAGATGACAGCTGCCCCAAGATCAAGCTCAACCATGCGCTTCACTTCCTCGCTGCTGGTCAGCTCCATGATCACCTGGGGCTGGATGCCGTGCCTCGCAAGCACCTCATCGACGAATTTCCGTCCGACTGTGTCCGGCGAAAGCAGGATCAGCGGTGTTTTGCCTAATGCTTCAATTCCCGCTGACTTGACCTGGGCAAGGGGATGCCGGGGGGAGACCACCAGCTCAAATGTGTCATAATACAGCACGGAGGTCGTCATACCCGGACTGCGGCCGATCAGATAGCCGATGCCGACATCAACCAGCCCGCTTTCGACATGCTGATAGATCTGGGAGGAGGACATGGACGAGATCGATGTTTTGATATGCGGGAACTGGTCCTGGAAATAAGACAGAATCCGCGGCAGGATCTGAATGGCAATAGAGGTCGTCGTACCGAGAATAATATGCCCCTGGGGATTCTCCTCGAGATCCGCAAGACGCTGCTTAAGCTCTTCAACGATTCCTACGATCTGCTCTGCATGCGTGAGGAACACCCGGCCCCTGTCGGTCAGTGTTACCGGCTGGTTCCGGTCAACAAGCTGGGTCTTGAATTCTTCCTCGAGACTTTTGATCTGGGCTGATACCGCAGGCTGGGTCAGGTTGAGCAGTTCCCCAGCCTTACGGAAGCTCATGGTCTTGGAGATGGTAATCAGTGTTTCGAGTTGGCTGATGTTCATGGACATTCCCCCTAATGGCTACCGGATGGTGCCGCCGTATATTTGTATATGCTGATCAAAGCAGCTGTTTTAAAGAGGATGTTTGTGCATGGGCCTGCTTCAGAAGGTTGGAGCCGGTACTGCGGACGATGGGCAGGGAATAGGGAAAGTGAGTGTCAATGAGTGCTGTACCCGAGGGTTGTGCGCTATATAACTTACGCTTCATGTCGGTATTTTATTAAATTATAGGAGATTACTCCCGGGAGGGCAATGCAGCCGTCCAAACTATCTTGTGAAATCATTCGACAAGACCATTAATTTTTGGTGAATAATGCCGATATATGAAGTATAATTAATCATTATTGCTTAGGACTTTTGGTGTATGACTAAAGCCTGGTCAAGGGGGGACAGCACTTTCATGAAAGCAGAAGTAATTAATCCGTTTCTAGAGTCTGCGCGAATTGTAATTGAACAGGTGATTCAAGTCTCGCCATCCACCGGTATGCTGGGAGTTAAGGATATTGAACTGATCGATAATCATATATGGATACAGGTGGGAATGACAGGTCAGCTCAGCGGGAATATTATTTTCGGAATAGCCGAACAGGTGGCGCTTAAGATGGTTTCGGCGATGATGGGCGGCTATGCCATTACCGAAATGGATGAGATGGGCCAGAGTGCAATTTCTGAGCTGGGCAATATGATCAGCGGCAACGCCAGTACTATCCTTTCCAATCAAGGGGTGTCGGTAGACATTACCCCGCCGAAGCTGGTGAAGACAGAGGGCATGTCTGTACTGCCGCGCAAGGCGCTGAGCATTCCGCTGCTGATGGAAGGTATCGGTGAGCTGGATATTCAGGTTATGATCTCATAGGCGGATAATCAGGAGCTGAGAAGATTTCATGGCACTACAGGGTAAAGTGGTTGTGATTACAGGAGCTTCGAGCGGAATCGGTGCCCTAACGGCGCAGATGCTCAGCCAGCGTGGGGCTATCCCCATTCTGCTGGCCCGTTCGGAAGACAGGCTGCAGGAGACGGCTGCCGGAATTCCGGGCGAATACGGGCTGTTCGTCTGTGATGTGACGGATGAAGCGGCGGTTGACGGTGTATTCAAGTCGATTGTTGCCCGCTACGGAAGAATCGATATTCTGCTTAACAATGCCGGATACGGCAAGTTTGCCGGTTTCACCGAGATGGAATCCGGGGAATTCGCGGATATGATGGATGTGAACTATATGGGAATCGTCCGCTGCACGAAGGCGGTAGTTCCGCATATGCTGGAACGCGGCAAGGGTCAGATTGTAAATGTGGCCTCCATGGCCGGCAAAATCGGCACAGCCCGCTCGGTTGCCTATACGGCTACCAAACATGCGGTCCTCGGCTTCACCAATGCGCTTCGCCAGGAGCTCCGCAAGAGCGGAATTATTGTCTCCGCCGTTAACCCCGGACCTATCGCTACCGAATTTTTCAAGACCGCCGATCCTTCTGGCAACTATGAGAAAAGCGTAAGCCGGATCATGATGACTCCGCAGTATGTCTCTGCAAAGATTGTGCAGCTGATGGAAAAGGGCAAGGAGGAAGTCGATCTTCCCCGCCTGGCCGGCTTCGGGATCCGGCTGTACGGACTGTTCCCGCGTCTCGCGGATAAGCTGACCTATAACGCTATGAACAGGAAATAGGTGTAAGCAGGCAAGCTGCATAGGACTTTATGGCTTGAAAATTGGAATTTGCGGCCTTCCATTTGGTGGAGAGGCCTTTTTGGCATATAATGAACATATTATCTTAAGCGAAAAGGATGAACTACTATTATGAATAAAGCTTCTTTTGCAGCCATCGGCATTCAGGAAGATCTTGTTGCCCGATTGTCTGAATTCGGCATCACCGAACCATCCCCGGTCCAGGAGCAGACGATCCCGCTTCTGCTGGCGGGCAGAGATGTGCTGGCCGCCTCCCAGACAGGAACAGGCAAAACGCTCGCTTACCTGCTGCCGCTGCTGCAAGGGATCAATCCGGAGCAGAAATCGCTGCAGAAGCTGGTGCTGGCTCCGACCCAGGAGCTGGCGATGCAGATTCTCCGCGAAGCCGAGCGCTACGGGGAGCACCGGGGAATCAAAGCGATGGGGCTGATAGGCGGAGCCGCAGTCAAACGCCAGATTGATAAGCTGCGCGAGCATCCCCAGCTCGTTGTCGGCACACCGGGACGCATCCGGGAGCTGATCGGCCTGCGCAAGCTGAAGATGCATGAGGTGACGACGATCGTGCTGGATGAAGCGGATCAGATGTTCCAGCTGAGCGGCGCCGGTGAAGTAACGAAGATTGTCAGCAGTGCACTGCGTACCCGCCAGCTGGTCATGCTGTCGGCCACCATCGGACCGGAGACTAGGCTGCTGGCAAACCGGGAGATGAAGAATCCAGCGGAGGTGGGCATTGATCCCGGCATGATGACCGCGCATACGCTTGAGCATCACTATGTGGTGGCTGAGGAACGGAACAAAATCGATATGCTGCGCCGGGTCATCCGCCACTACAAGCCGGAGCGGTCGATTGTGTTCGTGAATGCCACCGACGATATTGCCGAAGTGACGGCCAAGCTGAACCATCTCGGCCTTCCGGCCGCAGCGCTGTACGGTGATGCCGATAAGGTTACGCGGGCGAACGTGCTGGCCCGCTTCCGGGACGGCAAGATCAAGGTGCTGGTCGCCAGCGATGTGGCGGCCAGGGGCCTCGACATTGAGAATCTGACGCTTGTCGTCAGCTTCGATCCGGCCTTTGACTCCGAGCACTATGTCCACCGTGCCGGACGGACGGGGCGCATGGGCAAACGCGGGCTGTCCGTAACGATTGTTACGGAGCAGCAGACGTTCATCATGCGCAAATTCGCCCGCGAGCTGGATATCCAGCTGGACGAGCGGGAGATGGCCTTCGGCAAAGCGCTCACGGAGAGTGAGCGCGGTGAATACCGCGGCGGCGGGGGAGCAGCCCGCCGCGAAGGCACTGCCCCGCGCGGCAGCGAAGCTGCGCCGCGCAGCGGCAAGCCGCAGGCGCGGACCTCGGCGGCTGGCACAGCCGGGGGAGCAGCGGCGCAGCTCCGGCACCGCAGCCGGGCGCAGCGGCTGCCGGCGGTAACGGCGGCGCGCGGCGTGAGCCGCAGCACCGCCCGGGCATCGCCGCCGGCACGCGCAGCGCGGCTCCGGCCGGCAAGGCCCGCAGCAGCAGCGAGCGGGATAAGGACCGCAAGAACAAGGGAGCCCCGAAATGGCTCAAGAACAAAACCCCGAGAGGTGACGGTCAATGAATACAGCTCCCGTATTGCAAATTACGGGCTTAAGCGGAGGCTACAGCCTGAACAAGCCGGTGCTTCATGACATCGGCCTGCAGGTGCAGCCCGGCGAAATGGTCGGGCTGATCGGACTGAATGGTGCGGGCAAAAGCACCACCATGAAGCATATTCTTGGACTGATGTCCCCGCATAAGGGCGAGATCACCGTCCAGGGCAAGACGCGCAGCAGCGATCCCGAGAGCTATCACAGCGCATTAACCTTCGTGCCGGAATCACCTCTGCTCTATGAAGAGATGACCGTCCGGGAGCATGTTGAATTCACTGCCAGAGCCTACGGCGTGGAGCGCAGCGATTATGAATCGCGCACCGGCCAGCTGGCCGCACTCTTTAACATGGAAGACAAGATGGATACCCTGTCCTCCCATTTATCCAAGGGCATGAAGCAGAAGGTGATGATTATGTGCGCCTTCGTGGCCCGTCCGGCGTTATATGTAATCGATGAGCCGTTTCTGGGGCTTGATCCGCTGGGCATCCGGTCACTGCTTGATTTCATGCTTGATCTGAAGAAATCCGGGGCGTCGATCCTGCTCAGCTCACATATCCTCTCTACCATCGAGAACTACTGTGACCGGTTCATTGTCCTGCACCGCGGAATGGTCATCGCGGAGGGAACCCTCGCCGAGATGACCGCAAAGGCCGGGCTGCAGGGCCTCAATTTGGAGCAGCTGTTCTATGAACTGGTTCAGGGAGGGAAATGATATGGATTTGAAGGAGCTGCGCCGGCAGCGGCGCAGCCGGTTCACAGGAAGCCTGATTCCCTATATGGGGTATATCATCCAGAGTGGTGTAGCGATGGTGTTCCTGCTGGTGCTGATCATCTTCTCCGCCTGGTACACTTCACTGCTGCGCGATATTCCGGCAGGGATTCCGATCCGCTGGATCATGCTTGTTCTGCTGGTGCCTGCGGCGGTGCACAGCAGCTTCCGGACTTATCTGCAGACGCCGGATACGATCTTCCTGCTGCCGCAGGGCCACCGGATGAAGGAGTATTTCGCCCCGTCCTGGATCAGCGGCAATGTGTGGAAGATTCTGCGGCTGGCTTTTGTACTCATTACGTTATGGCCGCTGTACATACGCACGGACGATGCCCATAAGGGACTGCTGGCTTCGCTGCTGGTCCTGATCCTGGTCAAGCTGCTTGCCAGCTACGGGTTATGGCGGGAGACGGCGATGCTCTCCCGTCCGGCTGCCGCAGGCTACCAGCTGCTGCGCTGGGCCGTGGGTGCCCTGATGATTGCCGCCTGGATCTGGCAGCCTTCGCTCCGGGCTATCCTCTTCAGCTTAATTCTGGGAGCAGCCTACTGGGTGGCACTGGCTGTTCCCGGCCGGCATTCCGTTCCGTGGGAACGCCTGATCACTATGGAGAAGAATCAGGGAACACGGGCGCTGATGGTGCTCGGCTGGTTCGTCGATGTTCCGGGACGGGAGCAGCGGGTCTACGCCCGGCGTTACCTGTCTAAGTGGGGACGCGGAATTGCCTGGCAGCGCAGCAGCGCTTACCGCTTCCTCCTGACCAAGAGCTTCGCCCGCGGCGACATCTTCGGCATCGTGCTGCGGATAGCCGTTCTGGACCTGTTTCTCGTCTGGTGGAACCAGGCCAGCTACACCGGCAGCGGTATCTATATATTCTTCCTCTTCCTGATGGGCGTGCAGCTGTCAGCGCTGCGCAAGCTGCACAGTGAGTCCTTCTGGCTGACGGTGTACCCGCTGCCGGAGGGCAGCCGGAGCAAGGGGACGATCCGGTTTATTTACCGGGCCCAGCTGGTGCTGGCCCTGCTGACCGGCCTGCCGCTTCTGCTTCAGCTCGGCAGCCGGCCGTTGCCGGTGCTCGGAACATTTGCCTGCGGGTTCCTGCTGGCCTATCTGTTCCGGGCCTACTCCACGCGCAAGGACGCGCAGCTGGATGAGGATGACCTGTAGCATCCGCAAACAAATGACCTCAAACTCCGCCTGGCGCGGTGCTTGAGGTCATTTATGTTTTGCGGGGGTATTTTACAGGGCGCTAACGGCCCTTACGAATGCCGCATGGAGCAGGGAATGCTGTAACTCGGGGAGTGGGGAGAGAGCGCGGGGCTCCCTCCGGACAACTCAGGTCCCGGTTAGACAAAGAGTGAACGGCTGATGATAACCAGCAGGATAAAGAGAACCAGAATCGCACCAGTACTTGTGAATGGACCGTATCCGTATCCGCCTCTAACTTCTTCGCTCATGTTCATTCCCCTTTCGCGTTTGTGTTTGTTGTACTTGAGTACATCGTATTGTATGTGCGGAGGGAACAACGTGTATAGGCCATTGCCATACAGCAGGGCAAAAAAAATCAGCCCGGCCGTCCGGAGCTGATTATTTGCGTCATTCCTTGTTGTATATACCAGGCGTATGACTATTACGAAATTTGCTGGGGGAGATTCCGATCACTCTGGTGAACAAAATAGAGAAGTAGTTGGGATTGTCGTATCCGACCAGCTTGGCTACCTCCCAGATCTTCTTATCCGTTGTAGCAATCAGCCTCATCGCTTCTCCCATCCGGCGCTGAATTAAATAACTGATGGGGGCGATACCAAAGTTATTCTTAAACATGTGGACCAGGTAATAGGAGTCAATGTGAAATAGCTGTGCCAGACCGGTAAGAGTCAGCTTTTTTCTGTAATGGATATCTAAATATTCTTTAATTTCGCTGGCTAATGAAGCTTTCTGCTCTTTCTCCGTCCGGTTCTGCAAGAAAATCATTCGTTCAAGCAGCAGCAGGATAGCTTCCAGCAAATGCTGGGAGATCAGCTGATACCCTCTGTTCCGCAGGGAGAATTCATTGAACAGGGCTTTCATCAGCACCGAGAACTCCTCTGAGAAATAATTAGGACGGATTACAGGCTCCCGCTCTCTGGGTATGAGCCAATCCCGCTGCTCCGACACCGGGGGGAGGAAGCGGAAACCGCAGGAGTAGGTGACCAGCGGATCTTCGGGATTGGACTGCTCCTGATGCAGAATGCCCTGATTATAGATGAGAATATCCCCTTTTCGCGCAGTATACTCCTTGCCGTCAATGACAAAGAAGCCTTCCCCGTCTTCAATGTAAATAATCTCGTGCAGATCATCGTGCTTGTGAAGCGCAAATTTCCATTCCGGATTATCCCTCACTGTACCTGCGTAGATTAACTGGCAGTTGAATGCCCCCGTATTTAAGTTCATCAGTGAATCCGCGCTATCCTTCATGTCAATCCTGCTTTCATCTTTAGTTCCGCAATATATATCATTATTTGCTCAAAGGCAGCAATAACCTTTATTGTTGCCCGGAGGGTTTATTTATAAAATTAATTCAAAAATAGGATAATGGAGAAAATGAAACATGAAAACAGTAAACGAACGCGGTCTGGTTTTTGCTTTTACATTTATGGCCTTTGTACTGGGAACAACTGAGTATATCATCGTCGGCTTGCTGTCCGAAATTGCGGCTTCTTTGCAGATCACACTGGCGGTTGCAGGCAGCCTTGTTTCGGGGTTTGCCATCGCTTATGCAGCCGGAACGCCAGTGCTGATGGTGCTTATAGCCCGGTTTCCGAAGAAACAGACGATTCTGGCGGCCATTTGTCTGATTATTCTGTTTAACCTGTTAAGTGCAGCTTCAGGAACTTACGGAATGATGTTATTTACCCGGGTCGTCACCGCCGTGCTGTGCGGACTAGCCATCTCTCTTTCCTTGTCGGTGGTAAGTGAAATTGTGACTCCTGCCCGCCAGGGGCGTTCCGTCTCTTATATTCTTGGGGGGTTCGGAGTCGCTAATGTACTCGGTGTACCTGTCGGCACCTTTGTAGGCCAGCATTTTGAATGGCAGGCTGCCTTTATTTTAACGGCATTGCTCGGCGGGTTAGCCTTTGTGTTTAATCTGTTTGTCATTCCCGCCCATCTGCAGAACCGCAAGGGCTCCCTGAAGAAGCAGCTAAGCCTGTTAACGAACGGCCGTATTCTGCTCGCTTTTCTGATTCCGGTATTCGGGACTGGGGCGGTGTTCAGCATCTATACGTATATAAGACCGGTAATGGATAAAGTAATGTCGATTCCCGTGACCTCGGTAAGCTGGATTCTGCTTGGATATGGCCTTGCTACTATATTCAGTACATGGATCGGCGGCAGAATTGCTTCCGGTAATGCTCTGGGCAAATTAAGAATTGCCTTTCTGATTCAGATGGGTGTCTACATCCTGTTCTTCTTTGCTGCACCTGTTCCCGTTCTCGGGGTAATCTTTCTGATACTCAGCGCGTGCATGTCCAATATTCTGAATGTTACTGCACAGCTATACCTGATTGAGCTGGCTGTAGAGCAATCTGCTGAGGCCCGGGATTTTGCCGCTTCACTGAATCCGGTGGCAGCCAATACGGGAATCGCAGGCGGGTCAGCCATCGGAGGCTTCGTAGTGGCCACGAGCGGCTTATCCGCATTATTCTGGACGGCCGCTGCGATTGCCCTGGCCGCCTTCGCGGTTACCGCAATCAGCTACCGGCTGAAGCGCCGCAGTAAACCTCTGCTGATGCATGAAGAAGCCGGCCAAGTGTCTGCTTGACCGGCTTTATTGTCAGGGTACGATAAAGAATAGGTGTACTCTTCAGCTTACAATTTACAGCTTACTTGCACTCTATACAGAATCAGGCTTTCTCCAGATCACGGATGCCGGCATAGATCAGATCGAACAGATCCTCCAGCTGGTCCTCCTCGATACAGGAGAAGGCCACGCGCAGATCGCTCTCGCCGAGGGCGATGGTGCCGAGGCCGTAAGTATGAATCAGGTGAAGCCGCAAATCTTCAGCCGGTACGGTAAGCAGCTTCAGGCACATGAAGTACCCGGAGTTGAACGGATAGTAGGTCCAGACATCGTCGCCGTATTTGCCGCTGTCCAGCAGCGCCTTCACTTTGTTGGCCCGGCCCTTCATGATCTGGAATTTCTCTTCCTTCTGCGCGGCGAACTCCGGCGCTTTCAGGGCATCGAGGACAAAGGTCTGTGACGGATGTGCTCCGCTGGAGATGGTGGCCCGGATAATGCCGAGTGTTTTCTGCTCCAGGGCAGCCAGCAGCTCCTTGTTCTCGGAAGCATAAGTGATGAAGCCGACGCGGAAGCCCCAGACAAATTCCTCTTTGGTGGCTCCGTCAATCTTGACCGCCAGCACGCGCGGGTGCAGACCGGCCAGCTTGCCGAACAGCGATTCCTTCAGGGAATCCTCGAAAAAGAGTCCGAAATAAGCATCATCGCTGACCACCACGACATTAATGCCTTCTTCGGCGGCACGCAGAATGGCAGCCACGATAGCGTCGCCTTCCTGGGCACCCGGTGTATAGCCGGTCGGGTTATTCGGGAAGTTAAGCAGGACAATCGCTTTGCCGCGGTCCTTCTGGGACAGCAGCGCATCCAGCAGGCCGTCGCTGTTGAAGCTTTGATCCTCGGCGAACAGCGGGTAATTCACAGTTTCAGTCAAACGGCGGATTCCGAAGGTCAGCTCGTAATTCTCCCAGTTTTTGTCCGGATAGATGACAGCATCGCCTTGTTCCGCGAACAAATCGGCAACTATGCTAAGCCCGTGGGTCAGGGCATTCGTTACAACAGGATTACTGAAGGATTTGCCTTCAAGCGACGGGTTCTCGCGCAGCATCTTCTCCCGCCATACGGTGCGCAGCTCAGGTTTGCCTGCCGGAGGCGCATAGCCGTAGAGGTCCTTGGGGCTGTAAGCGGAAAGCTTATCCTGGATCACACCAAGATGCATCGGAATGCCCTTCTCGGTGGCAATACCGATTGTTGCATTGTACTTCTTGGCATGAGCTGTTGCTTCTGCGGATTGGCTCAGAATTCCCTCTTTGGGGAAATAGATGGCCTTGCCGAGATTAGAGAGCATATCATACACATGTTCATTGCCTGCCTTGATGCTGTCGTTCAATTGTCCAGCCAGTGGATTCATCAGTTTCATCCTTCCGGTATTCTTCTGGGATATATACGCTAACATTGCCTAACATTATATCACCGTGCACTGCCGCCGTCACTGAGGAAAGCCTCGTTTTCATAAAATGTTTTGGAAGGGGCCGGAGGCTCCTCCCAGACCTGAACCTCTATATAACGCTCGGGGCCGAAGGCGCCGGTGGCGTTCCAGTGCTGCGGCAGCCCGTATTCCCGGATGAGGCCGCGGATTTCCTCCAGCGTATATACCTGGCCCCTGTAAGGCTTGCCGTCCGGGTAACGCATAGTGGGGAAGAGGTCGCCGTAGGTAAAGCTGATCCGCTCCGGGGAAAAGGCCGTTACCGGAATCTTCAGCACGCGGCCATCCGGATACCAGTCCAGCAGCCAGGGGCAGCTGCCGAAGGTCATATAATGCGGCTGCTGCCGGAGCGGCCGGCCGCCTTTGGCAATGAACATGGCTCTGGCGCGTTCCTCCAGCCCCCGGCGGATCTCCAGATAGTCCGGAGAGCGCTTGCTCGCAAAGCCTTTATTCTGCTCCCGGATACCGCTCAGCACCGACTCTGCGGCTGCGGGGGCGAGGTCCGAGAGATTCCGGAAAGGCCCGGTAGATTCATCATAATAGTGATAGAGACAGTCCATCTGCTTCCCGCCATTCCTGTTTAATTAACTATACTTTAGCATCTGCGGATGCGGCGGGGAAGATGTACAAACGGGAACCTGACAAGGTATTATGAAAGGTAAGCATAACGTGTATACTTAACGGGGAAAAAGGAATAATCCGCAGGCTTACCGTGAAATGCTCTGTTACGCATTAATCATATGCTGTTTCCGCGGCAGATTGTGCACACAATACTCCCGGAGGCTACGCTCATAATAGTTATAGGAGGGAAACGTATGCTGCATGCATCGCCATCCTCGTTTGTCATTCTGCCTGCACTGGCGAAGATTGTCTGTGAACCGGGCTGGAAATGGCAGAAACGGGAGAAGCCGCTGCAAAATTATGATTTGTTCTATGTGTGGAGCGGGGAGGGGACCGTTGTACGCAATGGCGTTCCGTATCAGGTTGGCAAGGGAAACTGCTTCCTGTTCCGTCCGGGTGACCATACCAGCGCTACCCACAATCCGCAAAAACCGCTTGTCCTTACATATATTCACTTCGATGTTGCCGAAGAGGTGACGGATATTCCGGCGCCTTACCATGAGCTGAGCGAGACTGTAGAGTTCGAGCATCTGCTGGCCCGTTACGTCAGGCTGTTCCTTGTGCAGACCTATGCCGCTGAGGAGGAGGGCCGCCTGATTCTGAAGCAGCTGATGATCCATCTGCTGCGGCAGGATCAGGTCATGCCGGTCGAGCGGCATGTCAGCAACCAGCTGGCTGAGGTGATTCATGAGGTCGCCAACTATGTCAGCCAGCATCCCGGTGCGGCGCACCGGGTAGAGGATCTGGCCGCCCGCGCCGGACTGTCGCCGCGTTACTTCTCGATCAAGTTTAAGGAGATTACCGGCTCATCGGTCCAGTCCTATGTCATCCGCACCCGGATTGAACGGGCTCAGCATCTGCTGCTGTATGCAGGCATGAATGTGACCGAGGTGGCGGATGCGCTTGGCTACCGGGATATCTTCTTCTTCAGCCGCCAGTTCAAGCAGCACACCGGCAAAAGCCCGTCGGAGATCCGCTGAGACCCCCTGAAGTTGAAGCGGAAGCCCGGCTGTGACAAAATATAAGTATGAAGCAGCTAAATACACATGCGGGAGAGGGAGATAGCTTATGTACGAAATAGTACTGATACGGCATGGAGAGAGTGAATACAACCGGCAGAATCTGTTTACGGGCTGGAGTGATCCCGATCTGACGGACAAGGGTGTGGAAGAGGCCAAGAAAGCAGGCAAGCTGCTGAAGGATGCGGGGTATACGTTCGACCTGGCTTTCGCCTCCGTGCTGAAGCGTTCCATCAAGACACTGAATTATGTGCTGGATGAAATGGATCTGCTGTGGATACCGGTGCAGAAATCATGGAAGCTGAATGAGCGCCATTACGGTGCGCTGCAGGGACTGAGCAAGTCGGATACCGCGTTAAAATACGGCGAGGAGCAGCTCCATATCTGGCGCCGCAGCCTGTCCGTCCGTCCGCCGCTGCTTACACCGGATGATCCGCGTTATGCCCGCCATGATATACGCTATAAGGAAGTCCGCCCCGGCGATATTCCGCGCGGGGAGAGTCTGGAGGATACGGTGCACCGGGTCGGAGATTTCTGGGGCAACCGGATTGTGCCGCTGATCCGCAAGAAGGAGCGGGTGCTGATCTCGGCGCACGGCAACACGCTGCGGGCGCTGATCAAGTACATGGAGGATATGGATGAGACCGAGCTGCTTGATCTCAACATTCCGACCGGTGTTCCGCTGGTTTATAAGCTGGACGATGATGTGAAGCCGATCAGCCGCTTCTATCTCGGCGAACCGGAAGAGGTACAGGAGAAAGCCCGTGAGGTGGCCAATCAGAGCAAGGTCACGGAGTAGCTGCCCGCGGTTCCAGTGATTTGCGATTCAGCCCTGCAGAATGATCTGCAGGGCTTTTGGATATTTACGTGACCCCATTTTGGCTTAAAAATTTCGATAGATCCTTATTAAGCTGCACAATTTCCTTGTTTGCATTATTCGCATAAGCCGGCAGAAGCATATCCTTAACCATATTAGTCCGCAGCCATATCATAAAGAACAAATCCAGAATCAGGTTTGGACATAGAAGCACAAATTTGAATACAGATGGATTAATGGCAACGCCCGCCTTTTGAATTTTCTTTAAATACGTTTTTAAAGTGACTGTGATTTGGTGTGCCGTTTTCCGGGTTCTGGCTGTTTTTTCGTCAATGATCTTATGTCCAGCATGTAAACTGCCAACGAGTGCAATGTCCGATACTGAATGTGTGATTAGATACGCCTTCATATCCTTATGAATTGAGCAGGGGAGCTCTGCTGTTCTAAATAATTTTGTGAGGTTTTCTACACGTTCTGTCACTACACCGTTTACTTCACCAAACACAGTAGCCACCAGAAACTTTGGCGGAAACCGGGCATACAAAACCTCCTTTTTAATCTGTCCGCCGGCACCCGGAAAAGCCGGTAACAGCCTGTTTCCCACAATGTCCTGCCACGCAGAGAAGCCGATTGAATTATTAGTCATTGTAACAATGGTTTTGCTCTGATTGTCTTTTAGCGCTGGCAATGCGGATCCGGCTTGATCGTAACGCACGGTAACGAAAATAAAATCATATACATCATCATTTTCAAGTGTATCAATAACCTTTACTTTCAAAGATTTAACCGTACCTTTGTCGTTATACTGCAGGCCCTTTTCCTGCAATGTTCTAAATCTGCCGGAACGTGCAAACAGGGTGACGTCAGTCCCTGCCTCCATGAATTTGATTGCGTATGCGCTCCCTATCACACCTGCGCCAAAAATTAAAATCCGCTGCTGTTTCCCTGACATGAAAATCACCCCTGTGTTTTCTTCTTTTCTCTTGACTATCAGACAACGTGTTGTATGATGTGATCATAAAGCTTTACTATCCCTTCATCAACCAGCAGATTCTCAGGATTTGTCGGATGGTATCCTTGTTTGCATAGGAGTATACAATGAAAAAGCAGCCCGAAATTACGGATAAAACAAGACGGATTTTTATAGGTGTTTTTTGTGAGTTATATAGTCAAAAGCCGATCGAAAAAATCTCGATTCAAGAGATTGCGAATAAGTCGGGGTATAACCGCAGCACATTTTATCAATACTTTACGGATATCTACGATTTGCTGGACTTTGTTGAAAATGATTTATTGAACTACATCAAAGAAGGTTTGGCGGATAAAGAGCTGTCAACCTACACGGTGCAGAATGCGCTTCATTGTCTGGAGGATAAAGAACATTTCTCGGCGCTGCAGGCCCTTTTGGGCGATTATGGGAGCATCCGTTTTCTGGAACACCTGAAAAGAGAAATGACCCTGGATAGCCTGGCATTGAACTTTCCGCAAAATGATCCCATCACGCCATACTTAATTGAGTTTCACATCTCCACATCGCTTTCTTTATTCCGGCTTTGGCTTCAGCGGGAGAAGGATTTACCGCCGGAAGAATTTTTCAAGCTGATGGATAGCCTGTACACAACGGGGGTAACGCCATATACTAAAAAATAATTTGGCTCAGGGTGCATTCCAATGTGCTATGGCTGGTATATAATAAAAACCCCGCTTAAGGTACACTCACGTGTCCTTAAGCGGGGTTTTGTCTTTCCTATGGTTTCATCTTATGTGGATTCGTCTGAAACGGGATACGGCTAGTCTCTTAAGTAGCCCGCCGCATTTCCCCCAGCAGACTGCCCATCTTCACCTTGGTATCTGCTTTAAGGCCGGGAGCCGGTGTAAAGGTTCCGCTCTCCAGTAACAGGACTACGGTGGAGCCGAATTCGAAATAGGCCAGATCGTCACCCCGCTGCCACTCCCGGGCAGCTTCATCCGTATAGCGGATGCTGCTCACATTCATTGCGCCAACCTTGACTACGGCTGCTTCTCCGCAGCTGCCGGCAATATAAGTAATCAGCCGTTCGTTGCGGCTTAGTACAGTCTTCATGTTCCGCATTCCGAAATCATTCACGGGATAGGCGCGTCCGCGGATATAATCACTCTCTCTCAGCTGGCCGGTCAACGGTGAATGAATCCGGTGATAATCGGTCGGACTCAGGTAAAGGACGAAAAAGTAGCCCTTCTTATACAGCTCGAGGTGAGGTGAATGATTGAGCAGCTCTTCCAGGGTGTAATCCTGCCCCTTCACATTCATGATCGTACCGCAGTTAATCTCGCCCATCGCAGTAATCATAGCATCCACAGGACTTGCTACAGTGTGGTCACCGCTTGCGACCGGGCGCATTCCCGGCTTCAGGCGGCGGCTGAAGAATTCATTAAGTGTACGGTATTCTCCGGCAGTTTTCTCCGCCTCAGCGGCCGGAATATGGTAAGAACGAATAAATACCGGGATCATAAAACGGCTGATTCTGCTGTGGGCAAAAGCACCCATTAACCGGGACAGCCATCTGTATGAGGATAGCTCGGTCATCAGCCGCAGCAATTGTTTAACCATGCCCATCTCCCTTCCATCATGCAGGGGTACGGTTCCTGTGCCAGGGACCTCCACCCGCTCTGCATTATATTGACATAGAATAGGAGACAAATCAATAAGAGTTATGCATTGCGGCAGCTTCATACAAGTACCTGGCATAACCCATGGGCCGGCGGTAGCTGTCTTTCCAGAGCCCGTCAAGTCCGGCTTTGCGGAAGCCGTAGCGCTGGTCGCGGCCGTTACATTCGATGAAAAAAAGGCGGCCTGTGTCCGTAATGCCGATGTCCAGCCCGATGTCGGCCAGCCCCGGGAGGCTCTGCTCCAGTTCCCGGGCAACTGCGAGGCTCAGGGTAAGAACGGACATGCGCAGCTGTGCTGCCGCCTCCCCTGGAAACGCCTGCTCCAGGGCGAAGGAGGAATTCAGTGCTTCACCGCCTCTGGCAATATTCGAGACGAAGCCGCCCCGCGCAGCCAGCTTGGCGAACATGCCGGTCACCTGCCACTCTCCGCCCCAGCCGCGCTGCACACTAACGCGCAGGTCGAAAGGGCGTCCGCTGATCTCGGCCAGCGGTATTCGCTCCTGCACCAGATAAGGCACCGAGGTGAGCCTTGCGCGCAGTGCGCCGGGGAGAACCTCGCGGTCCACAGGAATGGTGAACCAGCGTTTGGAGCCGGAAGGGGAATAGCTGAGCTTCCAGCGGCGCGTGCTGCTGCGCTTCAGCCGCATTACCCCGTTACCGACGCTTCCCCGGCAAGGCTTGAGGATGAGGTCCTGGCAGCTCTCCATCATCTCCCGCAGCCCGGAGAGGCCGGATTTTGTAGCGGGCAGATGCATACGCAGTTCCGGGCTCCGCTCCAGAAGACCCTGTATCTGGTCCTTGCCGTAGCGGTTGCAGATATTGTATACCTGAATTCCTTGCCGGAGCAGCCGCTCTGTCCCGCTGCTGCCCGGATCATAGATAGCCCGGTTATGAATAACCTCCGGTGTCGGGATGACCACCTTCTTGTATCCTTGAGTACCCTTTATATAGGCCCTGCTGTAGCCGGTCTGCGTATCGATGTCGGACAGCTTCAAATAGCAAGGGGTTAGTCCGTATGCGGCGGCGGCCTCTTCATAATTGGCCAGAGATTCCTGTCCGGTTTTTAACCGGGGAACGCCCCCGTGCACAGCGGCATTTAGCAGTATTCCAACGAGCTTTTGCCCCATGTTCGTTCCTCCCGTTATCTGTAAGTGGCTTCCCGCCTGCTTCCCGTCTCCTGTCATTGTATGTTTGTACGTGCTGCCGGGGGATGGACGGATGCGCGGCGGCAGATGCCCTTTTTTTAGAAAGATCAGAATTTATACAATTGTGGTCCCGCAAAGCTGCTGAGTAATCCGCAGGGCTAAAGCCTGATTTTGTAGGGAGATCACCCGGGCAAATGGTGTCATCCGCCTATTCCACTGCATATGATGCCTAGAAGAAACAACAGATGGAAGGAGGAGACTGCTTGTGAAGAGCTCCAGAAAAAATCAGCAGCGCAATGCCAATGCCAAGAAACGGCTTTATTATGTGGATGATCCCAATAAGACAGAACTTAGCATGCTGAGAAGCAGTCCCAAAATACTTGAGAGTACAGAAGCCGCTGCAGCTCAGGCGGCAGCTGCGAAAGAAGAAACGATACAGGTTAGCGGTGTAGGCACGCTGGAAGCAGCAGAAGCGGCCCCGCAAACACAGCCGGAACAGGAAACTGTAGCAGAAGCGGCGGCCGAAGGGCCTTCCCTGCCGGAAGAAGAAGTGACTCTGATCCAGACAACAGTGCCCGCCCCGGTGCCCGCTCCTGTGGAAAAGGAACGACTTCAGCCGGTATACACCGATGATATCTCCGATGCAGCTGTCACCGGTGCCAAAATTGCGCCGCGTACCATTGACGGCTCCAAGCTGAAGTTCGGCAGTATCGGCACGCCCTGGCTGCAGGATTATGCCGTGCAGAGCATTAATATTGCGGATAAGGCAGTGACTTCGGCGAAGATTGCCCCGGAGTCCGTCTCCGGCGAGCATCTGGCGGAGAGCAGCATCAGCGGCGGCAAGCTGCTGGATCATTCCATCGGCGGTGAAAAGCTTAAAAACGGCAGCATCGGACCGGAGAAGCTGGCTGACCGGATCATCGGCGGAGGACAGATCGCAGACGGGGCAATATCCAGCCGTCATCTCAGCGAGTTCATCATTACCAGCGATCTGCTGGAGGAAGGCGCGGTTACAGGCGAGAAAATTCTCAGCAGCAGCATACTCAGCCGCCATCTCGGCAATGGCAGCGTGGACCGCTCCAAACTGGCGGATGAAGCGGTGTCCGGCGACAAAATCGCCAATGGCGAAATCAGCAGCGCTAAGCTGAGCGATGGGGTGATCGAGAGCCGCCACCTGGGGGACGGTGTTATTACCGCCAAGCATCTGGCGCCGGGGGCAATCGGCCGGGAACAGCTGGCTACGCGGCTGATCGGCAAGGAGCAGCTTCAGCCCGGTATTATTGACAGCGCCCATCTCGGGGACGGTGCAGTAGGCTCGCGGCAGCTTGGAGACAAGGCAGTACGCAGCCAGCACTTGAATCCGGAAAGCATCAATGCCGGCCATATTGCGGAGGGGGAGATTAACGGGCGGCATCTGGCCGACCGCAGCATTTCCTTCGTGAAGCTGACTGAAGGGGCGGTAGGCACTGCGCAGCTGGTAGAACAGGCAGTAACCTCCTCCAAAATTGCTGACCAAAGCATTCTGTCCCATAAGCTGGCCGATGAGGCAGTGACTACACGGCATATTGCCAAATCTGCTATCCGCGGGCCTCAGCTTGCGATGCAGGCAGTCACTTCGGCCCATTTACAGCGTGAGTCTGTTGATCATACCCATCTGGCCGAAGCCTCAGTTGGTTCTGCACAGCTTCAGGAGCAGGCTGTACTCACTGCTCATCTGGCTGCAGGTGCCGTGACAGAAAACCAGCTGGCCTATGAGGCGGTTACCGGCGAGCATCTCAGCCCGCACAGTGTCACTTCTGTTAAACTGGCGGACGGAAGTGTTATTTCCGCCAAGCTGGCAGCGGGAGCAGTTGGCGGAAATGCGCTTGCCCGCGAAGCGGTAAGCGGTGAGCATATCGCTATCTGTGCCGTAGAAGAGAAGCATCTCTCGGACGGAAGCATCAGCGGGCGTGTACTCCAGGAAGCGGCAGTAGATGCAGAGCATCTGGCTCCGGGAGCCATAGAGCGCCGTCATCTGGGTGAGAACAGTGTGACGGCCTCTGCCCTGCAGGCCGGCTCGGTATCTGCGGATAAACTGGCGACTGGCGCGGTCAAGGAGATTCATCTGGCTGCCGGCGCAGTCCAGCCGCATCATCTGGCCGATCATGCCGTCACTTCATTGAAATTATCGCCGGAGAGTGTCTCAACGGATAAGCTGGGAGATCTGGCGGTTACCTCTGTCAAGCTGGCGGACGGCAGTGTGGAGAGTGTGAAGCTGGCTGCGCTTGCCGTGCAGACGGAGCATGTCTCTGCCGGGGCTATTACTGCCCAGGCTATAGCGGATACGGCGGTGCAGGGCAGACATCTCGCGCCGGGCAGTGTCGGCGGAGCCCATATCCGGCCGATGTCAATCGGCAACGGGCATATCATCCCGAGCTCCGTCTCCTCCATTCAAATCCAGGATGGAAGCATCGGTGCCGCCAAGCTGGCGGATGGTGCAGTTGCCTCGCGCCATCTGTCTGCCGGAAGCATCGCAGGGTCTCATCTGGCCGATGGTGCAGTGTTAAGCCGTCATATTGCAGACGGTGAGATTACACTGGCCCATCTGGCTGAAGAGGTACGAAGCAGTGACCTGCTCCCGGACGGCAGCATCGGAGCCGATAAGCTGGCTGAAGGAGCGGTGAACGGCGGCCATCTGGCCCCGGCAAGCATCGAAGGCATTCATCTGACGCCGGAGGCGGTAACCGGGCTTCATATCGGCAGCGGAGAAATTACGCTGGCCCATCTGGCTGACGAAACGCGCAGTGCAGAGCTGCTTCCGGACGGCAGCATCGGCGGACAGAAGCTGGCAGCACAATCCGTGGGCCCGGATCATCTGGTCCCCGGAAGTGTATCAGGCAGCCACCTGGCTGCGGACAGTGTAGACAGCCGCCACATCCGTGCCGGCAGCCTCTCGCTGCAGCATTTTGCGAAGGGTGAATGGACAGCTGAGCTGCTGGCGGACGGCAGTGTCAGCGGCGACATGCTGGCCGCCGGAGCAGTGAATTCTTTGCATCTGCAGCCGGAGAGCATCTACGGTGAGCATCTCGTCGGCGGCAGCGTGCAGGAAAGACATCTGCGTGCGGGGATCATCAAGCTGGCGCACCTGGCGGAAGAGACCCGCAGCGCGGAGCTGCTGCCGGACGGCAGTATCGGAGGCAGCAAGCTGGCGGAGGGTGCCGTAGAGCAGCGGCATCTGCGCAAGGGCAGTATCACGCTTGCCCATCTGGCGGAAGAGACCCGCAGTGCAGAGCTGCTGCCGGACGCCAGCATTAGCGGCAGCAAGCTGGCAGAGGGGGCTGTGAATGCCTTCCATCTGGCACCGGGCAGCGTATATGGGGGACATCTGGCACAGGGTGCGGTCGGCAGCCGTCATGTCCGGCCCGGCAGTATTACGCTTGAGCATCTGGCGCTGGAGACGCTGACTGCGGAGCTGTTGCCCGATGGCAGCATTCACGGCAGTAAGCTGGCCGGAGTATCCGTAAGCACGGAGCATCTGCAGCCGGAGAGCATTCACGGCAGCCATCTTGCCGACGGGATTATTGAGCAGCGCCATCTGCGCAGCGGCAGCATCACGCTCGCGCATCTGGCACAAGAAACCCGCAGTGCAGAGCTGCTGCCGGACGGCAGCATTGCCGGAAGCAAGCTGGCTGAAGGTGCAGTAGACGCTGTTCATCTGGCACCAGAGAGTGTATATGGCGGACATCTGTCAGAAGGCGCAGTAGAGGGCCGTCATATCGCTCCCGGCAGTATTGTGCTTGAGCATCTGGCACCGGGAACGCTGACCTCGGAACAGCTGCCGGACGGCAGCATCGGCAGCGGCAAGCTGGCTGCCGGAGCGGTGAGTGCCGAGCACCTGCAGCCGGAGAGCATTCACGGCAGCCATCTTGCGGATGAGGCTGTCGGCGAGCGTCATCTGTGTGCAGGCAGCATCAAGCAGGGCCACCTGGCGGATGGAGTAATTGAGGAGCGTCATCTGCGTGCCGGCGTTATTAAGCAGGAGCATCTGGCGGACGGAGTGATTGAGGAGCGCCATCTGCGTGCCGGCAGCATTAAGCTTGCGCATCTGGCGGAAGAGGCCCGCAGCACAGAGCTTCCGGATGGCAGTATCAGCAGCAGCAAGCTGGCAGAAGGTGCAGTAGATGCCTTCCATCTGGCGCCGGAGAGTGTCTATGGGGGACATCTGGCCCCAAGCGCGGTGGAGGGCCGTCATGTCCGGCCCGGCAGTATCACGCTTGCGCATCTGGCGGAAGAGGCCCGCAGTACAGAGCTTCCGGACGGCAGTATCAGCAGCAGCCAGCTGGCAGAAGAAGCGGTGGGTGCGGAGCATCTGCAGCCGGCAAGTATTCACGGGAGCCATCTGGCCGATGGAGTAATTGAGGAGCGCCATCTGCGTGCCGGCAGCATTAAGCTGGAACATCTGGCGGAGGAGGCCCGCAGCAGCGGAGCGCTGCCGGACGGCAGTATAACTTCAGCGCAAATAGCCGCAGGAAGCATTGGAACAGAGCAGCTTGCAGCCGGAGCTGTAGGAGCGGCGGAGCTTCAGGATGAAGCGGTGGATGGTTCCAAAATCACCTCATTCGCTGTGCAGTCCCGCCACCTGGAAGAAGAAAGCGTGCAGGGCTATCACATAGCATCCGGTGCGGTTACCGGCGAGCATATTGCCCAGGGCTCGCTGACTGCAGAGCACCTGTCCTTCAGTCCGGTACAGAGCGTGGGGAACCGCGAGGTGCTGCAGCAGTTCGGCATGACGGCGTTTATGTTCACCGGTACCGTGGAGAGTGTAGATGTAACGGTAGCCTTTGACGAAAGCTTCGGCCATACCGGGTATGTGCTCGTTGCCATGACCAACCAGCCGTTCTTCCATGCTTCATTAAAAAGCAGAGCAGGCAGTGAAGCAGTCATCCAGGTAAACCGGCTGCGTGATACACCGCATTTCTACGGGGTGTTGTCATGGATTGCCATCGGTTCACCGCTCGTGAAGCCTTCTACGGAACGCCGCGCTTTTGATTAAGCCGGGAAGAAAGAATGATATGAATCTGGCGCAGCCGTCGGCTGCGCTTTTTTCTTGTGATATAAGCACAGCTGCGGGGGAAGGCTGGCAAGCCCGCTGCGGATGTGAGCAGAGGAAGAGAGATGCCCGGGCGGCATTTGTCCAATTATGCAGGGCAGGGGAGACACTTGCCGTTACATGGGACGGACGATTACATAGACTGTGTTGTAACCCTCAGCCCGGAAGCAGCCCTGGAAGGAAGGTGGATGAGCAATGAAGCATAAACGAACATCAGCCCGCCGCACGGGGCGGCGGGGATCCCGGACGATAATCCGGCCGGTGCGGTCTGCTGCGCCGCTGCCTGCGGTGAATCATCCGGAGCCGTATGTGTCGGTCATCATTCCTGCTATGAATGAGGAACGGACGATATTAGGAGTGATTGCCGGAGCCAGGGGTGTACATCCCCGCTGTGAGGTTATTGTGGTTGTAAACGGTTCTGCTGACCGGACGGCAGACATTGCGCGCTCAGCGGGAGCGGATGTAATAGTGTATGAACAGCCGCTCGGACATGATGTCGGGCGAAGTGTCGGTGCATCAGCGGCCAAAGGAGAGATCCTGCTGTTTACGGATGGAGATCTGGTCATTCCCGCACCGCAGCTGCGCCCGTTTGTAAAGGCGGTCGGCGGCGGTGCGGATATTGCCTTGAATGATTATTCCGGTCCGGTGCGCAGCAGTATTCCGCACCCGGTAGTGTTATCCAAGCATGTCCTGAATCTCCTGCTCGGACGGTCCGATCTGAAGGGCTGTTCACTGACGGCTGTTCCTCATGCGATCAGCCGCAGGGCACTGGATATGCTGGGTACTCCCCTGCTGTCCCGGCCCCCGCTGGCCCATGCCCGCGCTGTACTGGACGGATTGCAGGTGACCGCGGTGCGCGGTGTGCCCGTGGGCAGGATGAATGCAGTGCGCCGGAAGTCAGGCGGCAGTGACCCCTTGAAGGAGGTCATCCTCCTGGACCATCTGGAGGCGGTGGCCTTGCTGCTGGAGCGCCGGGGCCAGCGTGCCGGCTTCAGTGACGGGACCCGCCGAAGGGAGATGGTCAAGTGATGGCAAAGATATACCGGACAGTGCCGGCCGCACCGGCCCAAGACAGAAGATCTGGCGGCAAAGGCCCGGCCGTCCGGAAACAGGCTGCCCGACGGCCGGTTGGCAGCCGGGCGGCCGGGAGCCGCAGCAAGCGGGCAGCGGCAGGCCGCCCGCTGCGCTCCCGGACCCGGCAGGCTGCCGCATCCGGCCGGGCAGTGTTGGCCTTTCCGGCAAGGCGCGGCGCCTTGTCGGTAATTATCTCGGCAAGGAACGAGGAACGGACCTTGCCGAAGCTGCTGGAGCAGGTGACGCTGCTCCAGCCGCTGGAAATTATCGTAGTGCTGAACGGCTGCGACGACCGCAGCTTCCAGCGCACCCGGCTGTGCCGCCAGGCGACCGTTATTCATATTCCGGAGTCTGCCGGACATGATGTAGGGCGGTCGATCGGCGCCAAGCTCAGCCGGGGGGATATCCTGCTTTTTCTGGATGGCGATATGAGTATTCCCGCCCGGCAGCTTGCAGGGTTTGTGACGGCAGTGGATGGCGGAGTCGATGTGGCGCTTAATAACCTTGACCCGCTTCTGCCTTCCTTCGGCCTGAGTGATGCTGTTACCCGCTGTAAGCTGTATTTGAACAGCGCCCTCGGCCGGAGTGATCTCGGAGCCAGCTCCATGACGGCTGTACCTCACGCTTTGTCCCGCAGGGCACTGCAGGTCATCGGTTACCGGGAGCTGATGGTTCCGCCCAAAGCGCAGGCTATTTCAATCCTGAGACAGCTGCGGGTGGAGAAGGCGGGTGCAGTCGATGTGATTAAGCATAACCGGCTGCGCCAGGGCAACACGGGGACCGGAAATGCTATGGAGCAGCTGATTGCCGGTGACCATGCGGAAGCTCTCGTCCAGGTTCTGGAACAGCACCGGACCGGGGTGCAGCTCTCCGAGGCCCATCTGCTGGAGCAGCGGCGTCAGCTGGCAGCCTGGAGGAATGCTTTATGACGCTGACCAGTATTATCATTCCAACATATAACAGGCTTGGGCTGCTGCGCTCCTGTATTGAATCCATCCGGGAGCATACGGGCTCGCCCTATGAAATTATTGTGGTTGATAATGGTTCAAGTGACGGTACGGATGCCTACTGCCGCGCCAGCAAGCTGACCTTCATCTCGCTTCCGGAGAACCGCGGCTTTCCGCTGGCCTGTAATATGGGACTGACGCTTGCGGCAGGCGATGAGCTGCTGCTCCTGAACAACGATGTTATTGTGTCGAAGGGATGGCTGGATAACCTGAAGCGCGCCTTGTACAGCGCCCCGGATATCGGAATTGTCGGGCCGGTAACCAATTATGCCAGCGGGCGGCAGCAGGTGCAGACCGGGTATGCGGATATTGCGGGTTATCATGCGGAAGCCGGCCGGGCCAATGTCCCGGATGCGGCGAAATGGTCAGAGACCCGGAGGCTTGTAGGGCTGTGCTTTTTATTCAAAAGACAACTGCTGGATGCTATCGGCCTGCTGGATGAACGGTACTCGCCGGGACATTATGAGGATGATGATTACTGCTACCGCGCGCGGCTTCAGGGCTACCGGCTGCTGATTGCCGGAGATTGCCTGGTGCACCATGAAGGCAGCGCCAGCTTTAAAGAGGTTTATCCCGCTTCACTACAGGAACTGGTAGAGCGTAACCGCAGGGTTTTTATCGAGAAATGGCATGTGGACCCTGCGATATTCATCTGAGGCACCTGGCCGAAGGCTAAAGACACAGATAAAAGGGAGGAAAGTAAGTGAAAGGAGTCATACTCGCGGGCGGAACAGGAACAAGACTTTACCCGCTCACCCGGCTTATGAACAAACATTTGCTTCCGGTCGGTAAATATCCTATGGTGTGCTATGGTATTGAGCGGCTGCGCCGGGGGGGTATAACCGATATTCTCCTGGTCATCAGCAAACAGTCTGCTGGGCAATACACCGACTTTTTGGGCAGCGGGGCGGAATTCGGCGTATCCCTGACTTACAAAATCCAGGAAGCCGCAGGAGGCATCGCCGAAGCGCTTGAGCTGGCGAAAGGATTTATTTTGCCGGGGGAACGGTTTGTTGTGCTGCTTGGTGACAATCTGTTTATGGATGATCTGAAGCCTTATGTGGAGAGTTATCTGCAGCAGCCGGAAGGAACGGCGAAGGTGCTCCTGAAACCGGTCGATGATGCGCGGAGGTACGGGGTCCCGGTGTTTGACAGCAGTGATTCCTCGCTCATAGCGTACATCGAAGAGAAGCCGGAGCATCCGAAGACGAAGTTCTGCGTTACCGGGATCTATATGTACGATGAGGCGGTGTTCGATATCATCCTCCGGATCTCGCCTTCCAAGCGGGGGGAGCTGGAAATTACCGATGTGAACAATATTTACGCCGCAGACCGGAAGCTCAGCTATGATGTGCTTAAGGGCTGGTGGAGCGATGCGGGAACCTTTCAGTCCTTGCGTGAAGCCGGTGACAAGCTTAAAGATACGCTGCCCTGAGGGGCGGCGTTTTTTCTGTATAGCGGGAAGGGGCTGCTGCACACCGTTTATGCACGGAGACCGTCTTAACTAAGCCGGCCTCCGTGCGTGCTTGAGCTGGAGCTGAAGCTGAGGTTGGAGCTTCTATCACCCAGCCTTCACCGGCCGGGCAATCCTCCACCAGAGGAGATCTTCAGTCTCGCGGTACAGCTCAGCGCCCAGATGCTGCAGGACGCGGTGCGAGGCTATGTTATCCTTCTCAGTATCTGCTATGATCCAGTGCGCTTCCGGGTGGCTGAAGATCCAGCGGCTGATCCCCTGCAATGCTTCGGTTGCATAACCTTGGCCCCAATCCCGCTCATCGATGACGTATCCGACGATAACTTCGCCCTGTTCATTCGGGGTCCCTTTGAGGATGAGGAAGCCGATAATCCGCTGCTCTTCCCGGTGTATAATAGCCCAATTGGTCAGCCACGGGCAGTTCTTCTCGTCCTGCAGGACTTTGGTACGCCGTATCCGCATGACGTACTGCATCTCTTCATCATCCAGCAGTGTCCCGTTTGTGGTAACCTTTAAGCCCAGCGTCTGCTCCAGCTCTGCATAATTCTCTATAGCTAAGGCCAGTTCAGCAGCAGCCAGCGGCCGCAGATCCAGGCGGTTGTCTGTAAGTTTCATAGAATGCCCCCGTTTCTAAACGATAAGATACATAGTAAACCATAATGTTTGCCGGATAGATTCCGATCTGGTATTTACATTTTAACCCAGCATAGTCCCGGGGCCAGCTTTTTGTCAATCTCCCTCAGCGGTTCTCTTTGTTGAGAGAAAGCTGCCCCCCCTGAGGATGCTATTGCCGCTCTGCCTAGTGTGTAATAAGCCGTACATCTGCCGCTCGCCGCCGCTATATGAAGGAAATAGTTGGATTTTCTACACTTAAATATCTGGATTTCCCTTCACTTCCGGAAATAAGTGGATAAATGACATCTATATTCTCCTCTATGCCTGATAATGCTCAATTATGGTCTGAATAAGTGTTGTTTTTCCAACTATTTTCATAAGGAACCTATAATACCAATGAAATAAGTGACGTTTTTCCAATTATTTCCGGTTAGGTCCTAGAATGTAACCACCATAACGCCACATGCCGCAACTCCACGCTGCCAACGCCAGTCCCATCCCCGCCAACCATAACTCCAAGTTACTAACGCCCGCCCGAGCTCTACGCACGTCTACATCCTATGCTGACAACCCCATCCACCACTACCGCCGCCGCAACACCCCCCCCCCCCGCCCTCATCCGTCCACTCCCCTCATTCCCCTCCGCAACTTGCGGAGTTTCTCCGGCACCGTCACGGCTGATGCCGCATATGCTGTAGCAGGGCGTTTGAGCAAAGGAGACATGAAGGTGCAGAGTAAAATAACGAAAGTCCTGCAGCACATGGCCCATACGCACGAACAGATGGCACGGATTCTCGACGCCGAACGCCACGTAGCCGTCCGTATGTCGCAAATAGTCCACGATCTGCCGGATGCGGACCCTGATTTTGGCGGATTCAGTGGGCTGGTGGAAAGCTCAGGTCAGGTTAACAAGAACATTATTGCTTACCTCAACGCACTTGCCGATCTTGAAGAAGCGATGGCTGAGGGAGTAGGCAGAGTGATCAAGGAATTAAACGGCCAGGAAGAAGAGTAAGGCGTAACCTGAGCAAGGAGGCGGAAGATGAGCAGAGAAAAGGCTTATCTGCAAATGCTGGAGTCGACCGCTGTAATCCAGTGGAACATCGCGATGATCCTGGAGGCCAAGGCGGTGGAAGCGGAGAAAGTGAAGCAGTGGACCCATCATCATGTCCACGCCAGAGCGTTCGACTCCCATGAGGACCAGCTGAAGGAATCAATCTCCATCCACGAGGTGATTGTGGAGATGGTTGAAGGGCTGACGAAGCTGGAGAACGGGCTTTACAGCAATCTGAAGGCGGTGCTGGGCAGCGGTGAGGATGAAGGCGGCGGCTTCGGCGGAGACGGTGAGGACGGCTTCAGCTTCGGAGACGACAGCAAATGAGCGGCGGGCTTCTCTCCGAACATGCCGTCAAGCTGGAGATGATCCGCTCGATCGCCCGCAGCCAGGCTGCGCTCGCGGCCATCCTGGAGAGCATTGCCGAAGTTACGGGGCAATCGGAGCTGACAGCCCGCAAGCTAAGCGATAATGTCAGGATTCTCAGTGAGTACCAGAGTACGATGTGCCGGATGATCTCCGGCATTTCGCTGCATGAGCCCAAACAGGGTGTTCCTGCTGCACCTTGGCTGAATAAGGCCTGCTCGGAGGGCACCGCTGCAAGAAGGACATGAAGTACAGGAGGAGTAGAAGGATGAAGAGAAAGAGACTTGGCAAGCTGCATCCGGGCAGCAAGCGGCGCAGACGCACACTGCTGCTGTCACGGAAAACGCGCGTGCGCAAAACCCTTGGACGCAAAACGCGCAGAGGACTGATCCGTAAGGCAGGCAAGAGACCGCTGCTGCTGCGCAAAAAAAGAAGACTCCGCCGCCGGCTTAGCCGCCGGGTACAGGTGGCTAAGCCGGTACAGGTGATTCCGGCAGTTGAAGCCCCGCCGGCGCCGCAGGTTGTCCCGCTCCCCCCGGATCTGGGCGTCCCTCCGGAGCTCCCGCCGGGAGACGCCTTTCAGCAGGGCTACACCGAAGCATACAACGTGGGGTTCGACGCAGGTTTCGCCAAGGGCTTCGAGGACGGGCATAAGCTGGAGCTGGGCTGAAGCATCTGCTGCCGCAGTGTAGCTGAGGCGCTATAGAGGTTGGCACAATTCCCCGCCGCCTCTATAGCATAAGTTGGACTATCGGAATTTGCA
Organism: Paenibacillus sp. MMS20-IR301; assembly: GCF_032302195.1. Lineage (NCBI taxonomy): Bacteria > Bacillati > Bacillota > Bacilli > Caryophanales > Paenibacillaceae > Paenibacillus > Paenibacillus sp. MMS20-IR301. Next base: position 7,290,022 of record NZ_CP135275.1, read on the forward strand.
CCCGGATGTGTTAGACTTCTTAACAGACCTTTACCGGGTCCAAAAGACGACAGGAAAGCGGGGAAGCTGCATGAGTGGGAATGAGATACGCAGAGGCCGGCAGAAGGAAACCGGGGAAATTATGAATCTGATTTCCAAATGTGTACAAGTTATGCAGGCAGGCGGAAGTGATCAATGGGACGAGCATTACCCGAACCGCGAAGTCATCACGGAGGATATTAACAAGGGTACCTTATTTGTCCTTGCGGAGGGCGAAGCCATCGCCGGCATCATCGTGCTGGATGAGAATCAGGCGCAGCAATACGGGGCCATCGAGTGGAAGGAGCAGCAGGGGCCTCAATTAATTATGCACCGGCTTGCAGTTCATCCTGAGATTCAGGGCAAGGGGATTGCCCGCCGGCTCATTGCTTTTGCCGAAGAATTTGCCCGCAGCGGCGGTTACAGCAGCATCCGGCTTGATACCTACGCGAAGAATAGCAGAGCACTGAAGCTGTATCCCGCCCTTGGATATGCACAGCGGGGTGAGATTCATTTTCCCGGACGTACAGCAGCTTTTCCTGTATTCGAGAAGGTACTGGCATAGAAATATGACATTAGCACACCTTGAATCAACCTCAAATTATTACCTATATGTTATTTTATATAACGCAAAGTAACTAATTTACAGTAAATAGTTACTTAAATAGATATTAAATTAAGTTTGTGTAATGTTTAATAACTTTCGTTGACAATAAAGTTGTCTTTGATTTATGATAGGACTATTCTTAAGCAATAGAATAGTCCTTTTCGTATATCCTTAATAATTGGTTTAAGGGTCTCTACCGGGAACCGTAAATTTCTGGCTACGAAAATATGCTGAGGCATATTTTTGTGGCCTTTTTGTGTTATACACCAGCTGGACATCGACAAGAGGATAAGGGGGAGCGGGTTATGGCGAATATCCTGATCAAACATGCGGAGATCATTACAATGAATAAGCAGGAGGACATTATATACGGGGATATCCGTATTAAGGACAATCTGATCGTGGAGATCGGCAGCGGCCTTGAGGTACAGGGGGATGAGACCGTGATGGATGCGAAGAACCGCACGGTAATCCCTGGTTTTGTACAGACCCACATTCATCTGTGCCAGACGCTGTTCCGCGGCAAAGGCGATGACCTGGAGCTGATGGACTGGCTGCGCAAGCGGATCTGGCCGCTTGAAGCAGCGCATGATGAGGAGTCGCTGTATTATTCCGCCATGCTCGGTATTGGAGAGTTAATTACCAGCGGCACCACGACGATTGTCGATATGGAGACGGTGAATCATACGGACTTTGCGTTCCAGGCGATTGCGGCAAGCGGCATCCGCGCCTTGTCGGGCAAGGTGATGATGGATCAGAAGAACCCGGATGCCCCGGCGGCGCTGCAGGAAGAGACGGCGGCATCACTGCAGGAGAGCGTGGATCTGCTGGAGAAGTGGAACGGCTACGGCAACGGCCGGATTAAGTATGCGTTCTCCCCGCGTTTTGTTATTTCCTGTACGGAGGCGCTGCTGAAGGAGGTGCGGGACCTCTCGGCACATTACGGGGTCAAAGTGCATACCCATGCTTCTGAGAATCAGGGGGAGATCGAGATTGTGCAGGCGATGACGGGGATGCGTAATGTGGTCTATCTGGAGCATCTGGGCCTCGCGAATGAGCGCCTCATTCTGGCTCACTGTGTCTGGCTGGATGAGGAGGAGAAGCGGATTCTCCGTGACCGCGGGGTACATGTCAGCCACTGCCCCGGCTCCAACCTGAAGCTGGCCTCCGGCATTGCCGACACTCCGGGGATGCTGCATAATCATATTCACCTCAGCCTGGGAGCGGACGGCGCTCCGTGCAACAATAATCTGGATATGTTCAATGAGATGCGTCTGGCGGCGGTCATCCAGAAGCCGCAGCACGGTCCGACGACGATGGATGCCAGAAGCGTGTTCCGGATGGCGACGATTGGCGGAGCGAGGGCGGTAGGCATGGAGCAGGAGATCGGCAGCATTGAGGTCGGCAAAAAAGCGGATCTGGCCATTCTGAACCTGTACAATTTCCACACCTTCCCGTCCTATGATGTTGATCCGATCTCGCGCATTGTCTATTCCGCCACCCGCGCGGATGTGGAGACGACGATTGTTGACGGGGAAATTCTCATGCATAAGGGTCTGCTGAAGACCGTAGATAAGGAAACAGTGCTTCAGGAAGCTAACCGTTCGATTAAGAGACTGCTGGTGAAGACCCCGCTGGGATAGCGGCTCTATTGGCCCTTTCTATAGCGGAGCTGAACCGTAATAGGCAAACGCCAGTTTAAGCTATATACTTTGCAGGGGACTTTGGTCCTCTGTTTTTTTTATTTTCAGTAAAAGTGCGGAATGTTTTGATATAAAATGAACCCTTCCTCCTTTCTTGAGGTCAAATATAGTGAGGTGAGCCCGTTGGAACTGGATGGACTGGAGCAGGCTGAAGCAATTACGGAAGAGCAGCTGCGGGAAATTATGAAGCTTTATGGAGAAGAGGTCTGGAATTATATCTATTTTCTTACCAAAAACAGCGATCAGGCAGATGAACTCACGCAGGAGGTGTTCATCAAATGTTATTACCGGATCAGGACATACCGCGGCGCTTCGTCACTGAAAACCTGGCTATTCACGATTGCCCGCAATACGGTGTTTACGTACCGGAAATCACGTTTCTACCGTTCCGGGCTGTGGGGCGGAGTGCAGCCGTTAGCGGCCGCGGGGCAGGAACAGCTTGCAGCAGCGGGAGGCGGCAGTGTATCCCGTTCAGCCGAGATGGAGTATCTGGGCAACCGGCAGGCGGATGAAATCTGGAGCCTGATTATGAAGCTGCCGGATAAGCTGCGCGAGGTGCTGGTGCTTGATCTGAAGGCGGAGCTGACGATCCGTGAGATTGCCGGGCTGATGCAGATCTCCCCCGGAACGGTCAAATCCAGGCTGCACCGTGCGCGTAAGCTTATCCAGGACAAATTAAGGAGGATGGAGTAATGGAGAAGCATGAGCAGGAGCCCCAGTGGTACGATACCGCCCGGAAAGGGCCCTTCCGGGAAATGAAGTTTAAGGAAGCGGCCGCGGATCATGTGATCCGGCAGATTCATGCGGGCGGGGCGGCCGAAGACCTTGTGACACCAGCTGCACCGCGCCGCAGAACATTCCGTGTGCGAATGCTCTCTGCAGCGATCATCCTCCTGATGCTTGGCGCCGGGTTGCTGTATCTGGAGCTTGACGGAAGCGGGTCTGCGGGTGGATTCAATCCTACGGCAGCGGCGGCCCGGACCGGAATTTTCGAACCGCCGGTGGCGGGCCAGAGCGTGCTTACAGATGACGGTTTGATAGAAATTGCTGATCAGACTATGCAGGCGCAGCTTGGCAAGAAGCTGCCAATTCTGTTTCTGGAGCGGCTTAAGGCGCCGGAGGAGGGCATCGCCGCTGTCCACTACAAGGAAGGAGAGGATTCGGCTGTAGTCTGGATTGACACAGCGACGGGTGAGGTCATCCGGACGAACATGAACGCCTATTATCCTCCTGAGGAGCTTGATCCGGCGTTCATTGCAGAAGCGCTCGGTCATCTGCAGGATGCCGGGTATAAGGGAGAATTCACAGTTACAGGTCTGAAGCATTTTGTGCACTACGGGCTGGACAGCGGGCGGCAAGGTGTACAGGTCACTGACGGTCTCATCGGGACCGAAGGGCAGATTGATTATGTTGATGGTGAATATGAGCGGTCAACCTTCAATGTTGAAGCGGGAGAGGCGACTTCAGTCGTACAAGCGGCAGGCCTGAAAGCGCTGAGACTGCTTAGAGGGCAGAGTGCGGAGCAGACAGATCATCTGTACTCGATTAAGCGGACGGTAGCTCCGAAATGGGATATCCTTGTTTTGACCTATGGAGACAACGAGTATGGTTCAGCTATAGTTATGATGGACTATGCCACCGGGAATATCCTCCAAGTCTTCGACTACACGCTGAGCGATGTAAGATCATCTGATTCCAAAATCCGCGGCGAGCAGGATACGGAGCTGCTCAATATGGACACAGCGGAGCTGCAGCGCTCAGCTGCTGCCATAGTGGATGAACTTTTCGGCATCCGCCTGGAAGATTATACGGTTGATACAAATATGAAATCACCGGGGATATTAACCTTCACCAGCCCTGACGGGGCGGCTCCTGTAGTAGCTTCGTATAATTTGGACGGTACGTTTTATATGATTCAGCAGAGTTTAACGCCTGCCGAATAATCTCTTCTCCTCTCCGCAAATGATAAGAACGCGCGCCCCCATAAGGGCAGCGTTCTTTTTGCATTTTATGGAAGTCACCGCTTTGATAACTATTTCAACTATTGCTATACTAGAGAAATCTGAACTTTTACAGAAAAATGGAATAGAGTTTACACAGTTTTTCAATATGAGAGAGTAAGAGGAGATATCATCATTATGAACGAGCGGAAAAATAAGCCTCTGCAGGCACATTTTTATATTGTCGCAGGACTTCTGTGGCTGAAGCTGCTGCTGCTGCGCGGGCTCTTTTTTGACCGGATTGCCTGGCAATGGATTGCTGCCGATCTCGCACCGGTGCTGCTGGTTATGGGCGTGCTGGCGCTAATTACTCCGGGACGGATGAAAAAAGCGGTTTTCTGGAGTCTTAACATTATATTATCGCTGCTGTTCTTCGCGGCCAGCGTCTACTTCAACCACTTTGGCTCGGTGCCGACCTACCTGGCGCTTTATGAGCTGAACCAGGTATTCCAGGTCAAAGAGAGTGTGGAATCTACAATTGAACTGGTCGATTATCTGTTTTTTGCCGATCTGGCGGCTGTGATGCTCTATTCGCTGTTCCGCAGGTGGAAGCACGGTTCGGTGCGGCACTTCAGCAGTCAACCCTCACGAAGCGCCCGGAGAGTATACCTGGTGGTACTGCTCGTAGCCATTATCGGCGGCGGCTCGCTGTCGGTGTATTCCATTGATTCTGCACGGGGCATTACCAATGAGCTGGTGCAGGCGGAAAGTGCCGGCTTCCTGAATTATGAGGTGGTTGCGGCGCTCAAAGCGCAGGAGGATAACGGCCTTATTGGCACCGGGGATATTAATGAAACGATTGCCAAGATTGCAGCGCTGGAAGCAACATATCCCTACAGGGACTCAGCAGGTGGATTGCCGGTGTATTTCGGCTCGCAAAGCGGTAAGAATGTAATTATCATCCAAATGGAGGCGTTTCAGAATTTCCCGCTGCATCAGTCGCTGGACGGCCAGGAGCTGACCCCGGTGCTGAATTCCCTTGCTGACGAAGGCTTTTATTTCCCGCGTGTCTATCAGCAGATTGGTCCCGGCAATACTTCCGATGCTGAATTCATGAGCAATACCTCAATCTACCCGATTGGGACGCTGGCCATGTCCACGGGCTTCGGAGACCGGGAGCTGCCTAGCCTGCCGCGTCTGCTGCGGGATCAAGGATATGAAGCCTACACCTTCCATGTGAACAAGGTAGGATTCTGGAACCGCAATGAGCTGTACCCGGCGCTGGGCTTCAATGGGTATTATGACAAGGGTTACTTCAACAATGACCATTTCAATGCTTTCGGTGCCTCTGACGAGCAGCTGTATGCGACCGCTGTGGATAAGCTGGCAGCGCTGCAGAAGAAGGGAACGCCGTTTTACGCCCAGCTGGTGACAGCGTCGAGCCACCATCCCTTCCAGATCCCGGACAGCTTCAAGAAGATTACGGTTCCTGACAATCTGCAGGGCACGATGCTCGGCGATTATCTGACAGCAATCAATTATACGGATTATGCGATAGGAACTTTAGTTGAGAGATTGAAGCAGCAGGGCCTGTGGGATAACACAGTGCTGGTGATGTATGGTGACCACTTCGGTCTGCAGCCAAAGGATGTTCCGGCGGAGCAGGTAGAAGAAGCACTTGGAACCCCTTATGATGAACGGGTCAGCCGTTTCAACATTCCGCTTATCATGCATGTGCCGGGTATGACGCAGGGGAGTGTAGTGGAGCGGACCGGAGGCCAGCTGGACATTCTGCCTACGGTAGCCAATCTGCTGGGAGTCTCACTGAAAGACGAAGGGTTTACCGCCTTCGGGCATGATCTGCTCAATATTAACAGGAATGTGATAGGGATGCGGTATTATCTGCCTTCAGGTTCATTTTTCAATGATGAAGTGATGTTCGTACCGGGAAAAGGGTTCGCTGACGGTCAGGCCGTCTCGCTGGATACGCTCCAGCCGGTAACCGACATCAGTAAATATCAGGGCGATTATGACTACATCCTGAAGCTGATGGGCTTATCGGATGAATATGTGAAGCTGCTGCCGCAGCGCTAGGAGGAGCTATGAAGAAAATATTAAAATCAGAACATCTCGTAGCCGTGGCGGGCTGCGGACTGATCATCTATCTGCTGTTCGTGCGTCCCTTCACCGGGGTTGCCGACAACGGCGATTTCCTGCGGATGATGAATACGATCGGATTGAATTACTACGATGCTGCTGAGAGTTACGCTGACCGCTTTTTCAGCTTCAGCCATTCCCGGTTTTCTTATGAAAATATATTCCGCGGCTTCTATCCTTCCTCGCAGATTCTGCTCGTGCTGGTTCCGCGGCTTCTCGCGGGGCTCGTGCACGGAAGCTATTTCGATATCCGCCTGCTGGGGGCGGTATATGCCCTGCTGCTGCTGGCGGCTACGTGGATGATCGTCAAACTGGGGGCCAGGGAATCTTATGTAACCGGACTGCTGCTGGGTGCGGGCATCTTATTTGTTTTTTATGATATCGGCTATCTGGCCTACTTCAATTCCCTGTTCGGCGAACCGGTATCGATGGTGTTTATGCTGCTTACCTTTGCGCTGGGGCTGCGGCTTACCGGGCAGGAGACGCCGACGGCGAAAGGGCTGACGCTGTTCTTTGTGGCCGTACTGTTCCTGATCTGCTCCAAAATCCAGAATGCGCCGGTCGGCCTCGCCTTCGCCCTGATCTTCCTGCGTCTGCGGACGCTGGACGGAGCCGGGAACTGGCGTAAGCTGGCACTCCGGTTCGCGGTGGCAACAGCGCTTGTATCCGTAATCATGTACGTTGCCGCGCCGAAGGAGCTGAAGCATATCAATCTCTATCAGACGGTGTTCTTCGGTATCCTGAATGAGTCGCCGGATGTGCGCGGGGACCTGCGGGATCTGGGGCTGCCTTCGCGGCTTGAGGTGCTGGCGGGAACGAATTATTTTCAGGGGGATACGGCGATTAAGCAGGATGATCCTTCGCTTAAGGCGGATTTCTATGACCGGGTATCGCATAAGGACGTACTTTTCTTTTATATGAAGCATCCCGTCAGGTTAATAGACAATATGAAATATGCTGCCGGGAACAGCATGTCTATCCGTCCTTATTATCTCGGAAGCTATGAGAAAAGTGCGGGCAAGCCGGCAGGAACGGTAGCCTTCGCCTACAGCGGCTGGAGTGAGTTCAAGAATAAACATCTGCCTGACTCGCTCGGGTTCCTCGCCTTATTCTATCTGGTCTATTATGCCGGAGTCCTGTTCTATTATTTCCGTACAAGGGAGCCTGCGGGGCGGATTGCCGGAGAACTGCTGATGCTGCTTGGACTGATCGGACTATTCTCCTTCCTCGTGCCTATTCTTGGTGACGGAAGGGCGGATATCGGCAAGCATCTGTTCCTGTTCAATGTCTGCTTCGATATGATGGCCGTAGCCATGTTTGGGTGGATTGTGCATACGATCGTGAGATTTGTAAAATTTGCTGCTTCTGCAAAGCGTTAATTGACCCGTGATAAATTATAGAATACAATGTGTTTGGAACTTTAGTAAAAGTGTGGAAAATGGCTTGGAACAGCCTCATTCTGCAAGGGGGCCGCTATGGGTAGTGAGGAATACAAGGACAGGATTGAACAGGCAAGACAAGAATTGAACAAATTAGCCCTGGAGTACGGCATGCAGGATGTACGGGTACTTCGCCAATCTGTGAAGCTGGATGCGCTTCTGAATGGATACAGTGAATGTCATCCGGAGAAGGACGACTAGCTTTATCCAATTGGGAATTACAGAGTATTGATGTAAATTCAAAAGACACTTTGACGGCAGCTGCGCCGCAAGGTGTCTTTTTTCGTTATGAAACCTGATTCAGCTGCCCGGAGGGCTATACGCATCGCCCAGCAGCTCGCGCAGCATTTTCTCGCGGTCGGTCATGAAGGCCCGCGTAACCGTGTAGTGATCTGTGTCCTCCAGCGCAACAGGCGTAATATTCTCACCCTCCAGCTGGAATATATCCGCTCCCGGATAAGACATGAGAATCGGGGAGTGGGTGACAATGATGAACTGTGAATTCTGCTCTGCCAGCTCATGCATCCGCACCAGCAGCGACATTTGCCGCAGCGGGGACAGGGCTGCTTCCGGCTCGTCCAGAATATAGATGCCTTGCCCGCCGAAGCGGTGAACGAATGTCGAGAAGAAGGATTCCCCGTGTGACTGCTCATGCAGTGAATTTCCGCCGTAGGAGTCTTTGATCAGGGGGCCGTTGCCCGGTTCCTCATCCAGCTCATCGATATAAGTAGCCACGTTGTAATAGCTTTCCGCCCGCAGGAAAAAGCCGTCCTTCGGCCGCCGCACACCTTTGGCAATCCGCAAATATTCATATAAGCCTGAATGGGAGGCACGGGTGCCAAACGAGAAGTTCAGCGTCCCGCCTTCCGGGTTGAAGCCCCAGGCTGCAGCAATTCCCTCCAGCAGCGTCGATTTGCCGGTTCCATTCTCCCCCACAAGAAAAGTGACCTGCTTCCGGAAAACAAGCCGTTCCAGTACCCGTACCACGGGCAGGTTAAACGGATACACCCCGAACGAAGGCACCTGCTCGCGCAGCAGCTCCGCATGCCGGAGATACAGCATCGGGCCATGCAATGAACTCATTTCTGAATTCCCCCTTTTTAGCCAAGTTACACGGATGGTTGTTCTTTTGATTCTATATGAATTCCGGGGTCCCCGCAAAGTACTTGAATAAGCTTCGGTGAGTGGACTGCACTTTGTGGGGGATGTTGGTGGGGCATGTTTGTGGATGAAATCGCCGAAGGTGCGGGCCATGCGGGCGAAAGACAGGGGGCATGTGCCAATTTCGCCAGAGTACAGACAGATGACCATGAGGCGGATGCTGACTCCGCATATAGTACTACTGTCTTGAGAATATGACGGGGCAGGGTGAAGGCCGTGAAAGCAAAAAATAGAAACTTGCGTCCGCGGGACTACCGCGACGGTTACCAGGAGGGATATCATCTGGGCTTATGCGAGGCCGTGAAGACTCTGAATTCTCCTGAGGTGGGAGCATGCCGTCCGTTCAAGCTGATGTATGTCCCGCAAGGGTTTCAGGCGATTGACACTGGAGTGACGGAAGCGCTGCGGCTGCTCGTAAGCGAGCTGCTTATCTGTTCTCCGGAGACCATGCTGGAGGTAGCGGCCCGCGAGTCTCCGGGAGCGGTGCTGGTGATGAACGGGCTGCATGTGTTTCCCGAGAACCATCTGGAACAGATTACGGAGATAAGAAAGCTGGGCATTCCGGCAGCGATCTGGTTTGTTGATGATCCCTATTTTACCGAAGATACCTCAGAGATCTGTAAGCATTATGATTATGTATTTACCCACGAGCTGGGCTGTGTGGAGTTTTACCGCTCACTCGGTGTGGCGTCCGTGCATTATCTCCCGCTGTGTGTTAACCCGCAGATGTTCTACCCGCGCCGCACCGGTCCGCAGCATCAATTCGATATTGTGTTCATCGGCAACGCCTTCCGTAACCGGACAGAGCTGTTTGATGAGCTGGCCCCTTTTCTCCGCGGGAAAAAAGTGCTGATCGCCGGCGGCTTCTGGGAGCGCCTGAGTACCTTCGACGAGTTGTCTCCCTTCATTAGAAGCGGCTTCATCCCTCCGGAGGAAACGGCTAATTATTACAGCGGCGCCAAGCTGGTCATTAATATCCACCGCCCCTGGGAGGGCGGGCAGGATAACCGGAACACCTTCCAGCTGCCGTCCCGTTCGATTAATCCGCGGACCTACGAGATCAGCGCCTGCGGAACGATGCAGCTGACTGATATCCGCGAGGATCTGGATCTTCATTACCGTCCGGGCCGTGATCTGGAGACCTTTGCTTCTGCGGATGAGCTGAAACGCAAAATTGACTATTTCCTGAAGCATGAGAAGGAGCGCCGCCAGTATGCGCTGCGGGGGCTGCAGACGACACTGCGCCATCACACCTTTACCGCACGGTTGCCCCATCTGCTGAATGTTCTTGCTGCACAACGCTAAAGTCCACTATGGGATAGAAGGAGCGAATACTCATGAACAATGAATTTATCATGCCTGCCCCGCCGCTGCCGCGGACCCCTGCGGAAGAACAAAAGCTGAGCGGACGCCTGACCGGCTTCAAGGTGGGATACGATGAGGGATACCTGCGCGGACGTCTGGCCATACTCGATGGCCGGCCGGAGGAGCCGGTTGCGGTCCGCAATATCCATGTCATGTATGTAGCCTCAGGCAAGGGGTATCCGTATTCCCCGCTTGATGATGCCGTGCTCTTCGCGCTGCAGCGACTGACCGCCCAGGTCACCATTACCGATGTCCGCCAGAATCTGGTGGAGCTGGCTTCGGCCCAGCGTCCTGATCTCGTGCTGGTGCTCGATGGTCTTGATCTGCCGCTGGATCAGGTGGCTGTTCTGCGCGGCAGAGGGATCAAGACAGCGATTTGGCTGACCGATGACCCGTACTATACCGATTTCACTATGAAAATCGTTGCCCACTATGACTATGTCTTCACACTGGAGCGCAATTGTGTAGAGTTCTACAAGGGCCTCGGCTGCACAGAGGTGCATTACCTGCCGTTTGCTGCCCACCGGGAGCATTACCGCCCGACGACCGGACGTTCACCAGTCAGCCGTGATGTCAGCTTCATCGGCTCTGCGTACTGGAACCGGATTAATTTCTTCCGCGATATTATGCCGGAGCTGATGAGTTACAACACAGTGATTAACGGAATCTGGTGGGACCGCCTGCCTGAAGCGCCTCTCTACGGCGAGCGGATCGAGATCGGCAAGTGGATGTCCCCGCAGGAAACGGCAGTCACCTACAGCGGCTCGAAAATTGTCATCAACCTGCACCGCTCTCATATCGATGAGGTGGCGAATAACAATACGCTGTACATTCCGGCGGTATCCCCGAATCCGCGTACCTTCGAGATTGCCGCCAGCGGTACGCTGCAGCTCAGCGATGCCCGGGATGATATGGGCTCATTCTACAAGGTTGGCGAAGAGATCGATACCTTCTCAAGCCCGCAGGAGATGATGGATAAAATCCGTTATTACCTGACGCATGAGGAAGAACGCCGGAATATGGCTTTGCGCGCTTTCGAACGGACGCTGAAGGACCACACCTACACCATACGCCTGAACCAGCTGCTTAGTGTCATCTACGGCTAAGACAAACAGCAGGGTCCCGGCTGCAGCCGGAGCAGGCAAAAATGTGCGTATCACCGGGGACAGGTGTCGTGCCGGCATCTGTGCCCCCTCAATATACTGGTTGAAGTACCGGGTTAGGATGTTTGCCTGCCTCCGGTGCGGAGCGTACACCGCCTTCTGACGTCTGCCCGCGGGCTGGCTAACGGACCAACGGCTCTACAGTCCGTAAGGGAGAAAAGGGGACCCGCCGGAGATGCACAGCCGGACTTAAGCGGATGCTCCGTAGTAAGGCTTATGGTGAAGAAGTACCGTGTAGTGAAGCTTCGTACAACTTAAGCGGATGCTCAAGAAACGCCATGCTGCTAATGTTTCGTAAAACTTTCAGGGAGGTGAATGGCTGCTCCACAGCCCTCGCGGAGGAGCGCCGAGACACCATGGCCGACAAAGCTACAATCGTCCTCTTTTCCCATGTTTCCAATACACGCAGTATAACAGGTGCGGAGAAGCTGCTGTTGTTCTTCAGCCGGGAGCTGTCTCCTTACTTTAATTGTATTCTCGTAGCCCCGCAGGACGGAAAGCTTACACGCCTGGCTCGGAGCTACGGGATCAATGTCCAGCTGCTGCCGATCCCGCTTGTCTATGGTATGTATACTCCGTATGCAGGCCTTCCGGCTGATATCCGTAAGCTTCAGGAGGCCCGGGAATACCAGGAGCTGGTCACCTGGCTTGCGGGTCTGCGCCCGTCGTTTATTATATCCAGTACCTGTGTGCATGCTCTGCCGCCGATGGCGGCGAAATCGCTGGGAATTCCGGTGGTCTGGAAAATCTCCGAGACCATTACGGACAACGAGTTCACCCCGCTCAGCGTAGAGCTGATTCACAGCAACAGTGATGAGATTCTGGCTATTTCGCAGACGGCTGCGGCCTGTTTCCCGGAGGATATCCGCGAAGGCAAGGTGACTCAGCTGCCTCCGTCATGGAATGATGCGGAGATGATGTTTGAAGCGTGGAGCAAGCTGCGGGGGGAGCGGCGGAATGAACTGCAGATCGCTCCGGAAGAACCGCTGGTCGGTTATGTCTCTTCCTTCATTAATAAGGAGAAAGGTCTGGAGCATTTCGTCAAAATGGCGGTGCTGGTGAATGAGCAGCATCCGGCTGCGCGCTACATGGTCGTCGGTTCCCCCGGAGATAAAAGCTACTACGAACGCTGTGTCCGCAAGGTGAAGCTGGAGGGTCTGACTTCCCGGTTCAAATTTGTCGGATACGAGGAATGTCTGCCGGCAGCTTACTGCGCCATGGATCTGCTGGTTGTACCCAGCCTGATCCGTGAAGGCTTCGGAATGACCGCACTGGAGGGCTACGCCTTCGGCAAGCCTGTAGTTGCCTATGATTCCGGCGGCTTACGGGAGATTCTGAACGCCGCAGGCTGCGGTGAGCTGCTTGTGCCTGCGGCGGACATCGGCACGCTTGCCGCGCAGGTGAACATGCTGCTGGCCGCTCCGGTCATGGCTGCGGCCATCGGCAGCCGGGCGCGCGAGCGCATCGAGGCCGTTTACGGCCCGGCGGCGTACCGCGCCCGCCTGCACGGCTTAGCGGAGAGGTGGTATCTCCGCTACTGCCTCCTGCCGCCGCAGACTGCCGGCGGCGATGATCCCCCGCCCGCAGCTCCGCCGGCGGGCGCGGGGACTGCCGCGGCTGCTGAGGCGCCGCGGGCTGGAACCGCGCGCCGCACGGCACGGCTGCGGCGTGCGAAGCTCCGGCGCGGCAAGCTCCGCCGCGCCAAATCCCGGGCGCGCGCAGCGAAGCGCCCGGGGCGTAAAAAGCGCGCGGCACGCTCCGCGCGCAGGAAGGCCGGCGGCGGGAAGCACCGCCGCGCGGGCCGTGCACGCCGCCGGGGCCACCGGCGGCGGAAGGCGGCCTGAGGTCCGCGGGGGAGGCGCGGACCGGGGGTGCCCTTGGCCGGCGCTGCGCCTGCCGGCCTGCACCATTCAGGGGCGTAACTGCCCCTGAACAGGCATCATCCGGCGGAACCGCCCGGATTAGGGGCAGAAGTGCCCCTAAATTGCTGCCCCCAGCGCCGGCGCTGCAACACATCCGCCTCAACCTCGGCGTACAGCTCAGACAGGACCGCCTGCCATCATCCTGGCGGCAGGCCATAATCAAAGGGGAGTGAACCCATGAAGATCATGACGATTTTGGGCACACGGCCCGAAATTATCCGGCTCAGTGTCATCATTCCGCTGCTCGACCAGCATGCAGAGCGGCATGTGCTGGTGCACACGGGGCAGAATTTCACAGCCAGCCTCAGCGGGATATTCTTCGCCGAGCTGGGACTGCGTGCACCGGACTATGTGCTGCAGGATAAGCAGGCCGGACTCGGGGGCCAGCTGGCGGCAATGTTCGGCAGCCTGGAGAGCATTCTGCTGCAGGAGAAGCCGGACCGGATTCTGCTGCTCGGCGACACCAATAGTGCGCTGTGTGCTATTTTGGCCGAGCGGATGGGTATTCCTGTAGTCCATATGGAAGCAGGCAACCGCTGCTACGATCTGAAAGTGCCGGAGGAGAAAAATCGCCGTGTCATAGATGCCGTATCCACCATAAATATGCCGTATACCCAGCAGAGTAAACGGCATCTGCTCAGCGAGGGGTTCCCCAGCCAGCGTATCGTGTTAACCGGCAATCCGATCCATGAAGTGATTACGCATTATGAAGACCGGATCGGCGCCAGTGATATTTTATCCCGGCTGAACCTTACGGCCGGCCGGTATCTGCTGGTTACAGCCCACCGGGCGGAGAATGTGGATGATCCGGCATCCCTGCTGCAGATCATGAGCGGACTGAACCTGGTGGCTGAGCATTTCGGGCTCCGCCTGATCTGCAGCATCCATCCCCGCACACGCTCCAAGCTTACAGAGCAGTTCCCGCTGACCATGAATCCGCTGGTGGAGTTCCATGAGCCGTTCGGATTCTTCGATTTCGTCCATCTGGAGCGCTACGCCCTGTGCGCCATTACCGACAGCGGCACCGTTCAGGAGGAATGCTGCCTGATGGGAGTGCCGACGGTAACAATCCGCCGGACCACTGAGCGCCCGGAGACCGTCGATTGCGGAAGTAATGTAGTGTCCGGCGTAGAGCAGAACAGCATTCTGCGCTGCACCGTGCTGATGACGTCGCTTAAGCCTGATTGGGAGGCGCCGGAAGGGTACCTGACTCCCGATGTCTCGATCAAAGTAGTTAAATTTCTGCTTGGAGGGAACCTGCATGTTCAATAATAAACGGATTCTGGTTACAGGCGGTACCGGTTCCTGGGGGCATGAGCTTATCCGGCAACTGCTGCCGCAGCATCCCAAAGAAATCATCGTATTCTCCCGCAGCGAGTCTGCACAGGTAGCCATGAGCCGTGAATTTGAAGATAAGCGCCTCAGCTTCGTCATCGGTGATATCCGGGATAAGGACGCTCTCGTGGCTGCATGCCGCGGTGTGGATTATGTGTTCCATCTGGCGGCGCTCAAGCATGTTCCGGTCTGCGAAGACCAGCCGTATGAAGCGCTGAAGACCAACGTGGTCGGAACGCAGAATGTTATTGAAGCGGCCATTGCCAACAATGTGGAAAAAGCGATCTACATCTCCACCGACAAAGCGGCTAATCCGTCAAACTTCTACGGGATGACTAAGGCGATCGGCGAGAAACTGTTCGTATATGCCAATCTGATCGGTTCAGGTACCCGGTTTGTTACCGTGCGCGGCGGCAATGTGCTTGGCACGAATGGCAGCGTAGTCCATCTGTTCATGAAGCAGATCAAGGATAAGGGGCAGGTACGCATTACCGACATGAACATGACCCGGTTCTTCTTCACCCTGCGCGATGCCATCACGCTGCTCTTCAAGGCTTCGGAGGTCAGCATCGGCGGCGAGATCTTCGTAATGACCATGCCTACCTGCAGGATCGTGGATCTGGCCGAGGTGCTGATCGAAGCTTCGGGCCGGAAGGATGTCAGCATGATTGAGGCCGGGATCCGTCCGGGTGAAAAAATCCATGAGATTCTCATGAGCGATTTCGAGAGTCTGACTACCGTTGTCTACGATGAGCAGTATCTGGTCATCCTTCCTACGCTGGATATGCCCGGGCTGAAGGAGCATTACCGCCCTTATCCGCATGTGTCCTTCAACAGCTTCAGCTCGGAGAATAATCTGATGGATCAGGCAGAGATCAAAGATATTCTGATCCGGGGAGGATTCCTGAAATGAAACTGCTTATCCTCGGAGGAAACGGTATGGCGGGTCACATGCTGGCGGAGTATTTCCGCCGCCAGGGCAAGCATCACGTCTTCCATACAACCCGGGATAAGAGTGATCTTGGCGGGCTGTATGTAGATGCGGATGATATCGCCGGAGTAGAGAAGCTGGTCGAAATCGTGGCTCCCCATTGCATTATTAATGCAATGGGGGTGCTTAACCAATTTGCCGAACGCGACGCAATCGGCGCGTACCATGTTAACGGATTTCTGCCCCACCGCCTGCGGCGGGCAGCAGACGGCATTCATGCCCGGCTCATCCACATCAGTACCGACTGCGTGTTCGAAGGAACACGCGGAAGGTACACGGAGGAGGATGTGACTGATGGCACTTCGGTCTATGCCATCACGAAGAGCCTGGGAGAAGTGCGGGCCCCCGGCCATCTGACGATCCGTACCTCGATCATCGGTCCGGAAATCCGTACCGGCGGCATTGGGCTGATGGAATGGTTCCTGGCCCAGAAGGGCCGGGTAACCGGTTATGAACGTGTGATGTGGAACGGGGTAACCACGCTGGAGCTGGCCAAGGTTATCGGCTCTCTGCTGGACTCGGACCTTTCCGGCTTGATCCACCTTGCCCACCCTGGCCCGGTGAGTAAATGTGAGCTGCTGCAGATGATGCAGTCGGCTTTTCATAAAGACGATGTGGAGATCATCCCCGAGCAGCTCCATATCCAGGACCGGACACTGGTCAGCACCAGGAGCGATGTGAGTATCAAGCTGCCTTCATATCCCGAGATGCTTGCTGAGCTTGCAGACTTCATGCATTCTGCAGAGATGACGACATGAAGGGCCGGCGGCTGCTGATTACCGGAGCCGGCGGATTTACCGGCAGGCATGCCGTGGAATACTTCGCAGCCGAAGGGGCAGAAGTGACTGCTGTGGTGCGCGGCACCGCAGCGGAAGCTTCAATCTTTCCCGCCGGAGTTCAGCAGGTGGCCTGTGACCTTGGTGACCGCAAAGCCGTATCCCGGATGATTGAAACGGTCCGCCCGGAGCTGGTGCTGCACTTGGCCGGCAAGAATTCGGTTCCGGAGTCATGGCGTGACCCGCTGCTCTACATGGAGACTAATGTAATGGCTACCCTGTATTTGCTTGAGGCTCTGCGTGCCCGGCCGGCCAGCCGAATTCTGGTGGCCGGCTCCCGGCTTAAATACAGACCGGATTCCGCAGCAGGACCACCTCACCCCTATAGTCTAAGCAAGACGCTGGAGGAACTGGTTTCCCTGGCCTGGGGAACGCTGTTCAAGCAGCCGGTACTGATGGCGGAGCCTTCCAATCTGATCGGCCCCGGCCCTTCAACCGGCTTCTGTTCTCTCCTGGCACAGCATATTGTGCGCAGTGAAGCTGCTGCGGCTGCCGGGGAACCCGCGCCGGCTGCGTTCCGCCTCTCCTCACGCCATGCACAGCGTGACTTCCTGGATGTACGGGATGCCGTGAGGGCATACCGCTATATTCTGGACTCAGGGGAGACCGGGAAAATCTACCGGATCGGCTCCGGCACACAGCGGGAGCTGGGGGAGATTGCCGGGAAACTGCTGGCTCACGCTGCGGCACCGGTGGAGATCGACTGGGGGCCCCAGGCTGAGCAAGAGCGACAGGCAGAGTCTTCCCCGGCATCAGCCGTTCCGGAAAAGCCTCCGTCTGCATCTGCTGATAAAGAAGTGCCGCCTGCAGAGCCCGAGGACGATGCTGCTGCTCTCGGCTGGAGGCCGGAGACCCTATTTGCCCGGTCGCTTGCGGATATTATCGGCTATTACAGGGCCGGCAAGGAAGGAAGGTAGTTATGAAGCCGAGAGTATCCGTGGTCATTCCTTTTTATAATTGCCCTTATATTGAGCAGGCGCTGCAAAGCGCCCTTTCTCAATCCTGGCAGCCTTATGAGATTATCGTGGTTGATGACGGTTCAACGATGCATGCGGAGCGGATCACTCCTTATCTGCCCTATATCCACTACCTGGGTAAGGCTAACGGGGGGACTGCCTCTGCACTGAACCATGGAATTACCCATGCTACGGGGGATTATGTTGTCTGGCTAAGTTCAGATGATATGTTCTACCACGATAAAATCAATAATCAGGTTCTGTTCATGGAGCAGAACCGTTTGCTGATCTCGTATACCAATTTCAATTTCATTAACGGCTATTCGCAATGTACCGAGATGAACGCATCCTTGATGTTTGGAAGCCAGCTTGATTACTTGCGCTGCTTCCTGCAAGGCAATCCGATCAACGGGTGTACGGTGATGTTCAAGCGGGAGATCTTTGCAGCCATCGGCCTGTTCAATGAAGCTCTGCCCTATACCCATGATTATGATCTGTGGTACCGGGCGATTCTGAACGGTTATCCGCCGGTGATGCTCAACCAGTCATTGACCGCCTACAGGCGGCATGATGGAATGGGGACCCTTAAGCATTACGATGTCATTATGGCAGAAGCCGCTGCCACTAATGCCCGCTATCATGCCCCGCTCAGCCAGCTGATCGCTTCCATGGGCGGCTGAAATGGTTAATTGCTCAATCTACTTAATCTGGGGAGGGAAAGCATATGTACCGGGAAATCGAAGTGAAAGACTTCCTGCCGGTCCTGCTGGAGCAGCTGAAATTCTCCGAGAGTATTCTGGATATCGGCAGCGGAACCGGTACGCTGCTTGAGCGTTATGAAGCGGCTGTTGTACTGGGACTGGATATCCACCGGCCGTATCTGCTGCACCGCAAGTATAAGTCGCCGCACATCATTCCGGTTCACGCCGATGCCAGCCATATCGATAAGCTGTTCCTGCCGGGCACCTTCTCCGCGGTTACGCTGATTGATTCGCTGGAGCATTTCTCGATGAAGGATGGTGTGGAGCTGCTGAGAAAGGCGGAGCTGATTGCCGCGAGCCGGGTGGTTGTATTTACGCCGCGGGGTTTTTTTCCGCAGGAGGGCAAGGATCATTTCAATCTGCAGGGTGAGTATTATCAGCGGCACTGGAGCGGCTGGGAGCCGGAGGATTTTCTGAACCTGGGCTACGCTGTAACAGTGCTGAAAGGCTATCACCATGCAGAGAATCCTTCCTTCCGGGAAGCGTTCGGTGACGATCATGCTCCGCTGGATGCGCTTCTCGCCTGCAAAACAGTCTAAAACACAAACCGGGAAGGAGGAGGATGAGCATATGAACCATAAATCCAGGGTTTCAGTGGTTATTCCGTTCTACAATTGTCCCTATGTGGACCAGGCAGTCGAAAGCGTGCTGGCCCAGACCTATACGGATATTGAACTGATTGTCGTGGATGACGGATCAACGCGCTATATGGAGAAGCTTGAGCCGTACAGGGACAGAATTGTGTATATCCGCAAAAAAAACGGCGGTACCGCCTCAGCGCTTAACCTTGGAATCAAGGCGTCCAGCGGAGCCTATTTTGCCTGGCTAAGTGCTGATGATCTGTTCCATCCGGATAAAATCCGCAGACAGCTGGAGACCATCCGCAGCTATGGCACCTCCTTCTGTCATACAGCCTATTACTATATCAATGAGCTTGGGGAAAGATTCTCCGGAGTGATCGGTATGCAGTTTGACAGCAGAAGCCACCTGATTGAGACGATGATGTCCGGATGCCCGGTGAACGGCAGCTCTGTGCTGCTGGATATGCAGATTTTTTCCCGGGTAGGGATGTTTAATGAAGGCTTTCTGTATACCCAGGATTATGATTTGTGGCTGCGTATTCTGCCGCATTATAAGTGGTCTTATATTGCGGAGCCGCTGCTCGATTACCGTGTGCATCAGGAGATGGGCTCAGTCATCCATAATGAGGCGCAGAACCGGGAGATTGCGCTGGTGCAGGCGAGGCATAAAGGCATTCTGACACAGCTGCTGAGAGAGGAGAAAGCGAAATGAGGCTGACATTCCCGATTCTGACCCTGTCCAGAGGCGGCGCCCAGCGGATGCTGGCGGAGCTGGCTAACCGTCTGTTTGAAGCCGGCCATGAGGTTGTGGTGCTTATGCCCTCTTACGCCACGGTAGAATATGAAATGAAATGTCCGATTGTGATCTCTCCTTCAGCCGTGTTGACTGAACATGATTTCCCCTACGGGGATGTGATCATCTCCAACTACTATACAACAGTACCGGTTTCTGAGCGGGCCAGTGCACAGGGGAAGGGGCTGCATGTCCGGCTGGCCTTATGTTATGAGCCGACATTTTTGCCGGATAACAACCAGTCCTTTGCTTCCTATAACAGTACCCGCAATCTGCTGGTGCTGTCCCGCTGGCAGCAGGAGATTATCCGGATTAACCATGGCATTAAGGGCCGGATTGTCCCCATCGGAGTAAATCCTGATTTCAGCAACACCCATCTGCGCGGCAGAGGGGGAGGGAAGATTGTTATCTCGGCAATCATGAGGAAGCCGGAGGGAGGGTTCTCGGGCCACCGGGAACAGGACTATCTGCTTCAGGAGCTGGATACAGTGAAGCAGCTTCATCCGGAGGTGGACATCTATATTATTACGCCTCCGGCAGAGTATGCTTCGTCTTCGTATCTGCAGAAGCTTTTCGGCGAAGGGCGATATGAGATCCGTACACCGGGGAACGATTCGGAGCTGTCTTATCACTATAATGAGAGCGATATTTTCGTCAGCTCCAGCACATATGATACGGGCTCGCTGCCCGGGCTTGAAGCCATGCGCTGCGGGGCTGCGCTGGTGACAGTGTATTCCGGGGGGAACCTCGAATACTGTGTCCACGGGCATAATTGCCTGATGTCCTACAGGTATGAGAACCGGCTGGCAGAGGATATTTCAGCACTGGTGAAGGATAAGGAGCTGCGCCAGCGCCTGGCGGCAAGAGGAGAGCTGGATTCACAGCGCTTTACGTGGGAGCGGAGCATGCAGATTTTCCAGTCAGAGCTGTTTGAAATTGTGTCAAGACAAGGCGGATGATTCTGCAGGGCAGACAGATGCTGATGCGTTCGTTCAGCTCAGAAACAACCCCAAAACATAGTTAAAAAGAACCTTCAGCCCCGTAATCTGCGGGATTTGAGGGTTCTTTTGATATTTGGCTGGTCAGCGTCCAGCGGATCTTAATCGTTAGAAGATGGAGAAGGAGTTCATCATCTCCCGGAAAGAATGGGCATATTTCTCGAATCCGAAATGGGAAACCATATGCTGGCGGCCCTGATAGCGGATTACTTCGCGCAGCGGAATGTTATCCATCAGCTCGAGTGCCTGGGTTACGGCTGCATCTACATTGCCGAGCGGATAGAATTTGCCTGTAATGTTATGTCTGATGAACGATCTGACCCCGTCGGAATCCGTACTGAGCACTGGACAGGTACAGCAGACAGCTTCGGCCACCGCATAACCGAATCCTTCTGTAATCGAGCTCGACAGCAGAAAGCCGCCTGAACCGGCAATGGATGAATAATATACCGGCATCATATGGTTCGGCATATTCGTGAATACACTTAGCCGGTCGTTCAGGCCGAGGGCATGAAGCTCTTCATGAAACTTTTCCTTTTGATTGTCGGCAGCCAGATTAGGATCGTGGAACATCCAGAGGTGAAGATCAGGTTTATGGAGGCGGAGCTGATATGCAATCTTGAGATACTCACTCCAGTTCTTGTTGGCTTCAAGCCGTCCTACCCAGGCAATAACCGGATCGCAGGGCAGTTCGCCGGGAATATACCGGAATGAGTGTACATCAACGATATTCGGAATAACATAACGGTGCAGCCAGGGGCAGATTTCTATGAACAGCTCCAGCAGGTGGTCCGTTGGCGGGATCAGCACCGCATTGCAATAAGACTGCAGATAAGGCACTGCGTCAATAATCATATCCCGCGCATCGCTGCGTTTGCCCAGGCCTTGCGATTCATATATCAGTATGCCGTTGTAACCCAGCCGGCGGATACGTTCCATCAGCAAATAATCTGAAGTGACAATAATAGCATCATAGTTATGCTCATCCAGGAGCCCTTTCAGTTCCGTATCCTCGGAGGTGATGAACACCGGGAAAGTGGTCTTGTTGTGACTTCCGGACCCCGGCATTAAATAGAGCACATGACATTCGATCCCGCTGCGCTGAAGACTCTCACACCGCAGCTTGTTCAGTGTTTCCACTCCGCCGCTCGGTACATAAAACGTAAATAAAACCTTCAAGCTCACCCCTCCTGACATTAACCTTACGGAGAAACACTTCTGCTGTTTATAAGATACGCCAGAGGCTCCTTACGCGTGACGGTAATAGGGGCGATGTACCAAATCCTTTCAGCATAGCCCGGCTGGCCGGAGGTCATGCTAAAGCTTGTTACGCTGCACTTCACAAATCTGTAGATGGGGGATGAATGGATGTTACGGTCGAAATTCGGTTTATCTGTTTCTGCAGCACTGCTGCTTGGTGCGGTAAGTATTACGGGCTGCGGTGCCAATAACACTGCAACAGGCAATGTGGAGACGAAAAGTGTACGGGGCACAGACGGGCGTATTCACGTGAATTCTGTCCAGAACGGGATGCGGGCGGGCGACTTTGACAGTATGGAGGTAAGCAAAGAGCTGGCAGACCGCGTGGCGGCTATGCCGGAGGTGCGTTCGGCTAATGTCATGCTGGTCGGCAAAAGCGCTTATGTCGCCGTGATGCTGGAAAATGCCTCGGGTGGCGTTCATGCCAAAGGTACCCGGGGAGTACAGCCATACAGCTTCGGCAGCGGCACAGCCGGCATGCTGGGCGGGTCAGGCAGACCTGGCGGGCTGGAAACCGGGATTGGCGCGGGAATGGGCGGAAACGTTAGTGGAACCGGAAGAGGGACAGCTGCCGGTAATCCCGGTATGACCGGAACAGGCGGTTCAATTGCCGGAATTCCGGGAAATCTGACCGGTACAGGTACGGTAGGCGGCACAGGCATGACAGATCCGGCCAATTATCCCGGGAACGGAAATAATGGCATCATGTCAGGTAATAATATGGTTGACGGGTCCCGGCTCAAGCAGGATATTGATGAAAGCATGGGCCGGAGATCTGTGGGCATCCGCAGTGTAACGCCGGACAATGGAACACAGGTAATCCGGGATAATGATACTCTAACCCAGGATCTGAAGGACAAGATTGCCGATCAGGTAAAAAAATCAAATCCGGACATTAAAAATGTATATGTGTCCGCAAATCCTGATTTCGTGGAACGCGCAGATTATTATGCCAGGGAGTTCCGTGCAGGCCATCCGCTAAAAGGCTTTGCCAATGAATTCCGGACAATGGTTGAACGGATTTTCCCTACGCGCAGCGGATATTAAGCTCCAGCCTGCCTGGATTAGGATAGTATTCCAGCGGAAGAGGCAGCTTATACAGACCGGCTGTGCCGGCACAGCCGAACAGAGAAATAAAAAGCAGCAATGCAGCCATCAACTAATGGAGGCTGCATTGCTGCGTTATACATAAGAGGTTATTTTGTTGTGCTTACTCGCAGTCAGACTCCAGCTTCTGTCCGCCGATCCAGACGCCGCGAAGGTTCAGGCTGTCATCGAGCAGCAGAATATCAGCTTGTTTGCCTGCCTCTATTGACCCGATGGAGCGCTCCATGCCAAGGGATAGGGCCGGGGTAAGGCTGGCCGCCTGCGAGGCCTCCAGCAGACTGAGTCCGACCTCTTCCACAAGGTAGCGGAAGCCGCGGATCATGGTCAGTGTACTTCCGGCCAGTGATTCGGGATGCTCCTTCAATGTAGCAATCCCGCCGCTGACAATGACGGGCAGATCGCCGATGGCATACTCTCCGTCGCTCAGTCCGGTTGCCGACATCGCATCTGTAATCAGCAGCAGATTCTGCTTGTTCTTCAGCCGGGTGACGATGCTGATCGCTGCCGGATGGACATGAATTCCGTCAGCAATAATCTCGGCGCGAATCCTTGCATCGAACATTACTGCACCGGCAGTTCCCGGCTTGCGGTGATGCAGCGGCGTCATGGCATTGAACATATGCACGGCCTGATTCAGGCCGGCATCCGCAGCAGCAATAACCTGTTCAAATGAGGCATCGGTATGCCCAAGCGCTGCTGTAATGCCGTGCCGGCGCAGCCACCCGATTGCTTCGAGTGCACCTTCACGTTCCGGAGCCAGTGTAACCTGGCGGATCATGCCCGGATAACGGTCTTCCCATTCTTCCAGCCAGGGAATGCTCGCAGGAACAATGTGCTCAGGATTCTGCGCACCGGGCCAGCGCTGGCTGATGAACGGCCCCTCCAGATGGACACCGGCGAGCTTTGCGTAAGGCATGCCGCCTTCGGCAGCGCGATAAGCATCCACTTCCGCTAATACCCGGTCAATATCTTCTTTGGCGGCAGTCATGGTGGTAGCCAGCATAGATGTGGTTCCTTGCGAAGCATGGAAGCGGGTTATGGTGTCCAGAGCAGCAGCATCACTGTACATGAAATCATAACCGGCGCCGCCGTGCACATGCACATCGACAAATCCGGGAATCAGGAGCCCTTTAGGCTCATGGGTTGCCGCCTCCCAGTGTTCGTAAGCAGCCGGCAGCCAGGCGGCTTCCCCGGCGTACTGGATCAGACCTTCCGCTACAGCGATTACGCCGTGCTCTACGACCCCGGCTGGGGTCAACACTTTACCGTACAGTAGTGCACCGTCTGCAGCTTTTATTTCAGCCATTTTGCCGCTCCTTCGTCAAGCAGGACTACGACATTCGGATGGCTCTGCAGCAGGGAGGCCGGGCATTGGGTGGTGATCGGCCCCTCCAGCGCATTCTTCACGGCTTCGGCCTTCTCTTCCCCGCGCACCAGCAGCACGATCTGTTTAGCTTTAAGGATGCCGCCGATACCCATCGTTACAGCCTGCTGCGGCACATCCTCCAGCTTGTCGAAGAAACGGGCATTCGCCTCCCGCGTTTCCTCCAGCAGATCAACAACATGGGTGCCGCTGCTGAGGCTGGCATCCGGTTCGTTGAAGCCGATATGGCCATTGCTGCCGATGCCGAGGATCTGCAGATCCACTGGGCCGTTATCCTCCAGCATCCGGTCATAAGCGAGGCATTCAGCAGCGAGGTCCGGAGCATTTCCGTCAGGGACATGTGTACGGGCCGAATCTATATCAATATGGTTGAACAGATGCTCATTCATGAAGCTGCGGTAGCTCTGCGGATGATCTGCGGGCAGGCCGACATATTCATCGAGGTTATAGGAGGAGGCTTTGGCGAAGCTCACGATTCCTTTGCGGTGCATATCCACGAGCCTTGCGTATACGCCGACCGGAGAGCTTCCGGTAGCCAGGCCGAGTACAGCCTTGGGATTGCTCTGCAGCAGGCTCGCGATAAGGTTTGCTCCGGTCACCGCGAAATCTTCTTCATTCTGGAATTTTAAAATATTCATTAATGTTGACCTCCCCGTTTATGACGGTAATGTTGGACGTTCAGATAAGACTGCTCCAGCTTAGGGATGAAATCCCCGAACCGGGTGCTGACCATGCCGGTGAACAGAATATCGATGATATGCAGCTGGGCGATGCGTGAAGCCATATCTCCGCGCCGCATGCCCTGCTCAAGGGACGAAGAGAACAGCGGAATATCAGCCAGGGCCGCCAGGGTGCTGCTTCCATAAGAGGTGAGCGATACGGTAGCGGCGCCGCTTGCGGCAGCACAGGTTAAGGCGTCGATGGTCTCCGGGGTTTCCCCTGAATAAGACACGGCAAAGGCCACATCACCGGCAGATAGCGAAGAAGCGGAAGTAATCTGCATATGTGAATCGGCAAAAGCTGTGCAGTTCACGCCAATGCGGATCAGCTTCTGGTAGAAATCCTGGGCGACAATGGAGGAAGTGGCCATTCCGTACAGATCAACCCGCTTTGCCCGGCACAGCAGATCAATGACACTTTTCAGCCGCCCGAGATCAAGCAGTGAAGTGGTATCCCGGATCGAAGCCAGATGATTGGCCTGCATCGCCTCCACAATGAACGGCAGCGGGTTGCCTGCCACGATGTCCTGGTAAGAGGACCCGCCGTCCTGCGGCAAAGCCTCGCTATGGGCCAGCTCAGCAGCCAGCTTGACCTTGAAATCGGGGAACCCTTTGAAATGCAGCATCTTGCAAAACCGCGTAATCGTCGCCGGGCTGACCCCGCATTCCTCCGCGAGCTCCGTAATCCCCATATGAACAATCTCTCCCGGAGAAGCCAGAATCCGCTCCGCCAGCTTGCGTTCCATTTGCGACAGCTTGGGCTTGTCATGCTCTAGAGCATGTAAGATAGGGGACAAGTATTCACCTTCTTTTGTTGGTAGTTGGTTCTTTCCTTTTTTGGTTTTTAGTTTTTGTTTTGTGTGCAGAAAATAGGCCGTAAGCTGAAAATGTTATTTTGAAATTATTTTAGTTTATTTACTCATATTAAAGAAAATTATTTTCATATTCAGAATAAATCAAAATGCCAAAGGAAGCAATAGTCAGTTTGCCTCAAGGGTAAAATTGGAGAGAATACAAACCCGCTACTATGGATTAATGTAGAACTGCGTAATCCATTGAGCATCGCCAAAGAACTAGTGTATCCGTCATAGGCCCACTTTAGTTCTGGTGTATACTCGTTGCAGATCCGCCGCAGACTCACTGCATTTCTGCCGCTAGCTCACCGTAGTTCTGCTGTAGATAACCCTCAATTTTGATGTCCGGCTGAAAGAATGCCCAAAGAACTTCTTGCTGAACGGCCGAAATTCATTCTATTATTTCACCGCCACCCGCGCGACAGCTTATTGTACACGATTGTTGGCGTTCGGCTCCCACTACTAAGGAAGCCAACCGTAGGGGGAGCAGGTTATAGAGAGCCAATCCCATCTGTCTGGTTCAAATACAATTCTAAGCTGACCTTTACGGACGCCACAGCCTTTATTCGCTCAAAAAAGGTCATTTGGGCGGGCTTACGGACATGACGGCCCTTATCCGCCGCTTTTCATGGGCAAACTCCACTTTTCCGGTGAAAAAACGGCGCTCATGTTTTAATTCTGTAACTCAGGGGGTCGCTAGTGCCCCTACACATGAAGGACAAAGCTTATGGGCAGTCTGAAGGGACATTTGCTCACAGCGGGAGCCGGGAGAGAGAGGACCGGGGATGTAAGTGAGATTCTAACTGCAGAGTAGTGTATAGAAGTCAATGGGCGAAGGATAGAGGGTTGGGGGCGAGGCTGGAGTGAGGACGGAAGGCGGAAGGAAAAAGAATCAGGAGGAGTTGAGATTGAGATTGAGCTGAGCCAATGCCGGGGAACGGAGGTGCAGGAAGCGATGATAGCGAAGGGGGCTAAGTAAAGGGATACGTAATAGCGGCCTGTAAATTTTAAAGTTGCAGCCTGTGTGTTTGTGATGAGTCACGCAAGCTGCAGTAGTTTGATTACTTGGTTAACCGGTTTGTAGTGCGCGCTGTGACTGCGGATCGTCTGCCGCGCAGCAGCGTAAGCAGGATGAACGCAAGAATAAGCAGCTGAGGCACGAAGGTCTCCCAGGTCGGGTACAAGCCGAGCCAGCTGATGGATGGCAGGCTGCTCTCTGCATGCGCAGGGATTTTGCCGGCTACCTGCAGGGAGTGGATACTCTCTCCAAGGAAACGGAATACAAGATAATAGATCAGTATGGCGGCTGCCCGGAAGAAGGCGGCAACCGGCAACTTGGCGCTAAGCACAATAATGGCATAGGCCAGGATGAACAGCACCACTAGTGCGCCCGCAATTCCGAGCAGCAGCTGTGAGGCGGCGATAGAAGTAGCCATACCCGCGTAGAAAATTGTCGTCTCTGCTCCTTCGCGCAGAACAGCCAGTGCGGAAACAAAGAACAGGGACCAGAGGTTGCCTCTCTCCAGCGCGCCTTGAACCTGGCTTCCAACATACTTATTCCAGGCGGCTGTGCTGGATTTGCCATGCAGCCAGCGGCCGATGGTGAGCATCATTACTACCGCGAACAGCCCGGCGATTCCCTCAATGAGTTCCCGTGCGCCCCCGGAGGCCGCCTGGGAGATGGTATAGGTCAGCAGTACAGCCAGGGCGATGCTTCCGGCCAGTCCCGCTGCTGCTCCGGACCAGACCCAGCGCCGGGCTGCCGGCGCCGCTTCCCTGCGGAGGTAGGCGAGGAGTGCAGAAAGCACAAGAATTGCCTCCAGTCCTTCACGCAGCAGAATCAGTGCGGCATCCCAGGCTGTGTACGTTTGCTCCACGGTCAGCGGTGTCAGCTCATTAAGCATGTTGTCCATGATCTTAGTTGCTTCGGCAAGCTTCGGGGGATCGGAGAGCAGATAGCCGGTGACTGCGGTGCTTTCATTCTCAATGTTCGCATAGACCTTGGATGAAGCGATCTGCACTGCGCCTTCTGCCGAAGGCCAGGCCGTGATGAATTGCTCCATCACTGCTGCCGCTGCCGCGCTGTCTCCTGCAGCTGCTGAGGCTGAGGCTTTGTTCAGGTAGCTGATCAGCCCCTCAATTGAGGCTGGTTCTGCTGCCCCGCCGGTATCAACCGCCTTGCCTTCGCTGTAGTCGGCCAGCAGCGAGGACAGCGCTTCAGCTTCCGCGAGCGCGGCCTCCTCGCGGAGCGGCTCTGCCTGCAGCGCAATGCGCAGCAGGCTCATCTTCGTCTCCAGCAGGCCGTAGACGGCGGGATTGTCCCCGCGGATGCCGCGCTCTGCCGGCGTCCAGCCGCTTACGACAGCGCGGTAGGCTTCCGCCGCCGCGCTCCAGTCGGCGCTGCGCGCCGCATCCCGCGTGCGCTCCGCCGCGGGAAGCAGCTCCGCCGCAGCTGCGCGGCCGGCGGAGCCGGTGTCACCGCCGCCATCGCCTGCGGCGGCGGTGACGTACGCGTCCACGCTGCGGGCGAGCGTGGACAAAGCGGCCTTGGCGGGCGCTCCGCCGCCGGCCGCAAGGGCCTCCGCCGCGGCGCTCAGCGCGGCGTCGACAGCAGCAGCCGGACCGGCGAGTGCCGGGTCCGGCGTGCTCTCGTTCGCGGTGCGCCACAGCGCTGCGAACGCATCCACATCGGCCGCCGCCGCCTCCCAGCGGCTCTGGCCGGCCTCAACAAGCGCGCTGCCTACAGGCGGCAGCAGCTCATCGGCCGGTGCGCCTGACGCAGAAGCCGGCGCGCTGAGCAGGAGCAGGCAGCTTAGCAGCACAGCTGCCGCGGACTGCCGCCGCCATGAATGAAATATTGCAATGAATGCCATCCGGATCATCCCTTCAAGAATAAATATAACATCCCCTGCCTGTATATTTAGACAGGCCAGGCCTACAGCTCTCGGAACAGCCACGGGCAGCAACACTGCCGGGCGGCAATGGCCTAGCCCAGCAGCGTTTCCCCGATAGTTCCGCCTTCCCGCACACCGGGGAAGCAGGCGAATACGGCGCTTCCGGTGTGGACCATATATTCATTCAGCCGGTCATTCCTGGAGAGGCGCTCCTGGATGCCGACGAACTGCTTCACCAGATCCTTCTGGAAGCTGATGAAGACTAGTCCCGCATCCAGCTGTCCGGTCTTCAGATCCATCCCGCTCGAATAAGAGTAGGAACGGCGGAGCATTTTGACCGAGCCGTCCCCGTGCGCGAGGGCGGAATGGGAGTCCGGCGGAATGACCGGCTTGCCGCTGGAATCGGTTGCCTCAAGATTCAGCTTGGCGAATTCATCACTTGCCCCGATAGGTGCCCCGCTCTGCCGGTGCCGCCCGAATGTGGCCTCCTGGTCGCTCAGGTTCGAGCGGTCCCAGACCTCAATGCGGAACCGCACGCGGCGCAGCGCCAGATACGTGCCGCCGTTCATCCAGGCCGGCTCGTCCGCGCTGCCGCTCCAGACGACACTCTTCATCTCGGCATCATCGCTGACGTCGGGATTGCCCGTGCCGTCCTTGAAGCCGAGCAGATTGCGCGGTGTACCGCCTGCGGGATCGGCACTGCCTGTGCGCTGGAAGCCTTCCTGTGTCCAGCGGAGTACCGCAGTGCCGCGGGCGATGCGGGCAAGATTGCGGATTGCATGGAATGCTACCTGCAGATCATCGGCACAGGCCTGCACGCAGAGATCACCGCCGGACCACTGCGGCTCCAGGCTGTCTCCCCGGAATGCGGGAAGGTCAGAGAAGGTAGCGGGCCGCCTAGCAGCGAGGCCGAACCGCCCGTCGAAGAATGACGGTCCAACCCCGAACGTTAGCGTGCATTTCGCCGGGGTCAGCCCATCCGCTTCGCCGGTATCCGTGGGCGGAAGATTAGGGTTATCATTCACGCTGCCAATCAGCGTGCCGGAAGTGAGGGCTGCCGCAGCCGCCGTCCAGGCCTGGAACAGCTGTCGAACCTCGCTGAGCTTCGCGGTCGTCAGATCAAACGAAGCGAAGCAGAGGAAATTCTGCGCAGGAGTAAGGATACCGGCCTGATGCTCGCCGTAGAAGGGAATAGTGTCCGCTGCAGCCCCGGCGCCTGCTGCCTGCGGGACTGAGGCGGCGGGGCTTACCGCCTTGCCTTGTGCAGCCATAATACTGAAAGTACCGCCGCCGCCCAGCAGCAGGCCGAGACCGGAGGCGCCGGTAAGCCGCAGCATATCGCGGCGGCTTACTTTTTTAGCTAATAGAGGGGAATCGTTAGAACCTTTCTTGAGCTGCTCATGCTGAGCATCCGGGCTTACACCGGCAGCTTTATTTCTCCGTTTCATGCCGGTCACACTCCCAGAATAGTTCCCATGTTGGACAGAGGCTCAGCTAATGCATCCAGATTCTGGCTTAGCCTGCGGATTTCATCTTCCTTCAGTGTTTCGTAAGAAACGTATCCGTCTCCGGATTTGAACGGTGCCAGCTCATTCAGCAGGGCGGTGAAGCGTTCGCCAATAGTTTGTTCCAGGGCAGGGTCTTTTTTGGCCAGCTCGGGCTGCAGCAGCTCATAGATTTTCTGGGCACCCTCCACATTGGCGACAAAATCATACAAGTCCGTGTGGGAGTAACGCTCTTCCTCACCGGTTACTTTGGAGGAGGAGACTTCATTCAGCAGCTCCACAGCTCCGGTAACGAGCAGATTGGCATCAATATCAACCGTCTCTACCTTTGCCCGCAGCAGCTGTGCATCCTTCAGCAGTTGATCGGCTACATCCGTCATGCCTTCCGTAGTATTATTCTGCCAGAGTGCCTGCTCAAGCTTATGGAATCCGCGCCAGTCGGCGGCATCTACATCATTCTCACGGGCATCGATATTCGGATCAAGGTCCCCCAGAGCTTCAGCGATAGGCTCGATCCGTTCATAGTACATGCGTGACGGAGCATAGAGCGCCTTGGCTTCTTCCAGCTTGCCTGCTTTTACAGCATCGGTGAAGCCTTCGGTCTGCTTGACGAATTCATCGCATTGCTCGATCACGTACAGCCGGTAGTTTTCGGTCGCAGCGGTAAAATCTGCTGTGCCGGCAGCTGCCGGAGGGCTGGTTACCCCGCTCTGATCCGTAGCCGCAGCATTATTACCGGAGCTGCTGCCATTCGTATTATTGTTGTTATTATTGCTTGCACAACCGGCAAACAGCAGGGAAGCTGCCAGCAAGCCTGCGGGAACTGCATAACCTATCTTCATTCTGGACACCCCTTCTTTTTATACGTGACAATGATAATCGTTATCAATAATGGACTTATCATAATTCGCTCTAATACAGCTGTCAACAAAAATGTGATAATTATCATAGCGGGCTGAATACACAAAAAAACGTCTCCGGAGCAGAAGACGCTGTTCAGCAATATTTTCAGTTTTTATAGCCGGAACCGGCCTATACTGTAGACCGCTCAATAATCCGGTGATCCAGCTTGCGGTAGACCGGTCCGCCGCAGGCTCCGTTAATCTGTTCATGAATAATACGGAAGGCGGCTGTCCCCATCTCATACAGATGATTATCTATAGTGGTAATCTCCAGCAATCTGCCGATCGGCTGGTTATCAAAGCCCAGCACGGCGAGATCGCCGGGAATGCTGAGACCTGCTTTGCGCGCTTCAATAATTAGCCCGGCAGCTACATGATCACCTGTAATAATCATTGCATCAGGCCGCTTCGGCATATCCAGCAGGGAACGTGCTACAGCCGCGCCATCCTCCTCGGTGGTACAGTCAAAGATCATCCATTCTTCACGGAAGTCCAGCCCGTTCGCTTCGATGAATTCGCGGTAAGCCGTTTGCCGGATCAAGGCGCTGTTGCCGTGCTGCCTGCCTTCGCAGTATCCGATGCCGCGGCAGCCCTTATCTGCCAGATACTGCAGTCCCTGCCGGAAAGCGGCATAATGCTGGGTATATACCGAAGAATAGCGGCGCTGTCCGCTGTCCTGGCAGGACACAATCGGACCATAGGCCGTATATTCCTCGATCGTTTCCGGCTGGAGCGCCGTCGATACGATAATTACGCCGTCGATTTCTTTATTCCGCAGCATCTCCAGCACCTTAAGCTCTTCATCGGCCACGTAATTGCTCTGGCAGAGAATCAGCCGGCACTGGGCCTGCAGCGCCTCATGGGCTAGTCCGTTCATAATAATCGAGAAGTAAAAAGCGCTGATATAAGGCAGAATTACCCCCACTGCACCGGTACGGCCGGTAATCAGATGAACCGCGTTCATATTGCGGGTATAGTTTAATTGCTCGATGGTTTCCAGCACGGCGGCTCTTTTGTCTTTACTGACATAAGGATGATTATTCAGCACCCGTGAGACCGTGGTTACGGAAACTCCGGCAATCCGGGCGATTTCTTTAATATTTGCCATGGCGAATGCTGCCTCCTGATCCGGGAATGGAATGGTTTTATTTTATCATAGAAGTTTTTAGATTTTCGCATATTTAAAGCTTGCTATGGAATCCATTTCATAAATTACACTGGGGGTGCAAGAGCATTACCGGACTAAACCGGCGTGACCGCAAGGGCGTGACGGACCGGTAAGGTTGCTGTGCATGCCTGCCGGCAGACAGATTTCATCCTCACCTTTTAGCTAACCACCGGGAATTGTATTTGATCGGAGTATGACCTGTACGGCTGATGCCTAGAACGACTGCGGGCTGCAGCCGTTTTTTCTGTTTTTTTGGGTCAGGCTGTCCTTGGTTGCTCCTGGTTGTCCCTGATCCGCGGCTGTCCCCGCCCATTTTAATACTGCAACAGCACCATTAAGTGCCCCCCTACATAGTATGTTTTGACTGTATCCCTTTACCTTGTTATACCAAACAAACCCAGGGCAAGGAGGGGTGACACCATTGAAAGGGAACGAACATCATAGCAAATTTCTGTTGACGCATCGTGAGCGCGAAGTATTCGAGCTTCTGGTTCAGGACAAAACAACACGGGATATTGCAGGACTGTTATTCATCAGCGAAAAAACCGTCCGCAACCATATCTCCAACGTCATGCAAAAATTAAACGTAAAAGGCCGTTCGCAAGCGGTTGTCGAGCTGATCAAGCTTGGGGAGCTGAAAATATAGCTGCCGTGCTTCAGAGGTGACGCGTTTAAGCCTTCTCTTATCCTACGGGGTGAGGGGAGGTTTTTTGTTTTGCATAAATGGAAAAAGACTTCCCATTCTTGACTACAGTCCATGCTCGATACCGTGAAAAAATCGGGATTTTATGATTACGGTTGGATTTAACCGAACTACAGTGGTGATATTCAGGTGGTGATGTTTTTTTGTTGCCGCTTGTCTTGTTTGTTTAACCATAGCAAAAAATTCATATACAAAGGAAAGCTCTGTAAGTAATATGTAACTGATATTGCATGAATGCTAACTTGGGAGGGAATTGATTTTGAAACGCATCTGGTCATTTTTATTAGTCATAAGTTTCGTCTCTGTGTTTGCTGCAAGTGCAGAAGCGGCTTCCGGCAATAAAGATATTACGGTTATTATTGATGGAGTCAAACAGAATTACAGTGCAAAGCCGGTAAATGTGAAGGGTTCCGTGCTTGTGCCGATGCGGGCGATTTTTGAAACACTGCAGGCCAAGGTGTATTGGAATCAAGCCAAACAACAGATTACAGCAGCCAGAGGCACCTCAATTATTACGCTCACTCTTAATTCCACAGATGCATCTATTGATGGGAAATTAACTACACTCAATGCACCGCCACAGACTGTGAATGGCAACACTATGATTCCGCTGCGTTTTGTCGCAGATGCGCTGCGTGCTGATGTGAAATGGGACACAGCCAGCCAGACCGTTACAATTGACTCTAAAGGGCATTCTACAGCCGTATCCAATGTCGCGCCTCCGGCAGCCAATCCCGAAGAGGACAAGGCGCAAATTGTAGCGGTTCTTGCCCAAAGTATTGATTCTTTAAGTAATGGGGATGGGCCAGGGTACCTTGATGCTTGGGATAAAACTTCTGAGACGCTGCAGAGCTTGGAGAACTACTTCAGCACCCAATCTTATCGCTACTCCATGGAAGGCACTCCACAGATTCAATTAAACGGCTCAAGCGCTTCTGCTCAGTTAACACAAATAGCTTCGCGGGTTGAGGATAAGGGCTTGGCGAGTGAGCGGCCAGAGTCTGTTCAACGTGGTTTTTATACTGTGAACCTGATTAAACGAACAGGTGGATGGAAAATACAAAGCTTAACTCTATACCGTACACCAGAGAATGTCCCGGTTGCCGACTCCAAAGTAGATTTCGGGGTATACGGCCTTATCCGCAATATGACCGTAGCTGAGTATGACCGGGATATTCAAGCATATACGAACAGCTTCACCGGCCAGTCTCCTTCGACGGAGGCGATCCAGCAATGGATGGACCGGATTCATCTGAATGAAACGCTTGTGCCGGGCTCCAAATTAATATCCGCCGAAGGAACAGCCTTTAGTGGACCTGCAGCCAGCCTGGAAATAACAATGAACGTCTTCCCCATTGATGCAGGCGGTAATTTCCTTGAGAATCAGGCACCGTTCGTTGTTGTTTATACGATTGATGCTGCCAAGGAAAATGATGTCTGGAGAATTACAAGCATCAGGCTGAAAAGCAAACTTGAGCCGGAACAGGCGAAGCTGCTTAGTCCTTACGTTCAGCAGTAGTTTTTCGAGTGCATGAGGGATATCTCTTTAGCAAAAAATGAGTGTTTACCTTGTAACAAAACAAACCAAGCGATTACTGTCATGGCTAAATGGCGTCGCTTGGTTTATTTAATAAGCTCATAACCATAAGATTCTTAAATCGAAACAAACTGAATTTATAAGTAACCTATCTAAGGTTATTTCCATCGGAGAGATTACAAAAAACAAGGAAATTAGTCCCATTCTGTCGAATACCTTTACCCGTACCCTAACAATTCCAATCCAAAAAGGAATTCACCAAACCAATGCGATTAAATAAGATCAGGTTTAACAAGATGCTTACCTATTTCGTGGGGCTTTCTTTATTTCTTCTGTGCAGCCTGACCGGGATGAAGGTGCTGATTACTCACTATTCGGTCGGGAAAGCAGCGCAAATAGCGCTGGCCGAGCAGTATATTGGGATCGCTGAGAATATCGCCGGGCAGCTTGATAAAGAAGCTTATGAACAGTTTTTGCTGACGAAGCAGGATAATGCGCACAGACAAGAAATAAAAACATATTTGGAGCAATACCGTGCTCCCATGGACGCGCTTTTTGTATATATATTGCTTCTGGACGAAACGGATATCTCTAAAGTAATGGTATCTGCCCTGCCTCCACACGTAAATGATGTTCCCATCGGCTCGCCTTGTACAGTCCCTCCTGCTAAAGTGATTCAAGCGAAAAATGGGCTTAGCTACTATACAGATATTGTAAAGGGAGAACATGACGGCTCTTATTTATCGGTCGGGGTGCCTTTTTATAGTAAAGACGGGACTATGCTTGGCGTACTGGGGATTGATATTGATGCTAAGGATTTAGCGGATGTGAGCCGGCAGGTAGTGAGCAGCGATGCCTTTATATATGGTATTGATGTAATCTTTGCGGTTGCCTTATTGGCTGTAGTGTTC
The DNA here is from genome assembly GCF_032302195.1 of Paenibacillus sp. MMS20-IR301. Taxonomy (NCBI): domain Bacteria; kingdom Bacillati; phylum Bacillota; class Bacilli; order Caryophanales; family Paenibacillaceae; genus Paenibacillus; species Paenibacillus sp. MMS20-IR301. The sequence goes on from NZ_CP135275.1 coordinate 7,325,692, forward strand.
ATCCTGAACCGGTTGTACAAATCACGGTTGAAGCGGAATTTGAAGGAAACGGAAGAGGTCTACCTGTCTGAGCTTGAAAAAGTGATGGATACGATAAAATCAAGCAGGCATGATATCATGAATCATCTTCACGTGATAAGCGGGTTGATCGATATGGAAATGTATAGCGATGTTGCTGAGTATTTGAAGCAGTTGAAGATTGAATCCCAGCCGTTAGACTTGTCGCTGCGGGTTAAGAGTCCGATTCTGCTGGTATTGTTCCATAGTAAGTGGGAGCTTGCCTATTCGCTTAATATTCAGATGAGCTTTGAGACGGACTGGCAGGAGTATGACCGTATAGAATCATTTGACCTGGTTAAGATCTACGCAAATCTGCTCGATAATGCATTGGAAGCGACAGCGGTATATTCCGGGCAGCAGCCCAAAAATATTCACGTAATCTGTAAGTCCCTCGGGAAAAAATATGTGTTTGCTGTTGAAAATACAGCCCTGCTATCACCCGAAGCACAAAAGAGGCTTTTCCAAAGGGGATATACAACGAAAAAAAGCGGGAAATCCGTCCGCGGGAATGGCCTGACGATTGTAAAGAATACGGTGGAGAAGTACCAGGGCGATATTTATTATCACTATGAGCAAGAAAAAGTGTTTATCCAAATTATGTTATAGACAAAGGTGATGTAATGATCCAGGTTCCATTGAATTTGCTCATAGTGGAGGACAATCCTGCACAACTCAGTCTGCTGAAGGCTCATCTCGCAGCAGTGCCGCATGTGAAGATTACCGATTGCGTTACATCGGCGAAGGAGTACATCAACGCGCTCACTGTTAACAATGAGATTAATGCGGTTATGCTTGATGAAGAGCTGAGCGGGAATATGAATGGATTAGAGGCGTGCGGCCTGCTGCAGATCCGCGGTATAAAGGTCCCCACCTTATTAATGACCGGGCATGTCCCGTCTGCCAGTCATGCAGCTGATTTAGGCATTATTGATACGCTGGAGAAGCCCTTTACGGCCAGCAGATTAAAGACAGCCTTGGAGAAGCTGCGCCACCACCTGCACTATCAGCATTATTTAGCCAGCGGCGGTGTATTTGTACCGGTCATCTCCGAACATATTGTTCAATTGCTGCCGGATGATATTTATTTCATCGAATCCATTAACCGGACAATATTTGTACATACGCAAAAAGGAATTTATGAAACAAAGGTTCCATTAAAGCTCTATGAAGAATATTTATCTTCGTTTGAGTTTGTATTGACCCACCGGTCCTGTTTGGTGAACCTGCAGAAAATAAAGAGAATCGATCTGGATACCATCCATTTCCGGGATTATTCACGTACGGCAATTATTTTGGAGGATAAGGCCGGGGATATCATGCGGTTGTGGCAGGCTACCTGTTCCAAAGCGGAATTCTTTTGACAGAGGAAGTCTCAGTAACTTCAAGGACCGTAAGGCCTGTATTACCGGCAATAAGCCTGACACCACGGTCATTGGATACGAGGCAGGTGCTGCAGGTTTCTTTATCATATTTCAAGTAAGCAGCGACAATCCGGTTATCCGTAGTATCATTAAGTCTAAACTCCTTAATCGTGTCCAGCTCAGGAGGGGGCAGGATTGTAATCCGTTGGCCGTTCCTCTGCGCTGCTTCCACAGCTCTCGATGCATGCCGGGCACTCAAAGACACGGTTTTGTCCAGGCTGTATTTCTGCCCGTTCACTTCATTCTGAACCTCATGGCTGATCAGGATAGATTCATTCTTTAGCGCCTCAAAGAGTTCGTCCGGAAACTGCATTAACATACTTGTATCTATTCCAAAAGCAATGCCTTGGCTGAGTTGTGCTGAAAGGGCTTGCTTAACCTGTGTAAACGACTTGCTGCGCTGCAATTCCCGGATACGGGCAGAGAACAGCGAAAGAGAATAGAGCAAGAGTGAAAATGCCGCTAGTGAAATGAAGATCCTTATGTATGCTGCAGTCTTCGCGCTGCTCAGGTTATGCATGTCCTGAAATCTATCATTGCCCGCAAAGACGGAATAACAGATCATAAGTAGCCCTATGACGGATAATGTAAGGCTAAATGTAAGCTGTTTTTTCATTGCTAATACTCTCCCCTGTTAAGTACTACTGTTTATTGTAAGTGAAGAAGGAGAGGATATCAGGAAATTCGGTTAAGACAAAGATCATTCGGTTATGACAGAACTAAAAGTGAATGAAATCACAATCTATTTTTGCCGGAGTGGTAAAGTTAAGCTATCAAGATAAGCCAGGAGGATCTGTTATGACCAGGTATGAACAGCAAAGAGCGTTTCTGAAATCCAATTTCCATGAATTCAAACATATCAAAACAGATAAGATCAAGGGCCTTCCCCAGCCGCCGGTGGTTAAGCCCTTTGATCCGGAGTCAAGGCTGATTGATCTGCCGAAGGTCAGCAGGGAGGTTGTGGGTCATGCGGATATTTATGATTGTATTGACCAGAGAAGAAGTACGAGGTTCTATTCTGCAGAAGCATTAAGCCTGGACGAGCTGTCGTATTTATTGTGGGCGACCCAAGGGATTACCGGAATGAGCAAGAACGGGCTTACCCTGCGGACGGTACCTTGCAGCGGAGCGACTCACACCTTCGAGACTTACCTGCTGATTATGCGGGTAGAAGGCGTAGATCAAGGCATCTACAGATACCTCCCGGCAGAGCATAAGCTTTTATTCATGTTTGAACTGGATCAGCTCGAACAGAAGGTGGATGCGATTACGCTGGATCAGCCCTTCGTCCCTAACTTTGCCAAGAAGGCTTCGGTGATGTTTGCCTGGAGTACCACGCCGTACCGTTCCGAATGGAAATATGATATTTCAGCCCATAAGAAGATCCTTATCGATGCCGGGCATGTCTGCCAGAACCTCTACTTAGCCAGTGAATCCATCGGTGCCGGCGCCTGTGCTGTCGGGATCTATGATCAAAAGCTGATCGATGAGATTCTGGAGCTGGACGGCGAGGAGGAATTTGTGATTTATATGGGTGCGGTGGGGAAGAAGCGGGAATAGCAGAGTAGCAGTAATTCAATGTAATGTATTTGAGCCTTCTTTTACTCTTGGCGGTATTTAAATGATTATTTAAGAAATGGATAAAGGAGCTGACCAGCTATGCCAAATATTAATAATCTTGATCTGA